>CALGDE010000144.1 GCA_937883785.1 uncultured cyanobacterium
CTTTTTCATAACGTCCCTGAAACCAATACAATTCCGCTAAATTATTCAAGCTGGTGGCGGTGTCGGGATGGTTCGCTCCCTGGCGAGTTTCGGTGGTTTTTAGGGCGTTTTGTCGATACTGTACCGCCTGCTGCCAAAGGCTTTGGGATTGCGCCAGGCGGGCTAGGGCAGTGAATGGCCAAGTGTATTCGCTATCTTCAGCAGCAATCTGGTCGGTGAATTCGGTGGCGTGTTCTAAATGAGGGACGGCGGCGCGGGTGCGGTTTTGGTCCGACAGGGTGGGAACTTGGGGAACGGTTTTGGCAATGGCGACCAGGGTGTTTAAAAAGCGCTGTTGCAATGCCTCCCCGTCCTGGAAGCGGGCTCTTTTCTCCCCGAAAAACTGCCAAATCAACGGATGCAACCCATAAAGCCCCTCCCCCTGCCGTTCAAATAAGCTCAGGCGCTGTAGCTCTCGGGTGCGCCAATGGTCCAACTGCTCCCCATCTTCCTCCGGTAAACACTGCTGCACCAAATCCCAAGGCACCGGAGCCAACCCAAAACATCCCAACAACACTGCCAACCGTTGCGCCCCCGCCGACAACCGCTCCCAGCTCAACTCAAACGCCGCCGCCACCCCCCGCTCCGCCTGCACATCCTCCGTCACTTCGGTCAATGCCGTCGCCTTCAACCCCTTCTCCTCCAGCCCCACCAGCAACCGCGCCAACGACAAATCCTCATCCTCCTGCAAATACGCCCCCACCAAATCGATCGCTAACGGCAACCGCCCCAACCGCTCCACCAACTCCACCGCCAAATCCCGCTCCCGCCCCAACCGCTCCGCCCCAACCCAAACGGTCAACAGTGCCAGCGCCTTCTCCAAATCCAACACATCCAAAAACACACAATTGGATTTCGCCAACAGCTTCCGATTCCGCGTCGTCAACAACACCCGAAACCGTTTATCCGGCGGCAACAACGGCTTAATCCCAGCCTTAAATTCCACCACATCATCCACAACCACCAACACATCGCCAGCGGGCCAACGGTCCCAACAAAACCGCGCCTTCTGTCCCTCCGTCTCCAACTTCCCCAGCCGCTCCATATCCGCCACAGTCAAAAACGCCCCCTGAGCCACCCCCACCAAATCCAACAAAAACTGGGACCCCGACAACCAAACCACCCCGCCGGGAAATCTTTCCGCCGTCCCAAATTGTTTGGCAAACTGCACCGCCAACTCCGACTTCCCCACGCCCCCCATCCCCACCAGCCCGGTAATGGCAACCACCGAAGCCGCCCCCAACTTTTCGGCTAAAATCCGCAGCTCATCCCCCCGCCCCACAAACCGGCGAGGGTCATCAATCCCCCGCCCCGCCAAATTATTAACCCGCCCTGTCCGCTCCGTCGTCTCCGGCTGCGGATAGTAATTGTTCACCACCTTATTCCCAGCGACGTTATCACCACTGCCGCTGTGGGTTTGGTTGATGATTGGCTGATTGTCGTTGGTTTCTGTCATGGGAGAGGAGCGATCGCCACCAGTGCCGCAATTAAATCAATTCACCAATAAACCCAATTGTAGACAGGGGGAAAAGGGACAGCGCACTATAATAATCAAACGCCAATGTTAAAAAGTGTGTACATCCCATGAGTTTTCCTGTGCTGCTGGGTTTACTGGTTGGTCTGCCCGTGGTGGCGATCGCCATTTACCTCATCACCCCCCGCCAATACGAGTCCGCCGACACCGTTGCCCAGTCCTACGATGATTGGACCAACGACGGCATCCTGGAATTTTATTGGGGCGAGCATATCCACCTGGGACACTACGGCAGTCCCCCGCGCCGCACGGACTTTTTGCAGGCGAAGGAAGATTTTGTCCACGAAATGGTGAAGTGGGGCGGCTTGGATAAGCTGGACGCGGGCACAACGGTATTGGACGTGGGCTGTGGCATTGGCGGCAGCAGCCGAATTTTGGCAAAGGATTACAACTTCGACGTAACCGGCGTAACTATCAGCCCCCAACAGGTAGCGCGAGCAACCGAGCTAACCCCCGACGGCGTAACGGCGCAGTTTAAAGTGGACGACGCCATGAACCTGTCCTATCCCGACGCCAGCTTTGACGTGGTGTGGTCCATCGAAGCCGGTCCCCATATGCCCGACAAAGCCACCTTTGCCCGGGAGCTGTTGCGAGTGCTAAAACCCGGCGGAATCCTGGTGGTGGCGGACTGGAACCAGCGGGACGACCGCCAAAATCCCCTAAGCGGCTGGGAAAAACCGGTGATGAAACAGCTTCTGGACCAGTGGTCCCACCCGGCATTTTCCAGCATCGAAGGATTTGCAGAATTATTGGAAGAAACGGGCTACACCGACGGCAGCGTTACCACCGCCGACTGGACACAGGAAACCTTACCCTCATGGCTCGACTCCATCTGGCAGGGCATCGCACGACCGGCGGGGCTCATTAAATTTGGCGTATCGGGCTTTATTAAGTCAGCTCGGGAAGTGCCCACCCTAATCCTGATGCGTATTGCGTTTGGTGCCGGGCTCTGTCGCTTTGGCATGTTTAAGGCGGTGCGCGGCGTTGGGGCGTCCCCCGAAAAGGCGGAGGGCGATCGCCAATCTGAGCCCGTGTCCGTATAAACTGTGGGCGGCTTTAGCGACGTAAGCAAACTATGACCCCTGCCCGCAGCATTTGCCTGGGATTTCTCGCGGTAATTTCCGTGGGCACCATTCTGTTGTGCCTACCCATTTCCAGCAGCGATGGCACCTGGGTTCACCCCCTAACCGCCCTATTTACCGCCACCTCTGCCGTATGCGTTACCGGACTATCGGTGGTGAACGTGGGGGAATTTTACTCGGGCTTCGGGCAGCTAACCCTGGTCAGCCTGGTACAAATCGGTGGGCTCGGCTATATGACCGCCACCACATTTTTGCTGCTGCTGTTCGGTCAGCGGTTTGCCTTGCGAGAAAAGGTGGCTCTCAAACAAACTCTGGATACACCGGGGCTGTCGGGCGTACGAAATTTGGTGAAATCAATTATCAGCGTGACGTTGATTTTTGAAATCACCGGCATATTTTTACTATTTTCAGTTTTCGCCCCCGACTATGGCGCGAGCCGAGGACTTTGGCTGGCAATTTTCCACAGCATTAATTCCTTTAATAACGCCGGATTTAGCCTGTTTGACAACAGTTTTTCCGAGTATGTCACCCATCCATTTCTAAACACCGTAGTGTCGTTATTGGTTATTGGCGGCGCCGTAGGCTACCAGGTCATTATGGAAATTGTGGTGTGGGTGCGTTCCGGTGAGTGGCAACGGTTGATATTGAGACGAAGAAACCGGGTGCGATCGCGAGAATTTTATCAACGCAATAGCCGCTCCAATTTCTCGTTAAATTTCAAAACTTCTTTAACCACCAGCATCGCCCTTTGGATATTAGGACTAGTGGGCTTTTTCATCATTGAAATCAACAACCCCAGCACCTTTGGCCGCCTTTCCTGGGGAGGCAAATTAATTGCCGCATGGTTTCAATCCATGACCACCCGCACCGCCGGATTCAACACCGTTGACATGGCAAACTTAGGGTCGCCGGCACTATTTTTAACCATCGGTTTAATGTTTGTCGGTGCCAGTCCGGGAGGCACCGGCGGCGGCATTAAAACCACCACAGTTCGCATTTTAATTAGCTGCACAAAAGCCGTTTTACGCGGTAAAGAAGCGGTCATTTGCTATCGACGACAAATTCCCACATCGTTAGTTTTTAAAGCGATCGCCACCTTTATGGGCTCCTTGGGAACAGTGCTCGCATCCACCACGTTAATGACCATCGCCGACCCCAACATTCCCTTTATTCAGGTTCTGTTCGAATGCGTTTCCGCCTTCGCCACTGTGGGACTTTCCATGGGAATTACCGCCAACCTTTCCGTACTGTCAAAGCTGGTGTTGATTGGAACCATGTATCTAGGGCGGGTGGGCGTTTTGCTGTTTATGGCAGCGATCGCCGGAGACCCTGAACGCAGCTTAGTGCGATATCCCGAAGAAAATTTGCTGGTGGGTTAAAGCCGACGAATCGTTGTAACTAGCAGTGGAGCAGCCAAGACGCCGCTAAAACGCCTGAATCCACTCTTTAACTTCATATTCAGTCCAAATTCCGTTTTTCCAATAGGGGTCATTTTCCACGGCAGATCGCACATCCCCCTCAGATTCCGCCTCGTAAATTCCAAATACCTTCGTATTGTCTTTTGTGGGTCCCAAGGTAATTAAAAATCCCGATTCTTTCTGCGACGCCAAACCATCAAGGTGCGCTTGGCGGTAGGGAGTTCGCTTTTCCAACGCATCTTCGCAGTAGGAACCAAAAAGAATATATTTCGCCATTTTTTCTAGACTTTACTGTTATTTTTCTCTCTCAAACCTGGGCTAAACAGTGGCCGCCCCAGTCATTGAGCACAATTCCTGAAGCCCCAGATATTCTAAATCCAGCGCCGCCGCCGCTGCCGCCAAACCTTCAATGCTCCAAGGCTCAGGAATATAGGGCAAGTATCCCAGCACCGGTACGCGGGTGAGCTGGGCGATCGCCTCCACAGGAGCCCATTGTTGTTGCTCCTCAGGCGATCGCGACTCGCCGCAATTCAGCACAATCCCTTTCACCGTCAAATTACACTGCCGCGCCAACGCCATATTTGCCACCGCCTGGGAAATACAGCCCAACCGCACCGGCACCACCAAAATCACCGGCAGCCGCCAATCTCCCATCAAATCCGCCACCGTTAACTCCCAGGTCATCGGCGATCCCAATCCCCCAGCAGTTTCCACCAGCGTTAAATCGTGGTCCCGCTGAAGCTGGGACAAGGTTCCCCACGCCAACCCTAAATCAATCTGAACCCCCTCCCGGTCCGCCGCCAGCGGTGGGGCAAGGGGATCGCGAAAATAAATAGGATTTAGGCTTTCGGGAGATTGGTTAAGCTGGAATAGGGTTTGAAACTGCTCGCGATCGCCTGGTCCCGCTTGGATTGGCTTATGCAACGCCACCGTAGTTTGGGACAAATGGCGGCGGAAATAGGCATACAGCGCTGCCGTTAATGCCGTTTTGCCCACGCCCGTATCCGTTCCTACAATGCCCAGCGATCGCCCCAAAGGTTTCGTCAAAACTCCCGTCCCCATTCCAGATTTTTAGTTCAATTTTGTGGCTCAATTTTCCCAGCTCAATTGACTTACCCGATGGGCGTACAACCAATTGGCACGCCAATAATTCTCTCAAACTAAGCGCCCCCCATAGCAAGTCTTTTAAGCTCGCCTTCCCGTCCTACCCAAGTTCGCCAAAGTTTGGCACGCTGCCCAACGGCATTCCCCACAGGAAGCCAGAAAGGTAGTTAAAAACCGTGATAAATCCTTTAGGACCGCAGCGAGAAATACCTATGCAAACCCTTCAATCTCCAATTTCGGCCACCGCCCCCCGCACTGATCTCTCCGAAACCGGTGCCACCGGCGCCGATGACCTGCTGGTAATTGGCGATCGCCCATTCAAATCTCGCCTAATGACCGGCACCGGCAAATATCGAAACTTCGATGAAATGCGCGCCAGCATCGACGCCAGCGGCTGCGAAATTGTCACCGTCGCCGTCCGTCGCGTCCAAACCAATGCCCCAGGGCACGAAGGGCTCGCTGAAGCTCTGGACTGGTCCAAAATCTGGATGCTGCCCAACACCGCCGGATGCAAAACGGCCGAAGAGGCCATCCGTGTTGCCCGCCTCGGTCGAGAAATGGCTAAGCTCCTTGGTCAGGAAGACAATAACTTTGTCAAATTGGAAGTTATCCCCGACCCCAAATATCTGCTGCCCGACCCCATCGGCACCTTAGAAGCGGCAGAGCAGCTAGTGACAGAAGGCTTCGCGGTGCTGCCCTATATCAACGCCGATCCCCTGTTAGCCAAGCGTTTGGAAGAAGTGGGATGCGCCACCGTAATGCCCTTAGGCTCCCCCATCGGCTCCGGTCAAGGCATTCAAAACGCCGCCAATATTCGCATTATTGTCGACAACGCCACTATTCCAGTAGTCGTTGACGCTGGCATTGGCACCCCCAGCGAAGCCGCCCAAGCAATGGAGTTAGGGGCATCAGCATTGTTGATTAATACGGCGATCGCCCAAGCCCAAAATCCAGCTCAAATGGGTCGAGCGATGGGACTCGCCACGGAAGCTGGCCGCCTCGCCTACCAAGCAGGACGGATCCCAGTCAAAGCTTACGCAAGCGCCAGCTCACCCTTAACCGGAGTTGTCAACAGTTAGCCCCCAGTAAAAAGCTCGTCAACTCCTGCATTTAGTTTCGATTTCCAGTTGCGATCATCTCTCAATTTTGCCCAGGCAATGTAGAGGCGATCGCAACTTTTTTAACTATATTTTTCTAACTACTTTGATCTCGAATCCACGCCCGAAATTCCTTTATCACGACGTTAATATTTTCTGCTGCCGCTCGCTTCAAATATTGAGGCAAAATCTTTGCTAGGGATAAACCTGGAAAGTACTGGCTTTCAGGCTCAACTTGGTAAGTTTTCTTCGTGACATCGAGGTGCTTAATTTCCAAGCCTTTCCTGCTGTCCTGCCACAATTCTGAGACCCCAAGATCAGCGTATATTTCAGGGTAACTACGAGACGTACTATCAATGTCTAGAACCAAGTCCGGAGGTGGATCAACCGCTAAGTCTAATCGAGCTTTTCCTCTGACTACACTGGGGTTTCGAAAGTAGAAGCAGTTATCGGGTTCAACACCTTTTAATGTTTCAGCGTTTACAAATGTCGTTGAACCTAAAGCGTAGCGATCAGCGATCCATTTCCAGCTCCTCTAAAAGGACTTTAATAAAATTCCCTGGATTTTCTTTGACACTTTCATGTTCAGGCAGAGAAACCATAATACTCAGCGATCCATTGTTGTAAGCAACACGGCTGGATCGGCGATCGCCCAACTCATCCAAGATCCGATTAAATTCATCCCAATCCGCTTGAATCCTAACGGTTTCACCCGGCTCGATAATAATGCGATCGCAAGTGATAGAAATAATTCAATCTGGTTTCAGCTCATCGATATATCGTCAACAATACGCATCAAGAAATACGGTCCAGAAGCGCTCGCCGCTTTTCCTCAAATTCCCCTTCCGAAATCAATCCATCCTGACGCAAGGTGTCTAAAGAGCGCAAAGCATCGGCGATCGCGGTTACCTTTTCCGGCTCAATATTATCGGCTTTATCCGTGTCCGCAGCCTCCAGTGCCGCATTAAAATTTTGGTCAAACTCGTTGCCGTCTTGGGCTAAATACCAAATCCCTTCAACAGCGCTCGCCACATGGGGAATGGGAGTCCACGACAGCAGCAGGTAGCACAATCCCCACCAGGACTGCCCCAGATAAAACTTATGCAAACCCGCCACGGGCAGCACGGTGCCGGCTAAAGCAAGACTGACGGCGATCGTTCTTTTTTTGGGAGGGGTTGCCATGGCACATCTATCGGCGGTTCAATTTCTAGGATAGCCAGGGAAGCTGGGAAACGACGCAGGAATTTTTGGGGGTTAGCGTTCGGTTTCTGCCCATGGAACTGGGGCTTTGTTATCCGCTAACATCACTGTACAAATCTGATCGCCATATTGAGACATTGGATTTGACTTAAAGCTTTTTGTTAATAAAGCCAAGTTAATTGAGTCAGCAGTATCGTTGAGTGACTGCATAAGATAACTGCCAGGAATAATAACCATGGGAATTTTTGAGTCAGATATTGTTCAGAAAGAAGCGCAACAGTTGTTTTCTGACTATCAGCAACTGACGCAGTTGGGAAGTAAGTACGGCAAGTTCGACCGTGACGGTAAGAAAATGTACATCGACCAAATGCAAGAGGTGTTGGACCGCTACAAGATTTTTATGAAGCGGTTTGAATTGTCCGATGATTTTTCTGCCAAGGCCACCGTTGAGCAGTTAAAGACTCATTTGGGTCAGTTTGGAATGAATCCTCAACAAATGTTTGATCAAATGGAGCTGACCCTGAAGCGAATGAGGTCAGAAATTGAGTCTTAGACTCATTATTCGCCGCGGCATTTTTTAATTTAAATCATTTTTTTGAATTACCTTTTCTGAAGGCTTTTTTTACGGAGAAAGCTGTTGAGTTTGTGGAGTGGTTTTTGTGGGAGCGATCGCCCAACCGTGGCAAAATCATTCGGGCTTTCCCCTCGGGTTAGCTATTCATACGGCTAGTGCTGAGCTAGGGCTGGCTTTGGTGGAGTCGGGAACAGCGCGATCGCAGGCATGGTCCCTGGGGCGAGATTTATCGTCAGACTTACAGGATTATTTGCAGCAGTTTATTTCCCCCCACTCGTGGTCAGACTTAGGGTTTCTTGCGGTTGCCATCGGTCCAGGGGGATTTACCGGTACCCGTGTGGGGGTGGTGGCAGCGCGAACCTTGGCGCAGCAGTTGGACATTCCATTGTTTGGGGTGTCGTCCCTGGCAGCGACCGTTTGGCAACGGCGGAATCATTTTGAGGTTGGAGATTGGATTGCGGTAACCCTGCCGGCGCGGCGGGGGGAATTGCACGGGGCAGTGTATGAATTGCACGGCGATGGAGTGGTTTGCCAGCGATCGCCCGTGGTCCTCTCACCGGAGCCTTGGCAGCTTGAGCTAGAAAAGCTATCCCAGCCATGTAAGCCCTGTGCCCTGGAATCGGATATGGGTGGCGATGGGAAAGGATTATTGGCGATCGCGACCTGGCAATGGATGACAGGAATACGTCCCCACTGGTCTGAGGTGCTGCCCTATTACGGTCAACACCCGGTCCATCGTTAGGCACTTATTGCGGGTCATTATCATGTTTGCCGCCAGCTGCCGCCTGACACTATCCGCCTAGCCGTCGTCGCCAGATAATAATGGCTTGTTTAGCGGCGGGGAAGGCGGCGGTGCCCTCTGGAATTAATGCTGCCGTTTGTAGCGCTTGCCCAAGCTGACCGCTGCTAGCTCTACTTTCGGCGATGCTCAAAATATTTTGGCTCCACTGATCGATGCTGGCTTGGGCACGATAATACTCAGGCTGTCCTGGGCGAATACGCCGCGCCACGCCGATCGCCTGGTTATAGGACGACGCCTGTCCCGGGCGTAGCAATCGGAACGCCTGCTGTAGCAATAATCGATTCGACTGTTGCTGTTGCTGCTGCTCAGGCCACTGCTGCAACAACCGGCTGCGTTCTCCCTGCAATTCTTCCACGTCGGTGGGCACCAAATTCAGCGCCCCGATCGCCCCAGCAAAATTCCCCTGGCGCGCTCGACCTTTCGCCAAGTCCAGCATCACCCGCGCCCATCGCTTAATATCCTGCTGCGCTTGATCATATAAAGGATCACCCTGTCGTACCTTGCGGGCTTCGGCGATCGCCTTACTAAACTCAGACGCTTGGGACAGCTGCAATGGCATCCGTGCCCGCCCCAGGGTGTCCTGATTGATGGCGGTCAATGCCTGCGATCGCACCTGCTGTGCCGCCTCGCTTTTCTCGCCAGGCACCCGGTCAATGGTATCCACCGCCTGTCGATAATTCCCTTGCTGGATAGCCTGCTGCGCCTGCTGCACGGCGGCCGCTTCCGCAGCGGCAGGGGCGGGAGCAACCGCCTCCGACGCGGGCGGGGCACCGTCTTCGGTTGATTCAGTGCCAGGAAAGCTGAGCCCTTGGAATTGCCCCACTAAAGCGCTCCAATTGCGCCACAAAACCCCCAGCAGCAGCAACAAAATCAGTGCCCCGATCACCAATGGCAGCCATTTAAACAGCCCAGGAGAATCCGACTCTGGTTCGGGGGCCGTGGTTACCGGTGCAGCGGCGGGCGGCGGGGGTGGCATAACTGGCGGGGGCGGGGCGATCACCGTTGCGGTGGGCGCAGTGGTGGCAACAGGAATATCCGCGCTGACTTCGGCAACCCCTGCGGCGTCCTGGGGAGGGAACAGAATGTAGGGAGCAGTGCTGCCATCTGTAGCTCCATCCGGGGAGTGCATTACGTCGTGATACAGGGCATTGTGCTCTTTCACGATTACCTTCGGCTGCTGTAGTCCCAGCCGATCTTCCTTGCACTGTTGAGCCATCCGGTCCGCCAAACCTCGCTCCAGGCTAAACAGGTTGGTGCCCATCGGGTCGCTCATGGCCGCCATCAGCCCCGCCATAAATACGCCGGTATGAGTGCTGGGGGAATATTGGGACTGCTGCCCCTGCTGATTGGCATTAATGGTGGGAATGTCATATTCCCGCGCCAGATCTCGAATATCGTTGCCCACCTCTGATCCGGAGTATCCTTCCCAGGCGTGGTTAATATCCAGCAGCAACAGCACATTGCCCCGCCCAGCGCGATCGCGAGCCGCCGCCAGTTGGGTATAAATATCCCGCATAGCAATACAGCCAGAGGGGACTCGGTCCGGGCTTCCCTCGATCGCCATAAAATGATCCTGACCGTTATGGCAAACGCTATAGCCGCTCAGCAGGCACCATAGATAATCTCCGGTTTGCACTAGATTTTGACAAACGCGATTGAGCCAAAATTCAATATTTTCTCGGTTGGGATAGGTGGGGCGACCTTGGCACGGGCGGGAATGGTCGCTGAGCTGTAAACATCGCTCTTCCCCCAGCTCGCTTTTCTCCTTCCACAAATGATGCAGCGCCATGGCGTCCGCTTCCCCCTGGCGCACCGCCGGTAAAAACGGATAGTTGGTAATGCCGATGGCGATCGCCCAATGGTTACCCGAAGGAGAAGACTGTCGCTGTGCCACCATAATGCCCTTGTAACTCACTAAAAACGGGACGAACCTTCGCCCTGTGTCCTATAGCCCTTGCATCGAAAGGCGCTGATCCTAAAAGGCTAACTTTCTAGGGCGATTCTAGGCCAAATAAATAACAAAACCGTAAAGCTTAACTACGGACGATATGAAAAACCCTTCAACAGGATTTACACAACATCCTGTTGAAGGGCAGTGGCAACCATCCTTCTCGATAGTGAAAAACTTGCTTAATGGCTTCGCTATAGCCCGAGAAAGGCACTACCCAAATGTTTCCGCAATGCCAACGCTCTAAATTCCAGCATCAAAACCCCAGCAGCAGCAGTACTAGTCCCCCTCGAAACGCGGCACTGCTGTGGGTGCAATGTCTTTATTTGAAATTGGCACAATACCAACTTTCTAATTCAGAGAGAGCTCAAGCGCCCATCAAAACTGGACCTTAAAAGCATCTAACTGTCGCCTTAATTTGAAAAATTGCCAGGAAATAACTATTTTGTAAAAACAGTGTCAATCATTATTCACGATCAACGAACACACTGTGCCAATTCACCGTGTGTTGCGAGGGTCACAAAACGGGCTGGAAACGCCAGAAGCAGTACTGCTGGTGATATTGGTGGTGAGTCAGAAGAAGAATAAGCTAGCAGGCTAGGAGCGATTCCTTACGCCCCCAGCCCTAGTAATTTACTTGCCTAAGAACTGAGCGATCGCCCCGGAGAAGACCTTCAACGCTTCGTCAATTTCTTCAGGGGTCACAATCAACGGCGGCACAAAGCGCACCACTTTGGGGCCGGCAGGCACCAGCAATAAACCCGCATCCATCGCTGCCTTCACAATATCGATAGACGTGGTTTCAATATCTGCCGAAAGCTCGACGCCGTTAATTAAGCCCCAGCCGCGAATTTCAACGAATTTGTCGCCATAGGGGGCGATCGCCTCAGCCAGCCCCGCCCGTAGCTGCTCACCCCGTGCCTTTACGTTTGCCAAAAATTCCGCCTTTTCAACGGTTTTGCACACCGCTGTCGCCACACCGCACACAAACGGGTTGCCGCCGTAGGTGCTGGCATGGTCGCCAGGGCGCAACACGTCGCAGCTCGACTTGCACATCAGTGCCCCAATGGGAACGCCGCCGCCTAAGCCCTTCGCTGAGGTGAACACGTCCGGCTCAATACCCAGATTTTCATAGCCCCAAATGGTGCCGGTGCGCCCCACGCCCACTTGCACCTCATCCAAAATCAGCAGAATTTTGTTGTCATCGCAAATTTTCCGCAGCTTCTGGAAATACTCGCGATCGCCAGGACGCACCCCTCCTTCTCCCTGGAGCGCCTCCAGCATAATTGCCGCCACACTGGGGCGATAGGCGTTCAGCTCCTTAATTTTGGCTTCCGCCGCCTCAATATCGTTGTAGGGAATATAGGCAAATCCAGGCACCAAAGGGTTGAAATTCTTTTGATACTTAGGCTGTCCCGTGGCGGTAATCGTCGCCAAAGTGCGCCCGTGGAAACTGGCTTTCGCCGTCAAGATAATCGGGTTTTTCATACCCAACACCGTGTTTCCATATTTTCGCGCCAGCTTAATCGCCCCTTCGTTGGCTTCCGCGCCAGAGTTGCAGAAAAACGCCCGGTCCGCACAGGAGTTCGCCGTAATCCACTGGGCTAGCTCTCCCTGCTCGGGGATGTAGTACAGGTTAGATACATGGTGCAGCTTATTAATTTGCTTGGTCACCGCTTCGGTCATGATGGGGTTGGCGTGACCGAGGGTGCAGGTGGCAATGCCCGCCACAAAGTCCAAATAGCTGCGTCCCGTTGTATCCCACAGGCGACACCCTTCGCCGCGATCCACCGCCAGGGGAAAACGACCGTAGGTGGTCATCACCGCCTCATCGAATGCCTCGCGGTTAAATTCACCGTTGGCGGAGATCGCCGTTGATTGCTCTGATGTCGGGGCTGCGGATTGTTCTAGGACCTGTGGACTCACGGGAAGTTACCTCCATCACCGTCTGGGAAGAGATGCGGGCGATATAGACTTAGTGGAGGCTGTGGGCCTCAATGCAATCGCAAGATCTCCAAGTGGGTCTAAGAATTGTAATTTAATTACTAGAAGAATCGATACGTTCGTCTCAGGAAACGATGACCCTAACCCTCGCGATCGCCGCCAACCATATCCACAGGCTGGACCTGGCACCCGTTCGAGACGCCCTAAACGACGGCGACAAGTCAGCCCTAGAACAGGCGGTACAGTTTAAGCTCGACTATCCCCGAGAGGAGGGCGACCCCCGCGAACTATCGGAAATCCCCGAAATTCGCCTATGGTTTCTGCGCCTGGACAGCGCCTATCCCTGGCTACCTTACGCCTTGGACTGGAAGGAGGGGGAGCTAGGACGCTACACGGCAATGTTAGTGCCCCACCAGTTTCATCCCACCGACGGAATTCAGTTTAATCCTGAGGCGCTGGAATTATTTGTGATGCAAAAGCTGTTCGTCCTTGCCGAGTGGCTGCCGGCTCAGGATATTTCTGCGCGATCGCGCCTCCAGGGATTAGCCCAAATGCTCGGCTACGACATCGACGACAGCTTCTTCGACCTAATTAGCGCTTAAATCACGCTCCCCGATCCTGCATCGCCGGCATCTGCACCTCTTTGATGCAGGTGGAGCGAGAAACCAACAAAATACAATCCAAAACTGCTAGCAAATCAGACAGGGTAATCACCGAATCTTCTGCTTTTCCCGCCGCCTGCAAATCGCTCAGCACTTCGGGAGTGCCCACATTGCCAGGATTAATCACG
This sequence comes from uncultured cyanobacterium, assembly GCA_937883785.1. Classification (GTDB taxonomy): domain Bacteria; phylum Cyanobacteriota; class Cyanobacteriia; order CACIAM-69d; family CACIAM-69d; genus CALGDE01. The sequence continues at coordinate 13,533 of CALGDE010000144.1, forward strand.
GAAACGGCAATGCGATCTGGGCGCAGCTCCTCTCGCAAACCATGAACCACACCGCGCAAGCCAAACTTAGACGCTGTATTAGCCACTTCCCGACCTGGGAAATTGTCCAAACCAGACAGCGCCCCCATAAATACAATCTTCGGATTATCTGACTGGCGCAAGTTGGGGAGCAACGCCTGAACTAGACGAATGGGAGCTAGCAGGTTGACCCCGATAACGGTTTCCGTATCGCGATCGCTGCAATTTTCAAAGCTGTAGTCACTGGTGAACGCGTCGGTTTCCCACGTCCCTCCCATATAAAGCAAGCCGTCCAGCACTGCGTTATCGATAGCACTATGGACAGCTTTAAGACCTTTGCGGGTGCTAACGTCTGCCTCGACCCAACGCCCAAAATTAGAAGGAGATCGCGACACTGTAATTAGCTGATGACCCTGCGCAGCCAAGTGTTCAGCAACAGCGGCACCAATGCCTCGGCTAGCACCAACAACGATGAAGATTCCCACAAAAAATTTCCGATAAAGCGCTGTAGCTGGGTCCCTCGTAGCCACCCAGCCACCATCGTTAAAATCACAACTTCTACAGCTTCACCTCAATATCCACACCGGCAGGTAGATCCAACTTCATCAATGCGTCGATGGTCTTGGAAGAAGGCTGATAAATATCCACCAGGCGGCGATGGGTGCGAGTCTCAAAATGCTCACGAGAATCCTTATTTACGTGGGGCGATCGCAGCACACAATAAATGCGGCGCTTCGTAGGCAAAGGAATAGGACCAACCGCTGAAGCGCTAGTGCGGTTTGCAGTCTCAACAATCTTGTCGCAGGACGTATCCAGCAATTTGCGGTCAAATGCTTGCAGCTTAATCCGAATTTTCTGCTGTTGAATCGTAGCCATGGTCAAAACACCACTAAATTTTCGAGGTTCGTTGGGTCTTTATGCACCCCAGGAAAACGACCCAACTTTCCCTAGGTCAAAACTGATCTCGAATTTATTGGCTCTAGGCTTATGGATCTCAAAGCAGCTCAACAAAAGCCACTAAGGAACCTACTGCCCAAAGCAATGGGGATGTCGAGCTTTGGACATCCCCACCATCAAATTCATCCGCTGGACTAGGCAGTGATCTTAGAAACCACACCAGCACCGATGGTCCGGCCACCCTCACGGATAGCGAAACGCATCCCTTGCTCAATAGCAACAGGCTGGATTAGCTCAACGTCCATCTTCACGTTGTCGCCAGGCATAACCATCTCCATTTCACCACCATCTTGGTCGGTGTACTTGGTGATAGCACCGGTCACGTCGGTGGTCCGGATGTAGAACTGAGGGCGATAGCCGCCGAAGAAAGGAGTGTGACGACCACCTTCATCCTTGGTTAGTACGTAAACCTCAGCCTCAAACTTGGTGTGAGGGGTGATGGAGCCCTTCTTGGCTAGCACCATACCGCGTTCGATGTCATCCTTCTGGATACCACGAAGCAAAATACCAGCATTATCGCCCGCTTGACCCTCTTCCAGGCTCTTACGGAACATCTCGATACCGGTAACGGTGGTCTCACGAGTGTCCTTAATACCGACGATTTCCACAACATCGCCGACCTTAACCACACCACGCTCAATACGACCGGTAGCAACGGTACCACGACCGGTGATAGAGAACACGTCCTCAACCGCCATCAAGAACTCTTGGTCTACGTCGCGGACGGGCTCAGGGATGTAAGCATCCACTTCGTCCATCAGCTTATAAATCTTTTGAACCCACTCAGAGTCGGTCTTGCCGGAGGTGATATCCTCAACCGCCTTAAGGGCAGAACCAACCACGATGGGAATATCATCGCCAGGGAAGTCGTAGTCGCTAAGAAGCTCGCGAACTTCCAGCTCTACTAGCTCCAGAAGCTCTTCGTCATCAACCTGGTCTTCTTTGTTCATAAAGACCACCAAGTTGGGCACGTTCACCTGCTTTGCCAACAGGATGTGCTCACGGGTTTGGGGCATAGGGCCATCAGCGGCGGACACCACCAAAATGCCGCCGTCCATTTGAGCTGCCCCCGTGATCATGTTCTTCACGTAGTCAGCGTGACCAGGGCAATCCACGTGGGCGTAGTGACGACCATCAGTTTCATACTCCACGTGGGAAGTGTTGATGGTGATACCCCGAGCTTTTTCCTCGGGAGCATTGTCAATATCTTCATAACTAGAAGCCTTTTGCTCTCCGCCTTTGGCAGCCAGGGCCATGCTGATAGCAGCCGTCAACGTAGTTTTGCCGTGGTCCACGTGACCGACGGTGCCAATATTGACGTGGGGTTTATTGCGCTCGAACTTTTCGCGTGCCATGAGTTATCTACGTGTCTTGTTTTTGCTATGCGAACCCTTTACTCTTCGCGATGAGAGCTTCAGCCACATTCTGAGGAATCTCATCATACCGGCTAAACTCCATCGAGAATATACCCCGACCTTGGGTTTTTGACCGAATGTCGGTGGCATACCCGAACATGGTGGCCAAAGGTACTTTAGCATTCACCTTGGCCAATCCTTCTTCGGAGCCCGTTCCCTCAATTTGACCGCGACGGGAATTAAGGTCGCCGATAACATCCCCAAGGTAGTCATCGGGAACTTCGACCTCAACTTTCATCATGGGCTCTAGAAGAACGGGGTCCGCCTGCATCGCGGCTTCTCGAATTGCCATGGATCCGGCAATCTTGAAGGCCATTTCCGAAGAATCGACTTCGTGGTAGGAACCATCGACCAAAGTCACCTTCACGTCGATGAGGGGATAGCCTGCAATGATACCTGATTCGCAGGCCTCGCGCATCCCTTGTTCCGCTGGACCAATAAATTCGCTGGGGATAACCCCGCCGGCAATCTTCGATTCAAAGGTAAATCCGCTGTCGCGACTCCCCGGTTCAATCTCAACCACCACGTGCCCGTACTGCCCTTTGCCACCGCTTTGGCGAATAAATTTGCCCTCTGCTTTGCTTCCCTGACGCACCGTTTCCCGATAAGCCACCTGGGGGTTGCCGATGTTCGCCTGCACCTTAAATTCTCGCAGCATCCGGTCCACCAGAATTTCCAAGTGCAGCTCTCCCATCCCCGCAATCACCGTTTGGTTACTTTCGGGATCAACGGAAACTTGGAACGTGGGGTCTTCCTCTGACAGGGATTGCAGCGCCTTGGATAGCTTGTCCATATCCTGCTTTGTTTTCGGCTCCACCGCCACGGAAATCACCGGCTCAGGGATAAACAGGGACTCCAACACTACCGGAGACTTGGGATCGCAAATGGTGTCGCCGGTGGTGGTGGCTTTCAGCCCCAGGGCCGCTCCCAGGTCCCCCGCCCGCAGCTCATCCACTTCCTGGCGCTCGTCCGCTTTCATTACAATCAGCCGCGCCAGCTTTTCTTTCTTCCCCTTGCTGGCATTGAGCAAGTAGGCTCCCTTCTTGATGACGCCGGAATAGACCCGAATGAAGGTAAGTCGCCCAAAGGGGTCTGCCATTAATTTGAACGCCAGCGCTGACGCCGGGGCTTCATCGTCCGCTTCTCGCTTAACCGGTTCTTCGCTGTCGGGCAACGTTCCCTCGATCGCCGGCACATCAATGGGGGCGGGCAAGTAATCCACCACCGCATCTAGCAGCAGCTGAACCCCCTTGTTTTTAAAGGCTGAGCCGCACAGTATAGGCACAATGGAGCCGTTGATGGTGCTTTTGCGTAGAGCGTCGCGGATTTCGTCCTCCGTTAGCTCCTCCCCTTCCAAAAATTTTTCCACCAGGGCATCGTCTGTTTCAGCCACCGCCTCCACTAGCGCTAGGCGATATTCTTGCGCCTGCTCTGCCACCTCTTCGGGAATTTCTGTTTCTTGAATATCGGTGCCCAGGTCATTGGTGTAAATGTGGGCTCGCATGGTCACCAGGTCCACGATGCCTCGAAAATCGTCCTCCGCACCAATGGGGAGCTGGATGGGGACGGCGTTGCTTTTGAAGCGATCGCGAATTTGGTCATGCACCCGTAAAAAATTTGCCCCGGTGCGGTCCATTTTGTTCACAAACACAATGCGCGGCACGTTGTAGCGATTCGCCTGCCGCCATACGGTTTCTGATTGGGGCTGGACGCCGCCCACGGAGCAAAATACGGCGATCACCCCGTCTAGCACCCGCATGGACCGCTCCACCTCAATGGTGAAATCCACGTGCCCCGGGGTGTCGATGATATTAATGCGGCGATCGCGCCACTCGGTACTAATGGCGGCGGCAGTGATGGTAATGCCCCGCTCCCGCTCCTGATCCATCCAGTCAGTCACCGCCGTCCCGTCGTGCACCTCACCCATCTTGTGCACCACGCCGGAATAAAACAAAATCCGCTCTGTGGTGGTGGTTTTTCCCGCGTCGATATGGGCTGCAATACCGATATTGCGAACCCGTTCCAGGGGGGTTACTCGTCCCATAACGATCTCCTATATGCCTATCGCTATTTGTTATATAGCTATTTGTTTGCAGCTATCTAGCTGATCCGCAAACAATCTCGTTGCCCAAAGGCATCCTTAAGATAGCTTTTGTCAGCGAATCAAAACCCATTTGTTGATCTTAAAAGTTGCGGAGGAAACCTGAGCAATCACAACAATTCGCCCCCTGATTTAACAGGTAGGCGAATGTTGGTAAACCTTCAGCACCTACGCTTCTGCCATTACACAAAAGTCACAATGCCTCACCAGCAATGATGTCTGCTTGTTTTCCTTTGCCTTAGTAACGGTAGTGGGCAAATGCCTTATTCGCTTCCGCCATACGGTGGGTTTCCTCTCGCTTACGAATCGCGTTGCCCGTTTCGTTCGCGGCATCCATCACTTCGTTAGCAAAGCGCATCACCATGCTCTTGCCGGGGCGCTGACGAGAAAATTGAATGAGCCATCGCAGAGCTAGAGCCGTACCTCGTCCAGCCCGCACCTCCATAGGCACCTGATAGGTGGCACCACCCACACGGCGAGCTTTTACTTCCACCAAAGGTGTAGTGTTCTTAACGGCTTGCTCAAATACCTCTAAGGGGTCAGAGCCAGTGCGCTCATTGATAATCTTGAACGCGTCATAAACGATGCGAGAAGCCACAGACTTCTTACCCTGCTTCATGATGCGGCGAATGGTCATGCTGACCAAACGGCTGCTGTAAACCGCGTCGGGGGGAACGGTACGCTTTTGGGCGGATGAACGGCGAGACATTTACGGGGTGACTAGGTAACGATGAGGTTTATGAAATACGCAGTGCCTTGGGCACATCTAGAAATCGAAAGTTGATGATCCGTGAAGATCAATTCCGCGAAGATCTATTCTTTCGGGCGCTTGGCACCGTACTTAGAGCGACCTTGACGACGGTCTTTAACACCAGCCGTGTCTAGGGTTCCGCGAACAATGTGGTAGCGCACACCAGGTAGGTCCTTAACACGACCACCACGAATCATGACAACAGAGTGCTCCTGCAAGTTGTGACCAATACCAGGAATATAGGCAGTCACCTCAAATCCAGAGGTCAAGCGCACACGGGCCACTTTCCGCAAAGCTGAGTTGGGCTTCTTAGGGGTAGTGGTGTAAACACGGGTACAAACGCCCCGGCGCTGAGGACAGCTCTTGAGGGCTGGAGACTTTGTTTTTTTCTTAGCTTTTTTCCGCTCGGACCGAATAAGCTGCTGAATCGTGGGCATGGGCTACCGCAGTGGTAAAGGTGAAATAACTTTGTTTTTTGAGGGCAAAATTTAGCGGCAACGTCGGAGGGACGGATAAAGCAACGAAAATTTTGCAACGGTCTTGGATGATATCAACCGGTTTTTTCCTTTGTCAATAATGGCGGCTCTAGTGTGATGGTTCGGCGATCGCCATTAATTGGGCGAATTCACCACAGGAACAACGTTCATCGAGCGGTGCCATTATCAAACTGCGAAGTAATCTTAATCTAAGTCGAAGCAAACGCCACAGCTACAGGTTTGAGCCACTCGGGAATTAATAAATCGAAATCCGCCGCCAATCAGGTCCTCTGAATAATCCACAGTAAGGTCCCGGCACCATTCTTGACCGGGTTCCGAGACCAAAAGGCTTAAGCCTTGGTCTAAAGTTTCCGTGGTGTTGGGCGCGATCACCTCTTCAAGGGAAGGGGAAAGTTGCAGGTCATAAGCCCACTGGTGGCAACTGCCGCCCACCTTTTTCAAAGTTACGGTCCAGTTTTTGACGACATCCGCTGTTTCCTGGGCTCGGCTCCACCGCTGTAGCTCGGCGATCGCTGCAGAACTAAATTTAACCAACGCTCAACTCCCTAAAACGACAGCCTATAAAAAGGGGAGCTTAAAGCCCCCCTTTCAATCACTAGTTCTGATTACTACTAGTTTTGATTACTCGCTAGTCCCCGTCAACTGGCGGTCACAAACAAACATCACAATGCTAGAAACCTGCCCCGTAGCTGCTGCTATTGACGCCCTTTGGTTTTAAAGCGGCTTACTTTGCCCGGGCATAGTCATCTTCGAAGCGAACAATATCGTCTTCGCCCAGGTACTGACCGTTTTGAACCTCGATCAAAATCAAGGGAATCACACCCGGATTCGTCAAGCGGTGATTCGTACACTGGGGCACATATGTGGACTGGTTGCTGCACAGCATGATTTCTTTATCACCGCACTCCACCAGTGCCGTACCCGACACCACAATCCAGTGCTCACTGCGATGGTGATGCATTTGTAGGCTGAGTCGGTGCCCCGGCTTCACCTCAATGCGCTTAATCTTGTATCCACCCCCCTCTTCCAAAGTGGTGAAAGAACCCCACGGACGCTGCTCTGTTGCAGACGCTGGGGCAAGAGATAGCTCTTCGGGAGCTTCTTTAACCGGTGCTTCCTTAGCTTTTTGTCCGTTTAACGAAGACACTTCAACTTTTGCCACAGCCATGGATTTTCAGCTCCACTTTGAATAGTCTGCAAATCAATCTTCAAAACTAAAGTACCCAGGCACCCAACTGAATCAGCCATGCTGTCACCATTGCCTGATCACAGCCGCGTAAGATTTTTCGCACTGTAATGTCCTGCACTACATGCGTCCTGAGCAAGGTTGCGCCGTCAGCATTCGTGGTGCCTCGGCGACGTGCCCGACTCCGCATCCTCCCTGATTCTATCCGTTGAGCCAGGGGCACCCCTGACAACATCGCGGCTTTTGTTGCCAAATTTTACGTTCTATTGCCGTCTCACGTTGATATCGGTGATCGCCTTTAACTGAAACTTGTGTAGCAAAACTTCTCAAGCGACATCCTCCACAAGAAATTCAGGGAAATTTTCTCTGTCCGTGGCGGGTCAACCCTTCGGTGATAATCTTGTACTGGCTATTGCCTGAATAGCCAAGATTGCAGCAAAAGCCACAGACAATTTTGGGTCTGTATTGCTAAGCCGCCAGTCTTAAAATTTCAGGTTCTCCAGACTGTCTTTAAAGTCTCGTTCCACTGCTAGCGTTTTGCAGACTTCTGACGTAGATTTTCTAGGCGGGCGATCGCCTCGGGCAGGTCTAAACTAGCCACTTATCTCGCGGTTGCTATCGGCATGGCCGTCACCAAGAGAAGCGAGTTAAACAACAAACTCTAGAAGATTCTGGACATTTAATCACAGGCTCATAATTACAGGCTCAAGCATGGTCACCACCACAGAGAAACAAAACATCGGCAACATCACTAAAATTATCGGCCCGGTAATTGACGTGAAATTCCCTAGCGGTTCACTGCCCTCCATTTACAACGCACTGAAAGTTGAAGGCACCAACCGCGCCGGTCAGAACGTCTCCGTAACTTGCGAAGTGCAGCAGCTATTGGGAGACAACCAGGTACGAGCGGTGTCCATGAGCACCACCGACGGTTTGATTCGCGGCATGGAAGTGGTTGATACCGGTGCCCCCATCAGCGTTCCCGTGGGTAAGGCCACCTTGGGTCGCATCTTTAACGTTCTCGGTGAGCCTGTGGACGAGCGGGGTCCCGTTGAAGCGGAAGAAACCTTCCCCATCCACCGTCCTGCGCCTAAGTTAACGGACCTGGAAACCAAGCCTTCTGTGTTTGAAACCGGGATTAAGGTGATTGACCTGCTAACCCCCTACCGTCGCGGCGGAAAGATTGGCCTCTTCGGTGGTGCCGGCGTGGGCAAAACCGTAATTATGATGGAGCTGATTAACAACATCGCAACCCAGCATGGTGGTGTATCCGTGTTCGGCGGTGTGGGTGAGCGTACCCGTGAAGGGAACGACCTTTACAACGAGATGATCGAGTCCAACGTAATCAACGCGGACAACTTGAATGAGTCTAAGATTGCCTTGGTATACGGTCAGATGAACGAGCCCCCCGGAGCTCGGATGCGTGTGGGTCTGTCTGCTTTGACCATGGCGGAGTATTTCCGTGATGTGAACAAGCAAGACGTGCTGCTGTTTATCGACAATATTTTCCGCTTTGTACAGGCGGGTTCGGAAGTGTCCGCGCTGTTGGGTCGTATGCCCTCTGCTGTGGGATATCAGCCCACCCTGGGTACTGACGTGGGTGACTTACAGGAGCGTATTACCTCCACCACCGAAGGTTCCATTACTTCTATTCAGGCGGTTTACGTCCCTGCTGACGACTTGACTGACCCCGCACCGGCAACCACGTTTGCCCACTTGGACGGAACCACCGTACTGTCCCGTGGTTTGGCATCTAAGGGTATTTACCCCGCTGTGGATCCCTTGGGCTCCACCTCCACCATGCTTCAGCCGGACGTGGTAGGCGACAACCACTACGACACCGCTCGGGCTGTGCAGTCTACCTTGCAGCGCTATAAGGAGCTCCAGGACATCATCGCCATTTTGGGTTTGGATGAATTGTCTGAAGAGGACCGCTTGATTGTGGCCCGTGCTCGTAAGGTGGAGCGTTTCTTGTCCCAGCCTTTCTTCGTGGCTGAGGTATTTACCGGTTCTCCTGGTAAGTACGTTTCCCTAGATGACACCATCAAGGGCTTCAACATGATCTTGGACGGAGAGCTAGACGATTTGCCTGAGCAGTCCTTCTATCTAGTGGGCGATATTAACGAGGCGATCGCCAAGGGTGAAAAGCTAAAGGCGAAGGGATAAATCGCAATTAATGGGCGCCCTGCCCCGAGAACATTAAAGGGCTGGGCGCTTTTGTGATTATCTAGTGACGATTACCTTGTCGATATTGAGTGTTGCTGTTTTAGGGTTGACCCATGAGTTTGACGGTTAAAGTTATTGCGCCGGACAGTACGGTCTGGGATGCGCCCGCCGATGAAGTGGTGTTGCCTAGCACCACCGGTCAAGTGGGTATTTTGCCTGCCCACGCCCCTTTGTTGACGGCTTTGGATACTGGGGTGATGCGGGTGCGCGATGCCCAGTCCCAGTGGACGGCGATCGCCCTCATGGGTGGTTTCGCAGAAGTGGAAAATGACGAAGTGGTCGTTTTGGTGAACGGTGCCGAGCGTGGCAGCGACATTGACCAGAAGGAAGCAGAGGCAGCGTTAGCTGATGCCCAGAAAGCCTTGGATGCGGTTCCCAGTGGGATTTCCCAAGAACGCATTAAAGCAGACCAAGCATTGAAGCGTGCCCGGGCCCGGGCCCAAGCCGCCGGCGGTGCAGAATAAGTACAAGCAATTTGCGTCGAAGATAAGTTCAAGCTCATTGAATTGGGTACACTTACTGAAACCAATTGCAAGGAATCAATTAAAAAGAGGGTGAATTCTGCCACATCGCGGAATCCACCCTCTTTTGTTGTCCCTCCCCCCAAGCTATGGCTTCCCATCGACCGCCGGAGATTTACACCTCCATGAAAACCCTGGAGCAGTATTTACTGGAGAACGGGGTGGATGATTTTTGGTTTTCCATTAACCACTTACCCGTAGATGATTTGACCTACGTTTTGCTGTGGGATGGGGAGCGGGGGAAATGTTATTTTCCCGAACGGGGCATCGAATTTGATGTGGTGGAGTCGAGCGATCGCCGTACCCTAGTAGACGCCTTTATCAACATGATCAACTGCCGATTAGAAACCCCAGCCTAACGGTGCAGGCTGGGGCGATAAAGCAACAGAGATAAATTGGAATTTTCTCGAAGCTTAAGCTACTCACCCTATACGGTGGCTAGTTCACGCTCAGCAGCAGGGCGCTTACTGTTGCGGATACCCTCGATCGCCTCAGCATAATCGGGAGCGTTAAACACTGCCGAGCCAGCCACAATCGCATCAGCACCAGCCTCCAACACTTGCCAAGTGTTGTGGATTTTCAAGCCGCCATCCACTTCGATATAAGCATCCAAACCGCGCTCATCCAACGTTTGACGCAACTGCTTAATCTTCGGTAGAACGCCAGGAATAAAGGACTGACCACCAAAACCAGGGTTGACGCTCATAATCAAAATCACGTCACACAGGTCCAGCACATGCTCGATCAGCGTCAAGGGAGTACCAGGGTTCAGTACGACACCAGACTTGGCACCCGCTTCCTTGATTTGACCCAAGGTGCGATGCAGGTGGGGAGAAGCATTGTGCTCGGCATGGACGGTGATGATATCGGCGCCAGCTTTAGCGAAGTCATCCACGTACTTCTCGGGCTCAACAATCATTAAGTGAACATCCAAAGGCTTCTTGGTGTGAGGGCGAATGGCATCCACAATCAAGGGACCAATGGTGATGTTGGGAACAAAGCGACCGTCCATAACATCAACGTGAATCCAGTCTGCGCCCGCCTTATCAACGGCTTGGATTTCTTCCCCAAGGCGGCTAAAGTCCGCTGATAAAATAGACGGAGAAATAACGGTGGATTTCTTGGGCATGATGCTTCTCTCTCCAGGGTAGGTGGTGGGAAATCTGTATTTCTTTTGACAAAATGTTAACAAGTTTTGGCCGCGACCATAACGGTCTACGTCATGGCTTTAAAAGATCGATAGTCCGTTGGGCATTCTTAAGACGTTACTTATCGTTCACGTTCGCCAAGATTTTGCTCAGTTGTTATTACCCTCATAGCTAGGGGTGAACATTGATCTGATTATTTGACCTAATTATCTCGCTTTTCTACCGAATTTTTTCATCGGTTCGTATTTTTCTAATGCCTTTTTTAGGCGCTATTTTCAAACATTATTTTGAACCTCCTCTAAGGTGCTGTTGTTAGGCGTTTCCGCGCTTTTTCCTATTCCGATTTCCTTCTTTTCATCTGCTTCCGTAAGTCTTGTTTTTGTAATTTCTTTGTGATGGCGGTGTGACTCTTGGAAAAAACCATGAAGCGATGGCTTGGTTTGACTGGCGGACTTGTGGCTTTGCCCCTAGTGCTATTGGGGCTGGATGCCGGGGCGCGTCAAGGGAACACGTCAGAGTTTGAAACGGCAGGATTATCGGTGTCCGTCGGGGGGCGGGCGATCGCCGCTGAAGTAAAGGTGAACACCACGGGACCAAACGGTATCGACGCGCGGCGGCTTCACCAGGATCCCTATGACCTGCTGGGGCGCAAGGTGGCCTTGGGGCAGGTGGAAATTGGGCGCCCGGGACTGTATGCCTTCGACAAAGGAGTAACGGCACCCAAGCTGTTTTCGCCTACGGGACTGTTTTTGCTAGATCAGCGGGCTCGCCCTGGGGAATGGGTGGATGGTCATGCCCATGCGGTGGCGGGGGTTATGTTGGCTCGCCACAAGGTGGCAGGGGGGGTGGCGCCGGCAGCGCGGCTGTATGCCGCAGCGACGGGATTTGGCAGCGGGCGATCGCCCAACGGTCAGGGGCGAGAGTGCCTCGCCAGTCAAACGGTGGCTCGCCAACAGGAAGACGGGGTGCGAGCCATCAACTTTAGCTTTGGGGAGCCCTTGACCCAGGATCGCCGTATTCGCAATGTGCTCGACGGCAATGCCCTGTTAACCCTGTGTGTGGACTGGTCGGCGCGGGTCCATGACGTGCTGTACACCATTGCGGGAAACCAAGGGGGAGGCGGTATTTCCATTCCCACGGACACTTTTAACGGCATTAACATTGCGTCCACGGGGCGATTTCAGGGCAAGTTTTCCAAGGTGGACTATTCTAATTTGGGCAATGTGGTGCGCGGGGTGGGCAGTCGCCTCGTGGGACGTGAAAGTAATACCAACGGGCGAGGCTCGGTGGGATTAGTGGCGCCAGGGGCGGATGTGGCCCTGCTGCGTCCCGATGGGGGGGTGTTTTATTCCAGCGGTACCAGTTTTGCGGCGCCCCATGTGGCGGGGGTAGTGGCCCTGTTGCAGGAGTATGGGGATTCGCGCAATGAGGCAGGGGATTCCCAGTGGACCCTAGACAGCCAGCGGCACCAGGTGATGAAGGCGGTGTTGCTGAATAGTGCCGACAAGTTCCAGGATCCGGGCGATGGAAGTTATCTGGGCATGTCGAAGAATATTTGGACGGAGCAAAAGCGCAGTTGGCTAGAGTCTGATGCCTATGGCAACCGTCGCGAGCCTCTGGATGCCCAGCTTGGCACCGGGCAGCTTAATGCGTTTCGGGCTTACCAGCAATTTAAGCCGGGGCAGCGATCGCCCGGTTTGGTGCCGATCATTGGCTGGGATTTTAATCGGGTGGCGTCCCAGGAACCACAGCCGGAGGGGTTGGCGGCAGGGCTGTCGGCGATCGCCCAACCCACCCATCCCAGCTCATTGGTATTTCCCCCTGAGGGTGAGGAGGCGGACGGTTTTAACGGTGCCCGGGCCTTAGGGGATATGACCCAGCGATCGCGACCGGATCCATTTTCTGGAGCTCCGGCGTTTCGCGACTATGAAATTGAGGCACCGCTTCAGGGAGGGCATTTCTTCTCAGCCACACTGGCATGGAGTCGCTATGTGGAACTGGTGGATCGCAATGGAAATAAGCAGTTTGACGAAGGGGAAACCTTCGTTAATCGCGGGTTAAACGATTTGGATTTATTTTTGATGCCGGTGGACGACCCTAGCGCGCCGCGATTTGTGTGCGCCTCCAGCAGCACCGTGGATAGCGTGGAGCATATCTTCTGTCCGGTGCCGAAAACCGGGCGCTATAAACTGCGGGTGGTGCTACAAGAAACAGAGGTGGGACGAGGCGAATCCTATGGACTAGCCTGGTGGTCCTCCCCCGCGCCCATTGTTCAAGATACGGAGGGGCGATAAATGGCGGCTCCCAACTGGCAGGATGATACGGACGATTTTGCCCGGTCCATCGCGGAGGAAGCTCGACGGAAAAGTGAGGCAGCCATCGGCAAAAATACCGGCAGGTCCTCGCGTAGTCCGCTTGATGGGGATTTGCCCACCGACGGTAGGGCTGACGGTGAGTTTTCAGACTTCACTTCAGCATTGGGAAGGAGTAACCGCCCTACCCCCTCTAGAACGCCGTCCCAAACTCCTTTAGAAAACGCCCTAAGCTCCCGGTCCTCCCGAGCACCGTCGGACCCCGATACCCTGGCGCGACTCATTGCCCAGCGGGCGCGGCGGGAAAGCGAAGCCTATATCGGCAATGCAGATGGCGCAGGCGATCGCCTGTTGCTGTATCTCATCCTCACTCCCGGCGTGGGGATGGCCATTAGTCCTTGGATGCTGGTGCGATCGCGCAGTACGGTACGACAGCGACAGGCAAGCCGATTTGCCCTGGGGGTTGGTGCGGTGTGGCTCGTGATGACCTTGCTTAGCTCTAGCGGCGACGGGGTCAGTCAGTGGATGTCCTTTGGCAGCGCGACCACCTGGATTTATGTGTTTTTAATGCTGAGCCAAATGGTGCGGGTGTGGCAGCGCAAGTCTTTGCCCATTAAGCGCTAGAGGGGTCGGCGTTGGCACGTTGGATATTTTGCGTTGGATATTTTGCCCTTTGATATTCCCCTTCCTAATATCTCGCCCCTTTGGATTTCCCTAAAAACCGCGATCGCCGCAACGGTTATTGCCACGGTGGTATCCATTGCCATCGCCCAGTGGCGGGTGCGGTATCACGGATGGTGGGGGTGGCTGGTGGATGGGGTAATGACGCTGCCGCTGGTATTGCCGCCGGTGGTTCTGGGTTTTGGGCTACTGGTGCTATTTGGGCGCAATGGTCCAGCGGGGGCGGCATTGCGATCCCTGGGCATTCAATTTATTTTTGCCTTCCCCGCCTTAGTCACCGCTGCCACCGTCGTGGCCGTACCGTTGGTATATCGCACCACCCTGACAGCGTTTCAGCAGGTGGATCCAGAGCTAATCGCCGTGGCGCGGATCGCCGGGGCATCCTGGGGTCGGATTTTTTGGACCTTGTTGCTTCCCCTGTCTTGGCCGGGCGTGATGGCAGGTGTAGTGTTGGCTTTTGCGCGATCGCTGGGGGAGTTTGGCGCGACAATTATGGTAGCCGGTAGCATTCCTGGTCGCACGGTCACTATCCCCATTCAAATTTTTCTGGCAGCAGAATCAGGGGCGATGAATATCGCTTTGACATGGGTGGGAGTGGCGATCATCGTTGCGTTGGGGGCGATCGCTGTGCTCCACTGGCTGCCGGGCGCTCAACGATTGTCAGGGGCAAAACTAATTTTCCGCGTCGTACTGTGCGCCGCCCAAGCCTTCGACCAACTTAGGAATAAAGTCAGGGACAACTTTAGGGACAAACGTCGTTAACCAAAGCTCGCGATTGGTACGCTATCAGGCACCAATTACAAGCTTTTGCAGCGCGTTGCACACCCCCTCCCACATCAGCCGTTTGGGGTCAGCTTAAAACTTCGCCCACTTCCAAGCGGGAACCATTGGCAAAATCCCAACCTGACTGCATACGCTTACCAGCGGGAACCACCTGACGCACTAGCAAATAGCCATCTCCAGTGCGCACAATGGGTCCAATATTTTTCACCACGTCCACCACGGTGCCCGGTCCCCCCTGCACCTTCTTCAAGCGGGGCTTAACGGCGGGCCAATCATGTTCCAAAACGCTGAACTCCAGAGGCAACTGTCCCCAATACTCATCACCCACAGGGGCAGTGCAGAGGATCTTCAATTTGCTATCGCGCCACTGGGCATGGCAACCAGGATAAAATCCACGCACTTTGTTATGGAGAGCGATCGCCGGCTTACTCCAATCCAACACATATTCCCCCTTGTCAATCAGGGGTGCATAGGTGGCCTGTCTATCATCCTGAGGCTCCGGTATCACTTTCCCACTGGCTAACCCCAACAAAGTTTCCGGCAACAGCTCCGCCGCAATCTCCGCCAGCCGCGCCCCCAAGGTTTTAACGTTGTCCAACAGCTCAATGGGCGTTTCCTGCCGCAGCAGCATCGGCCCCGTGTCCATGCCCTTATCCATCAGCATGGTGACCAAGCCGGTTTTCTCCTGACCATCCACCAGCGATCGCTGCATGGGCGACGCTCCACGGTAGGCAGGCAGTAAGGACCCGTGACCATTGATACACCCAATGGTGGGAATGCCTAAGATTTCTTCCGACAAAATCTGACCGTAAGCCACCACCACAAAGGCATCAGCGCCAAAAGACTGGAGCTTGTCAATAATCTCTTGATCCTTCCTGATTTTCGCTGGCTGCAACACCGGCAAATTAGCGGAAACCGCCATCTCCTTCACGGGAGAGGGGACCAGGGACTTACCACGACCACGACGGCGATCAGGCTGGGTCACAGCGGCAACAACTTCAATTTCCGGATGATCGATTAACCTCTGGAGGCTGGGCACAGAGAAGTGAGGGGTGCCAAAAAATATGACGCGCATAACGGGCAGGGATGGCAAGGGAAAGTTGTGGATGAGCCTTTAGGGCGTTTTGATAGTTAATCGATAAGGGATTGGGAAATGTGCTTAAAATAACAAGTCAATTTATTGAATGCTTGAAGCGCTACTCGCAAAGACAGCGAAGTTTTGTAAATCTTTTAATCTCATTAATGAATACCACGTTGACTCCCTCGTTGCGGCAACTTGAGGAAGATCGTAATCATTAGCATTCGTTATGGTCGATCTAATAAAACCTGAATCTGTGTTGGCGTTTCCTTCAAATGCTGCAATTGCGACAGTTTTCCAGTAACAAGCGCACAGAAGCGACGTGAATCAGTGTTAATTTGCACCGCTATTCTGGCGTTTTTTCTGGATTTGCCCTTAATTCACAACGATTTCAATGCGGCGATTGCGCTGCTGGGCGGAAGCATTACCGTCCCCAGAAACCGGTCGAGTTTCCCCAAAGCCCACCACGGTCCAGCGACTTTGCGTTCCAAGTTTCTTTGATAGGTAGTTGGCAACGGCACGCCCTTGACGCAGGGATAATTCACGATTGTTTTCGCGATCGCCAATGGTATCCGTATGGGCTGCCACGCGAATATTGGCGTCGGGCTTAAGCTGTAGCTCCGGCAGAATGCTGTCGAGGATGGGAATGGCGTCGGGGCGTAGGGTGCTTTGTCCGTCTGAAAATAGGCTGTCGGTGGGCAGGGTAATGGTGGAGGGGCGCTGGGGCGATCGCCCTTGGGGAGCAATGGGGGTCGATGCCACAGCGCCCGGGTCAATTTGCCGTCCCAGCCGCTGCAATCGCACTTCGATGGGGTCGCCGGGATAGCGATCGCCCAGTTGACCTTCCAGGGCGGCTGTTTGTCCCACCAGGTCATTCATTTGAATTTGTAAGCCGTTCAGTTGCCGTTGCAGTGCCTGGCGCTTTTCTGCGGAAAGCTGGGTGGGCGCTGCGTTGCCATTGATGGCGGGGTCCAGGGGCGTTGATTCGGCGGAGGTGTCCGTGGGAGAGGGCTGGGGGGAAGGGTCTGAGGCGTCGCCGGGGAACCAAGAGTCGACCATGCCCCATCCCTGGTCCCACCATTGGCTAATTTGGCGCTGGGCTCCGGCGCGGGCTTGTTCCACCAACGGGGGGCGATCGCCAGGGCCAGGAAAATACACCGCTAAAAACATCCCCATCGCCGCGCTGCCGCT
Source organism: uncultured cyanobacterium (assembly GCA_937883785.1). Taxonomy (GTDB): domain Bacteria; phylum Cyanobacteriota; class Cyanobacteriia; order CACIAM-69d; family CACIAM-69d; genus CALGDE01. The sequence goes on from CALGDE010000144.1 coordinate 30,398, forward strand.
GCTTAAAATCCCCAGCACCACCAATCGCCAGGTGATACTCCAAAGCCAGTTGCGCTTTTTCTTCGGCGCCTGGGGCACTGGGGGCTGAGGACGTTTTTTGGGGGCAGGAATTTGGGACGCGGGGGTTTGGGACACGGCGGGGGCGAGAAATGGAACAGCGTTTTAAAAGAATTGCCCTTATTTTAAGGGCACCGCCTAATGTGTGGGCTTTCTGAAGTATTTCACTCTGTTTCTGGGGTTGGGCCTTCGTGGTCAAAGGTATGGAAACGTGTCCAAGGGTGGTGATTTGTAAACGTTGGAACTGCCCCATCCCCATCCCTGGTCAAGGGGAACATAGTTTAAGTAAAGCCCTGGGAATCAGCTTGGGTTGGGAGGTGGCGATGACGGTTTTTGAGCGCCTGTTTGACGAAGCATTTTATTTACAAAGCTATCCCGACGTGGCGGCGGCCGTGGCGGCGGGACAGATTCCCAGCGGTTTGGCACACTTTTTGGCGTCGGGGCTCCAAGAGGGACGTACTCGAATCAGTCGGTTTTACCGGGACGACGTGGAGGCGCAATATCTAGCGGCCAACCCGGATGTGGCAGCGGTAGTGGCGGCAGGGGGCTTGGCGTCAGGATTGCAGCATTATTTGGGCACTGGGGAAGCCGAGGGGCGATCGCTCTTCTCCGACGGGTTTGATGAGCAATGGTATCGCCAACGCTACCCCGATATTCGAGAAGCGATCGCCCAAGGGGTCTTTACGTCGGGGCTGGAACATTACCTGGCCTTTGGACGCGATGAAGTGCGATCAGTGTCGCCCCTCTTTGAGCTGGGCTATTTCAACATCAATGGAGACGTGCGGGACTTCCGAGATAATGGCGGGTCTTTCCTATCGGCGGCGGATCATTTTGCCGCTAGCGGCCAACAGGGGGGACGTCCTGCCACCTTCAGCGGTACCCGCGGCAACGACACTGTAGTGGGAACGGCAACGATCGACACTCTCAGCGGTGTTGAAGTGGATGCGGGCACGTGTTTTTCTGGAGGATCGGTCACCGGAGGACAATGTCGGGAGTATGACTCTATCGGTGTGAACGAACAGGATGTGCTGATTGGGGGTCCAGGAGTCAACTCTTTTGAGCTCGGTTACCTGCGTTCCGGCCGTCTCGGCGAAGTCAATGTCCTTTTTTATGTCGGCAATGGTGACGAGGACTTTGCTCGGATCCAAAACTTTGATACTGCGATGGATAGATTACTTTTGCCCCCCAATACGGGAGCCGTCCCGCCTGCCTTTTTGCCCACCGGGGTTGAGCCCCAGCCCCTTTACACCCTTGAAGCCCGTCCAAATGGGGTCCATGTCTCCTCTGGTAGCGGTGACTTAGTGGCCATTTTGGAAGGGGTTTCCAATCCCAACGATATTCTGATTGGACGTGCTTTCAGTACAGAAACCATGATGTAGAGGGGTGATCGTTCAGCAGCTTCTGCATTGATGTTCTGCACTATGTGTGACTTCCTCTCAAAATTGATTACGGCATTCCAGCGATCACCCTTTCAATAGCAATCGGATGATCGCCCCAGTTCAATTCTCAAACCACCACCGGAAATACAAGAAATCCTGGAGAGCCAACAATGGCAGTACTTGACCGGTTATTCGATGAAACATTTTACTTACAAAGCTATCCCGACGTGGCGGCGGCCGTGGCAGCGGGGCAGATTCCCAGCGGTTTGGCACACTTTTTGGCGTCGGGACTCCAGGAAGGGCGCACTTTAATTAGTCGCTTTTATCGCCGGGGGGATGGGGAGGCGCGATATTTGGCGGCGAATCCCGATGTGGCGGCGGTGGTGGCGACGGGGGGGCTGGCGTCGGGGTTACAGCATTTTTTGGGCGTTGGCGAAAGTGAGGGGCGATCGCTCTTCCCTGAGGCCTTCGATGAACAGTGGTATCGCCAGCGCTATCCCGATATTGTCGACGCGATCGCCCAAGGGGTCTTTACGTCGGGATTGGAACATTACCTAGCCTTTGGGCGGGATGAGCAGCGTTCCGTATCGCCCTTGTTTGAGCTGGATTACTTTGATACCTATCCCGATGTGCGAGCCGCGCGGGATGCGGGCGGAATTTACCTATCGGCGGCGGATCATTATTTCACCGCTGGACAATTTGAAGGGCGCCAAACCACCTTTAGCGGCACCACTGGCAATGACACGGTGGTGGGGGGCGCAGCGTTGGATACCCTCACCGGCGTGCAAATGGATGTGGGGGATTGTTTTGTGGGGGGCACCTTGGTGGGGGGACAGTGTCGGCAGTATGATTCCGACGGGGTGAATGAGCAGGATGTGCTGATTGGGGGTGCGGGGATCGATACCTTCGAGCTGGGGCGAGCCCTAGCGGGTCGGGCATTCGTCAATTACATTCCCTTTTATCAAGGCGGTGGCGACAGCGATTTTGCCCGCATTGAAAATTTCGAGCCCGGTCGTGATTCTCTGATTATCGGCGGCCGCAACGGTGGAGCAGATTTTATTTCCCCCGGCACGGAGTTTGAACCTAGCCCCGAAGGACTTAAGATTTATGCCCTCAATACGGTGGGCGGCGGCGGTAATACCACTCGGGATTTGGTGGCGATCGTTTCGGCAATTGCTGACCCTAACGACGTGATAAACAGCTCGACCTTCCTGGGTCCGGTGGATCTTTTTATTTGATACTGCTTCGGGAGAGCTTGGGGACGGCGGGGGCGATCGCCTTTGATTCTGTAATCCAAAATCCCAGACGTTTCATTGAAATGTTGGACCCGGTGCCCTGGGGAAAAAGCCGCGATGAACACAACAAATTTACTGATGCTACCCGGCGATCGCCAACTAGCCTATGCAGAGTATGGCGATCCCAGCGGACAGGCCGTGTTCTATTTTCACGGTGGCGGCACGTCTCGTTTAGAACCGCTACTGCTGGGGAACGAGGTATTTGTGCGGTTAGGTTTGCACATCATTGCGCCAGACCGGCCGGGCATTGGGCGATCGCACTTTCAGCCCAATCGCGGATTTTCCCATTGGCCAAAAGACGTGACATTTCTTGCCGACGCTTTGGGATTAGACAAATTTTCCGTCTTGGGGGTTTCATCGGGGGGCGGCTATGTGGCCGCCTGTGCGGCAAAGATTCCTCACCGGTTACGGTCCGCCGCGATCGCCTCAGGGGCCTGGGAATTTACCGCCAGGGATTTGCTGGGACACAAGCGTTGGGATTTACTGTTGGTTTCGCTTTTGGTTAAATATTTCCCCTGGCTGTATCGAGCTTCCATGAAATTGACCCAGCGATCACTCAATGCGCCGCCGATCAAACTGCTAAAAACGCTCAAAAAAACACTCCCAACCGCAGATTACACGGTGTTGGAAGCGCCAGGTCGATTGCAGCAAAGTTGTGAAGCACTCAATGAAGGACTGCGTTCAGGCACACGAGGGACAGCCTGGGACCTTCAGCTTTACTTTAAAAAATGGGATTTTAGTTTGGACGAAATTAAAGTGCCCCTGACGTTGTTCTACGGCGAAAACGATAGAAATGTGCCCCTCGGCTTGGTGAAGGAAATTGTCGCAACCCTTCCCACTGCCAATTTGGTGATGTATCCCAATGAGGGGCACATTTCGGTGGTGGTGAATCAGATTGAAGCGATCGCCCAAGCGCTGGTGGAGGAGTAACCCCCTGAATTTGCATTAAACAGGCTCGCTACTTCATAAATCCAACCAGCGCAGTTAGCAGAGTCGAAATCGCTTTACTCAGCCACATCACCGAGATTGAACAGGAACGGCACGCTGGATTTTTGGTCGCCGCCCATCACGAGAACCCGAGGCATTTGGGCACCCCCTTCTCGCCAAGCTTCGATCGCCTCCTTCTCCAGCACCAGCTCACCCCCCTGGGCCTTCAAGGTTTCCGCCAACAACCGCTGGGCTTCCGCCTTACCTTTGGCACGGTTCACATCGGCTTGGGCTTGCTGTTCCGCCTCCTGAGCCACATAAATCGCCCGCTGAGCCCGCTGCTCGGCAATCTGCTTTTCTTCGACGGCTTTGGAAAACTCATCGGAGAAATTCAAATCCACCACGCTGGTATCCAGCACGATAATGCCGTACTTTTCCAGCCGGGCATCCAGCGCCGTATCAAAGTCACTTTTTAGCTCAGTACGCTTGGTGATCGCCTCTTCCACTGTGCGGCGGGCAGCGGCAATTTTGAACGATTCTTGGGTTTGGGGGGCAATAATTTTCGACACAATATTTTGCAAGGTGCCCTGGGTACGGCGAATTTCCACCACTTCCACCGGGTCTAAGCGGAAGTTAATGGCAAACCGCGCTGACAAATCCTGCAAATCCTTTGTGGAACTTTGGGCGGGCACTTCAAATTTTTGCACCGTCACATCGTACACATCCACATTGGCTACAAAGGGCGGCTTAAAGTGGAATCCTTCCAAAAGTGCCCCATCTTGGGCCTTACCGAGAACACTCAATACCCCTGCCTGACCGGGATTGATAATCACAAAGGCGTTCAAAATCAAACCGAAGAGCAGGGCGACGGCTATACCGATCGCCGGAAGAGAGAAATTCTCCTTGGGGGTCACATTGCGCACGAGTTCAGAGCTCCATCAAAAACGTTCACGAACCTTATTGTAATTCGCGGAGCAATTCGCGGAACTTACGTATCGGCAACCACAGTCAAGATCACCATAATCAGTACAAATCCGAGATCGCGACCCTGGATATTAGGCGCTTTAAGGACTGCGCTGGGGGGCGGGGCGGGATGATAATCAGCACATTAGGAGAATAAATAAGCGATGACGGTTATTGATCGGCTTTTTGACGAGGCATATTACCTGCAAGCCAACCCCGATGTGGCGGCGGCGGTGGCGGCGGGGCAAATTCCCAGCGGTCGTGCCCATTTTCTAACGTCGGGCGTGCGGGAAGGGCGCACCAATATTAGTCGCTTCTATCGCACTTTTCGTCTAGGCAATACCCCCAGCGGTGGCGATGTGGAGGTGGAGTATTTGACGGCTAATCCCGATGTGGCGGCGGCGATCGCAGCGGGAGGGCTGACGACGGGGTTACAGCATTTTGTGCAAAGCGGCGAGGCGGAGGGGCGATCGCTTTTCCCCGGCACCTTTGACGAAGGATTCTATCGCCGTCGCTATCCCGATGTGGCCGAAGCCATTTCCCAGGGAGTGTTTACGTCGGGACTGGAGCATTATTTAGGCTTTGGGCGAGGCGAACAACGCTCCGTATCTTCCCTATTTGAGCTGGATTATTTCAATACCAATCCCGATATTCGAGCGGTCCGAGACAGCGGCGGCATTTTTCTGTCGGCGGCGGACCATTTTTTGGTCCTGGGGCGCGATGAAGGGCGCCTTGCCACCTTTAGTGGCACTCGCGGCAACGATACGGTGGTGGGCAGCGCCGGAATTGATACGCTGACCGGCATTGAGCTGGACGTGATTAACGGTCAAAAGGTATACGATCCCAGCGGCGGGCTGCGGGAGCGAGACGTGCTGATTGGTGGTCCAGGGGTGGATACTTTTGAGCTGGGTATTGGTCCGGGCAACGGCACCAGGGCGGGGCGGTCTTTTTATCAGGGCAACGACGAGATAGATTTTGCTCGCATTGAAAATTTTGAGCCCGGTCGCGATTCCATTGTGCTGGGCACTCGCAACGGAGGCGCGGGGCTGGCGGTGTCGGGCACGGCGTTTGAAGCGACCACCGAGGGGATCAACATTATTGCCCTCAATGGTCCCAACGCCAATGTGCCGGGCGTTCCCAATGATCGGGATTTAATTGCCGTAGTGGCGGGGATCACCAACGTTAACGATGTATTGGGCAGCACCGTATTTCTGGGGGTGGAAGATCCACTACTCCTCTAGGTCACCATTAAGATACTGCTGCGCCATTTGGCAGTAGCCACCAATATGTTTAAAGCGATCGCCCATCTGGTTCATAAGCTGCGATCGCTTTTGATCTTGGCGGGTAACGGATAAAAATCGCAGGTCAGTGCGCAACAACATTAACTGTCGATGCATTTCTACCGTGAGGGATCGGGATTTACTGAGGCGATCGCCCGGAACCCCCTGCCAATCCAGCGTCCCCAAATGCCCCACCAGCCTCTGACAATCCTGAGACAACATCCCCTGTGCCGCCTCAATTTCTCCACCAGCTAAGGTAGCTTGCCACGACTCAACCCACCGCCCTAGCGCCGCCCAAACATTCGGAGCCGACGACGCCCCTAAGATGTTTTCCAGCAGAGTAACTTTTAACTCGCGAGATTGTGCTTCCATACCTTTTCCCCAATTAGGTCTTGTCTCCCGCAACTTACCTCCCGTCAAGTTTGCTGTCACGGAAATATTCTGCGGTTTTTGTAGCGATTTTTGCAATAGTTCTGGGTTGTCTTTCCGCACTCTTTAGACGAAGCCTTGGTAATTACCAATAACTGTGTTAATTACTTTATTAACTTAAGCATTACCAAAGGCGACAAAGCCTTTGTTGCCTTTGCTATTTGCGCAAAATATCGTTCAAACCGAAATTGCCTAAAACGAACAAGGCAAGGCAACACTTTTAAGACAACCTATTCCAAGCCTCCCATTCTTATCCCGCTGGAAGCCAACACCTTTAATTCAGTTTTGTTGACGTCACCGCTCAATCCAATGGATTCACAGTTCAACCCAGAAAGAACGTTTTTGAAATCACTTTCTGCACCATTGCGCCCTATCTCCAGCGCCATTGAACCTTGAGTCAATCCTGAGTCAATCCCCAAAAGGAGTCAGGTGCGTCACACTTAAAATACAACTTAACCATCACAAGCCTTGGATATTTTTCCAGGACAAATTTGGCTTAAGTTGCAAGCAAGGAACACCCTTCAGTGTTTCCTTCTGATTCAAGTTTTCTAGGCGACCCTGATCAAGCAACCCTGTTGCGAAGGATCGCCCCCATAGCCTTACCCATTCTTACATTTTCGACGATTCCCTTCGTCAAAACCTTTTCATACCCCCTTACAAACCTCTGTACTTAATTCACTCTTAGATCATCATTTGCTTTAGTTGAATCTACCCCGCCAAACCAACAGCAACCTTCAGCAACATTGACGAAGCTTTGCATCTGCAATTCACCCTGGTCTCTCTTATGCTTTTAACCTCCTCCGACTCCAACTCCCAGGATCAAGAACACTCCAACTCAGCTTCGTCAGTTCCCACGCTTCCAGACGCTCCGGTCCAGGAAGCAGCACCCTCTCCCTGCCAAGAATTCAGCAGCGTTGAACTTCCTCCCTGGCTAAATAGCTGTCTTATTTACCAACAGGATGACAGCGACGTTGGAGGCGGGGATTCAGAGGACGGTGATAGTTCCACTAACGCACGAGCCAAAGCTGATAATCATTTAATTTGCGATGCCTTTCGCCTGGCGTACGAATTCCACGGGGATCAGCGACGTAAATCCGGCGAGCCCTACGTTGCCCATCCCATCGCGGTGGCGGGACTGCTAAGGGATTTAGGGGGCAGCCCGGCCACGATCGCCGCTGGGTTCCTCCACGACATTGTTGAGGACACGGAATTAACCGGGGATGACCTGGAAGCGCGCTTCGGCCCAGAAGTGCGCTTTTTAGTTGAAGGGGTCACCAAGCTGTCCAAAATCGAGTTTTCTAGCAAAACCGAACACCAAGCTGAAAACTTCCGTCGCATGTTTCTGGCCATGGCCCAAGATATTCGGGTCATTATCGTGAAGCTGGCGGATCGTTTGCACAATATGCGCACCCTAAGTTCCCTGCGCCCCGAGAAGCAACGTCGCATTGCCCTGGAAACTCGGGAAATTTTTGCGCCCTTGGCAAATCGCTTGGGGATCGGGCGGTTTAAGTGGGAACTGGAGGACCTGTGTTTCCAGTATTTGGAGCCGGAAGCCTATCGGGAAATTGCGGACCTGGTGGCGGAAAAGCGGGTGGATCGCGAGGCTAACCTGGACCGGGTGACCAATCGCATTAATATGCGGCTGGGGGAGTTGGGCATTCACAAAGCTGAGATTAGTGGTCGCCCCAAGCATTTGTATGGCATCTACCAGAAGATGCAGCGCAAAAATAAGAGCTTTTGGGAAATTCACGATATTGCGGCGGTACGAGTCATCGTGAACGCTGTGGACGAATGTTACCGAGCCCTGGCGGTGGTTCACGACGAGTTTCGCCCGATTCCCGATCGCTTTAAGGACTATATCGGCTTACCTAAACCCAACCGGTACCAGTCCCTGCACACCTCGGTTATTGGCTTAAATGGACGCCCGCTAGAGATTCAAATTCGTACCCGCGACATGCACCGGGTGGCGGAATACGGTATTGCCGCCCACTGGAAATATAAGGAAAGCGGCAGTAGTAATTTATCCGTCAAAACTGACGATGAAAAATTCACCTGGCTACGGCAACTCCTTGAGTGGCAGTCGGATATTAAGGATGCCCAGCAGTATTTGGATGATGTAAAAACTGGTTTATTTGATGAGGATGTGTACGTATTTACCCCGAAAGGGGATGTGCAGGCCCTGAACCAAGGGGCCACGCCGGTGGATTTTGCTTATCGCATTCATACGGAGGTGGGTAACCATTGCGCTGGGGCGATCGTTAACGGGCGCATTGTGACCTTGGATCGCAAGCTACAAAACGGCGACATGGTGGAGATTATCACCCAGAAAAACGCCCATCCCAGCTTGGACTGGCTGAATTTTGTGGTGACGCCATCGTCGAAAAACCGCATCCGCCAGTGGTACAAGCGATCGCACCGGGATGAAAATATTGCGCGCGGACGATCCATGCTCGAGCGGGAAGTGGGCAAAAACGGCTTTGACAGCCTATTGAAATCGGCGGCGATGGAAACGGCGGCGCGGCGGTCTAATTACCAAACCGTAGACGACTTGCTGGTGGGTCTGGGCTACGGGGAAATCACCATTAACGGAGTCGTCAATCGCATTCGAGAGGCGGTGCGTGCGGCAGAGCCCCCCGAGGAAGCAACCCACGAGGCCCCAGTGGCGCGGCAAATTACTCCGGTGCCCCTTAAGACTCACCAGTCTCCCATTGTGGGCGTTGAAGACCTGATGCATTACATTGCTGGCTGCTGTCGCCCCATTCCCGGTGAGTCTATTTTGGGAATCGTGACCCGCAGCCGTGGCATCGCGATTCATCGTCAAGGATGCGAAAACGCTGAGTCAATGGCTGTGGAACGGCGAATACCGGTGCAGTGGAATACCCAGCCCCTGGAAGATGGGCGGCGGGCTACTTACCCCATTGATATCAAGGTGGATGTCATTGACCGGGTGGGCATTTTGAAGGATGTGCTGTCGCGGCTGGCAGACGACCATATCAATGTGCACCGCACGGAGGTATCCCCCCACGCGGACGGAACAGCGACCCTTACACTGGGGGTAGATATTTACCACAGTAAGCAAATCTCCCAAATGTTTAGCCATATTCGCAAACTAGGGGATGTGCTTAATATCCATCGAATTTCTGACGGAAGGGCAGCTAGTTAAGCATTGGCAAGGAGTCAGCGGTGTTTACCGGTTTAGTGCAGTGTTTGGGATCGTTGCGATCCCTGGGGCAATACGAGCTGCAAATTTTATGGGATGAGGCGGGGCGATCGCAGCTTTTGCCGGGGTTGGAAATTGGCGACAGCATTGCGGTGGACGGTACCTGTTTGACGGTGGAGACGTTTGACCGACAGGGTTTTACGGCGGCGGTGTCTCCGGAGACCCTGCGGCGGACGGCTCTGGGCGATCGTCTGGCTCAGGGAGTGTCGGTAAATTTGGAAAGCTCCCTGCGAGTGGGCAGCAAAATTGGCGGGCATTTTGTCACCGGGCACGTGGATGGGGTAGGGCAGTTTATTGGAGGCGATCGCACCGCCACCTCTTGGGAGCTATGGTTTCACGCACCGCCCGCCGTGGCTCGCTATATCGTTCCCAAAGGCAGCATTGCGGTGAATGGCATTAGTCTCACGGTAGCCAGCGTTCAAACCCTTGCTGGTGAGCAGGGGGCGGGGAAGTTTATGGTGGCGGTGATTCCCCACACCTACGACCACACCAACTTGGAAGCGCTGCAATCGGGAATGCCCGTGAACTTGGAAGGGGACGTGCTGGGGAAATATGTGGAAAAGCTGGTGGCTGGAGGGCGATCGCCGGCGATGGCGTCAATGCCAACGATGGAAATTAACGGCAACGGCACCAGCACTAACGGTCACGAGAGCAATGACTGGTTAACGCCGGAATTTTTGGCGGATCACGGCTATGGCTAGATGGGGCAAATCTGGTCCCGAGGTGGTGGTGATTGGCGGCGGAGCGGCGGGATTTTTTGGGGCGATCGCCGCTGCCCGGTCCTGCCCAACGGCGACGGTCACTATCCTGGAAGCCAAAGCGAAGTTCCTCACCAAGGTACTAATCTCCGGCGGCGGTCGCTGCAACGTGACCCACCATTGTTTCGAGCCTGCCCAGTTGATTCAAAATTATCCTCGCGGCGATCGCCCGTTACGAGGAGCGTTTTCGCGGTTTCAACCCCAGGACACGGTGGACTGGTTTAAGGCGGAGGGAGTCGCCCTGAAAACGGAAAGCGACGGGCGCATGTTCCCCACCACCGATGATTCAGAAACTATCGCCGAAGCCTTAATGCACGCGGCACGAACGGCGGGGGTGTACCTGCGATCGCGATCCCCCGTATCCAACGTGACCCGGCTAGAGCCCGACGGATTCGAAGTCACCCTCCGTAACGGCGAAACCATCAACGCCGACGCCGTCCTAGTCACCACCGGCAGCGCCACCGCCGGTCACCGCTGGGCGGAAAAATTGGGACACACCATCGCCTCGCCCGTACCGTCCCTGTTCACGTTTAATGTCAAAGATCCGCGCCTTAAGGATTTAGCAGGCATCGCTGTGGATGGGGCGATCGCCACCCTAATCCCGGAGAACGAGCCGCCGAAAAAATCCAAAAAAGGCGGAAAGAAAAACAACCCGCTCCAACAAATTGGACCACTGCTAATTACCCACTGGGGCTTAAGCGGTCCCGCCGTGCTGAAACTGTCTGCCTGGGGGGCACGGGTCCTTCACGACTCCGACTATCGCGGCACCCTGCGGGTCAACTGGCTGGGCACCGGCAATCTAGAAACCGCGCGATCGCACTTAACGGATTGGAAAGGCGAGCACCCTAAGCAAACGGTAATTAGTCGTCCCCTATTCTCCCTTCCCAAACGTCTCTGGCAACGGCTGGCGATCGCCACCAACATCACCGCCACCCAACGTTGGGGCGACACTTCAAAAAAGCAGCTCGGGCGTTTAGCTCAGGAGCTAGTGCAAGGGGAATTTGCGATCGCGGGGAAAGGCGTGTTCAAAGACGAATTCGTAACCTGCGGCGGTATCAGCCTGAAGGAAATCAACTTTAAAACGATGGAAAGTAAGGTCCAGCCTGGACTGTACTTTGCCGGTGAAGTTCTAGATATTGACGGCGTTACCGGTGGATTTAATTTCCAAAGCGCTTGGACTACAGGCTGGATTGCTGGGGGGGCGATCGCCGAATCCAGCACCTAATCCACTACACGGTGACCGCTGCCAACGCTTTGCCGGTGAGGCTGAAGGGGCGAATCTCGGTGATTTCTACCGGGACGATTTTGCCCTTCAGTTCGTTGATATCGCCTTCAAAGAAAGTCAGGCGGTTGCCGTCGGTGCGCCCCATTACCTGGTTGGGATCTTTCGGGTTTTGGTCTTCCACCAACACGGATTCAATGCGCCCGGCATAGCGTTGCGATCGCTCGGCAGCGCATTGGGAGACCAAATGATTCAACCGTTGCAGGCGATCGCCCTTAGTTTCCTCATCAAGCTGGTTTTCCCAAACCGCAGCAGGCGTACCCGGACGAGGAGAATAGGCCGCAGTGTTCAACATATCGAACCCAACACGCTCGGTCACATCCATCGTTTGCAAAAACTGCTCTTCCGTTTCCCCGGGAAAACCCACGATCGCATCTGCACTAATCGCCGCATCGGGCATATAGCGCCGAATGGTGTCGATGATATGGAAATACTGCTCGCGGGTGTAACCCCGGCGCATATCCTTCAGCAGCTCATTATCACCAGACTGGAACGGCACATGAAAATGCTTGCAAACTTTGGGCAGCTCTGCGCAGGTTTTAATTAGGCGCTCAGTGAAATAGCGAGGATGGCTGGTGGCAAATCGAATACGCTCCACGCCTTCTACGTCGTGCACGTAATTCAGCAAGTCAGTGAAATCATACTTTTTGTCGCCACCGTTCACATCGTCATTTTTAAATGCCACCTCCGGCAAATCGCGACCGTAGGCATCAATATTCTGCCCCAGCAGCGTAATTTCTTTGTAACCCTGTCGCCCTAGCTCTTCCATTTCCCGCCGAATATCGGCCGGGTAGCGGGACTGTTCTAAGCCACGCACACTGGGCACCACGCAATAGCTGCATTTCTCGTTGCAGCCGTAAATCACGTTCACCCACGCCGTCACTTTGCTATCCCGGCGGGGCTTGGTGATGTCTTCCATAATGTGGACGGGCTCGGTGGCAACCACTTGATTACCGTCAAAAACCTGCTCCAGCAAATCCCCTAGCCGGTTGGCGTGCTGAGGTCCCATTACCAAGTCCAGTTCCGGCACCCGCCGCAGTAGCTTTTCGCCCTCTTGCTGCGCCACACAGCCTGCGATAACGAGGGTTAGGTCCGGCTTATGCTGCTTCCGCTTTGCTTGCCGTCCTAGATATGAATAAACCTTTTGCTCAGCGTTGTCGCGAATGGTACAGGTGTTGTACAGCACCAAATCCGCTTGGTTTGGGTCGTCAACACTGGTCATACCCATATTGTCCAGCACGCCAGCCATACGCTCAGAGTCGGCTTTGTTCATTTGGCAGCCGAAGGTGACTACGTGATAGTTACGTGGGACAGCCATGGTTATTACAAAGATGAAATGGAAGCTAGCAAAGGGATTTGGGAGTTGAGCTTGGGTGCAAATGCAAAATCCGCGAAAAGTATCAGAACTTAAGCATCAAAGTTGATGCAGTTGTGAGATTTTCATCACCAAGCTAACCAGGAATAGATTCTACCGGATTCCGCTAAATCCCGCAGGCTGGGTCCATCCCAACGTTTTCTATGCAGAATCTTCCTAGAGAGGCTGATTGATCTTAGCCAAGAAAAATTGATTGATGGGTGATGCTTATAAAAACAAAACCATGGGTGCCATAGTTGGGCAGGGCACCGGGGGGAAAATATGGGTCACCTGGGATTCGAACCCAGAGCCAAGCGGTTAAAAGCCGCGTACTCTACCGTTGAGCTAGTGACCCAGATGTGGGGAAAGCGCGTGGCTGTCCGAACACCGGATTAGAAAGTAGCATAGCGTTTCGGCACTAAGCAACCCCTAATTTGGTTTGAATAGAATATTTCAATACATTACTGCGGCAATATTCCATAGACAGTGGGTTCAGAGGCGGGCTGGGGCGTTTTTCTGCGGCTACGATAAAGGTGGCAGATATCGTTGGGCGATATGACTGAGGAACGCAGAATTGATACTGACGGCGGTGATTACCGTGAGGCGAAGGTTGGCGATCGCGGTCAGTATGCTGAAGGACATATCTACAACTACAACGTCAATCCTTATAAGCCGGGGATTCCGTTTCAGGTGCCGCCGGTGCCAGGGCATTTTGTGCCCCGCCCCCAGTACGCCGATCGCATTCGCGAGCAGTTGTTATGTGATGACGGGGACCAGCCGGGGACGTTGGTGGTGAGTGCTATCCACGGGTTGGGGGGCATTGGAAAATCGGTGTTGGCGGCGGCGATCGCCCATGAGCCGGCAATTCGTGATCGCTTCCCTGATGGCATTTTGTGGATCACCTTGGGGCAACAGCCGGATTTGTTGGTGGCCCTGGGGGATTGGATTCGGAGTTTGGGCGATCGCGATTACAAACCCACCACGGTTCAGGCGGCGTCCAGTTATTTGCGATCGCTGCTGGTGGACAAGACCATGTTGCTGGTGGTAGATGACCTGTGGGATCCGGCCCATTTCGATCCGTTTCGGTTGGCGGGGAAGGGCTGTCGGGTGTTGGTGACTACGCGGCAGGTGCGGCTGAAAAATGCAAAACCCTGTGAGTTGGGGTTGCTGACGGCGGCGGAGAGTGTGGCGTTGGTGGAGGGTTGCTTGGGACAGGGGTTGGAGCCGTCGGAGCGGGAGATTTTTGAGGAGTTTGCGCGGGCGGTGGGATTTTTGCCGTTGGCGTTGGAGTTGGCGGCGGTGCAGGTGGAGGATGGCTACGATTGGGCGTCCCTGTTGGCGGATTTTCGGGAGGAGTTCGATATTCTCGATGTGGATGAGGGGGCGGGGTCCGATGAGGTGCGGCGCGATCGCAGTTTGCGGGCTTGTTTTAATTTGAGTTTGAAGCGGCTGGATGGGGAGCAGTTGCGGCGGTTTGCGTGGTTGGGGGTGTTGCCGGAGGACGTGTCGGTGGATGCGCGGATGGTGGCGACGTTGTGGGGGATAAAGCCGGTTCGGGCACGGAAGGGATTGCTGGAGTTGCGGCGGCGCAGTTTGTTGTTGTCGGCGGTGTCGGTCTCGGTAGGGGGGCGGCAGGAACCCACCTTTCGGCAGCATGATTTATTGCACGAGCTGGCGCAGAAGCAGTTGGAGGAGGCGTTGGGGCGATCGGTGGAGGCGGCCCACGGTGAGCTGTTGGCGCGGTATCGACCGGAGTCGGGGCGTTGGTGGGAGTTGGCGGATGATGGCTATATCCATCGGCGGTTGACTTGGCATATGGAGCGAGCCGGGCAGATTGCGGAGATGCACAAGTTGATTCGGGCGGCGGATGACAACGGGCGCAATGCTTGGGGGGAGGCGTGCGAGGAGTTGGGGTTATTGACGGTGTTTGTGGAGGATGTGGCGCGGGCTTGGCGCTGTGCGGAGGAGCGCTATGGAATTATTCCGACGGATGCAGAGGGGTGGCGGTGGCAGTTTTGGTGTGCCTTTGCGATGGGTTCGCTAAATAGTTTGGTGGGAAATGTTTCGGGAGAATTGTTGGCGACGGCAGTGCAGCAAAAATATTGGAGTGAGCCGAGAGCTGTAGCTTACGCATTGCAGAAAAGGAAAGAGAAAAAGCGTGCGAAGGCTCTGGCCGCGTTGATATCGGAGCTGCGGAATCAGGAAACTGTAGAAGCTGTGGTTCTGGCGGCGCGAGCGATGCTGTTATCTAGCAATCGTGATCGGGTACTTGTTTCCATACTCAAGCATCAGTCCAGCTTTTGGCCGAGCGTGACGGCACAGAAAATAGCTGGTCAGATTTCTAACAAATACGCTCGGGCCAAAGCACTGAGTCTGTTGAGCGAGAAGCAATCAGCTGATAAATCCTCTGCTAGTGATGAGCAAACATCAGCACTTAATCTTTTGACAGAGAAGGGGGCGCAGTCATTTGGCGGGGCACTAGAGAAATCGCGTCAGATTGCCGATGAACTTTCTCGCTCCCTAGCTCTAAGCGTTTTCACTGAATCGAGACCGGATTTACTTGGAGAAGCACTCGAGGTGACGCTTCAGGTTTCCTCCGGTACTAACCGAGTCTCAGCCTTGAGTGCATTGGCAGAAAACGCGCCAATAGAGCTACTTGGGGAAGTGCTAGAGATGGCACGCCAGATCCCCTCGGGAACCGACCAGGCTTCATTGCTGAGTACACTAGCTGAGAGGCTACCACCGGAATTAGCTGGCGAAGCACTAGCAATTACACGTCAGATTCCTTCTGGGAATGACCGCATCTCTGTGCTGAGCACTTTGATTGCGAGGCTGCCGTCAGAGTTAATTGGTGAGGGATTAGAGGTCATGAACCAGATTCCCCGCGGATCTCGTCGAGTCTCGACAATGAGCGCGTTAGCCAAGCAACTGTCAAACGTAATGTTCGATGAAGCACTAGCAATTACACGTCAGATTCCTTTTGGACCTATTCGAGCTTCAACATTGATTGCGTTGGCAGAGCAGCAGCCAGAGTTATTTCGCGAGGCGCTAGAGATGGCATATCAAATACCTTCCGGACCTCTCCAAGTCTCAACACTGATTGTGTTAGCAGAGAAACAGCCAGAGCTATTTCACGAAGTGATGAAGATGACACGTCAGATTCCGGAAAGCTACGGGCGTGCCCGAATTTTAAGTGCATTGTGCGAGAAGTTACCACCTGAATTATTGAGTGAAGCGCTTAAGATGACACATCAGATTGAGCATGGGTATGACCGGGCTCTGGTCTTAAGTGTGTTGGCCGAGAGGCTACCAACAGAACGACTCGGGGAAGTCCTGGAGATGGCGCGTCAGATTCATTCTGGCTCCGGTCGGTCGCAAATCTTGCGTGTGTTAGCTGAAAAGCTACCAGCCGAATTGCTTGAGGAAGCGTTAGAGATGGTGCTTCACATTCCCTCTAAATCTGGCAGGGCTCAAGCACTGAACACGCTAGTCAAAAAACTACCGCCTGAATTGCTGAGGAAAATGCTGGAAGCACTGCGTCAGAGTGCTTCTTCCCCCGATTTAGTCGCAGTCCTAAGTGTTCTGGCTAAGAGCTTACCGGCTGAGCTATTGGGTGAAGTCCTAGATATGACTCGTCAGATCACTTACGGATATGGCAGAGCCTCAATCCTTAATGTGCTAGCCAAGAAGCTACCAGCCAACTTGTTAGGCGAAGCTATAGAAATAGCAGACCAAATTCCCTTAGAAGTAGACCAGGCCTTGGCACTGCAAGGGGTAACCGTGAAATTACCACTAGAGCTAAGGCCAAAAGTCTACGGAATGGTGATCGCTATGTGCGATCCATACCATCAGGCCAGAGCCCTTGCAGGATTTACCGATCGCACCTCCTGGGAAGCGATCGCCCGAGACCACAACGAAAACCTCCTGCGCCTGCTCTCCACCCGCGAACGGAAACACCTCATCGAACTGCTCCCAAAACTCCACCCCACCCTCCTCGAACTGGGAGGACAACCCGCCGTCGATGCCGCCCTAGGCGCCATGCGCGACGCCTGCAATCAGTGGCCATAAACCTCCCCCATAAACCCATGCCCCCCACCGACTACAACACCCTCCTGCAAACCGCCCTCACCCTCACCCCCGAGCAGCGAACCCAACTCATCCAAGCCCTCCTCAAAAGCCTCGAACAGCCCGACCCGCGACCGCTCCAACCAAGCAACGGCGATCAATGGTTTGGCAGCCTCCCCAAACGCATCGATTCCGTAGAGTTCCAGCGTTCAATTCGGAGCGAATGGGATGACTAAACGCCGCTTCTTCGACACCAACATCCTCATCGACTTCCTCAACGGCGAACTAACGGTGCGCGACCTCGTGAACCACGCCATGGAAACCCAAACCGCCTACTACTCCCCCATCACCTGGATCGAACTCCTCTCCTACCCACAGCTCACCGACACCCAAGCCCAAGCCATCCGCGACTTTCTGCACCAACAACAAATCGTCGAACTCAGCGAAGAAATTCTTGATCGCACCGCCGCAATCCGCAGAGCCACCCGCGTAAAACTCCCCGACGCCCTTATCGCAGCCAGTGCGATCGAATCAAACTGCACCCTCGTCACCCGCAACGTCAAAGACTTCGAGCGCATCGACACCCTCGAAATCGAAAATCCCTACGACGACTGATGCTTCCCGATTCCTTAGGGCCTAGCCTGAAACATCGCCAAATTCAACGGCACCGCCTCCCCCAACCAAGCCGCATGGTCCGTATGATCCGCCAGATCATCCCCCGTCAGCCCATGCACCAACACCGACAGCCCCTCGCGCCGCCCCTCCAACCACGGAATCACCCCATCAAACTGCGCCGCCCCAAACGCCAACTGACAACTCCACCGAGGATGCGGCCCCACCAACTTGCGGTGGACTCGCCCCACCGTCACCCCAAACAACTCCCCCGCCTCCTGACACAACGCCGCCGCCCGCTCCACCGAATTTTCGTCGAAATAAACATGGGCATGGTAGCGGTCATAGGAATTTACCGGTCGTTTCGTCATCCTCATCCATCAGCCCATCACAAGCCGATGCCTTGCGCGTTCCTCTTCAGTATGGGTTGGTGGTGGGGCGATCGTGGTTGCCAGGATCCACATAAAGAAACCACCTGTAAAACCATGCCCCTCACCGAACTCCTGCCTGCCTTGCAAAAGCTGCCCCGCCCTGACAAACTCCGCGTCATGCAGTTTCTCCTACTCGAAATTGCCCGCGAAGAAAACCTAACCCTCGTTCCCGACGCCACCTACGACATCTGGTCACCCTTTGACTCCCACCAAGCAGCTCACCAACTTACCGCTCTGCTCGATACCGAAGACCAGTAATGCAAAATGCCCAAAATTTTCCCTTTGTTGAAGTGCGCGATCGCTTTGGTATCACAGACGCGTTGCCCCAAATCCCACTTCAACTAACTCATCGCGCCCAGTCAGTTTATGTCGATGCACTCCTCGACACTGGCGTAAGCGTTAACGTTCTGCCCTATCAAACCGGTCTCGATTTAGGGTTCATTTGGGACCAACAAACAACACCCATCACCCTTGGTGGCAATATCTCGCATCCACAGAGGCACGCGGCATCGTTGTGCAGGGAATGATCGGGTCTTTTCCAACCGTTCGCCTTGTCTTTGCCTGGAGCCAAAGCGATGACATTCTGCTACTACTGGGACGCACCAACTTCTTTCAGGAGTTCGACATGTGCATCTACGGCTCTCAAAAACGATTAGAAATTCGCCCGAAGTCATAGCTCCAATGGGAGGCTAGCTGTTAGTTTCCGTCGTCCTAGCCAAAATTTCCGCATCGATATCTGCCCGGCGCGATCGCACCTGAATTTCCTCCAACAGCTTGCGGTTCACCGACAACACATCCGCCACCAACCCTAAAATCCAAAGCTGAACGCCTACCAGGATTGTGATAGCCGCCAGGATTAAGCTGGGAACGTGGGACCGAGGCGTACCACTAAAAAACAGAAACACCCACCGCACGCTCAGCAAAAAGCCCAACGTAAACGGCACCGACCCCGCCATCAGAAAAAATCGCAGGGGTTTGTACGCCAGAAAAATCCGCAGAATCGTAAAAATTGACCGGCGGATATAGCTGGGAATGCTTTTCACCAGGCGAGATGGACGCAAATAACCATTGGTGCGAATGGGAACCCAGGTAATGGGAATCCCCTTTTGCCCCGCCTGGATAATCGTCTCCAGGGTATAGGTGTACTCGTTAAACACATTCATTTGCAGCGCCGCATCCCGGCTAAAGGCGCGAAACCCACTGGGCGCATCGGGAATATTCGTATCACTCGCCAGCCGCACCACCCAACTACCAAACTTTTGCAGCACCTTTTTCGCCGGGGAAAAATCGCGAATTTGGTCAATGGGACGTGCCCCCACCACAATCTCTGACTGCCGCAATAAAATCGGCTGCACCAACTTGGGAATATCGTCAGCGCAATATTGGTTATCCGCATCGGTGTTGACGATAATGTCTGCCCCCGCCTTCAACGACGCCTCTAAGCCCGCCATAAACGCCCGCGCCAACCCCCGATTTGCCCCCAGGGACACCACATGGTCCACACCCCAGTTTTTCGCCACGATCGCCGTATCATCCACGCTGCCATCGTCAATGATCAGAACTTCCACCCGGTCCACCCCCGGCACCGACTTGGGCAAGGCGTCTAAAGTGATGCCCAAGGTTTCCGCTTCGTTAAAACAGGGAATTTGAATAATTAGCTTAGTCGTGGACTTGGTCACAGGGTTATTACCGGTGTATTTAGGAAAGCAATGCGACAAAAACGCGTCGGCACGTATAGCTATATCAAAGTTGCGATCGCCCCAAAAGAATAAATACGCCCACCTTCTGCCCAAACTCTCATCCACAGCCCCCTTGAGAGTGGATCTCCTACGCTCACCGGCAAATCACCAAAAACCACCAAGACAAACCGGCGAAAAGGTCCATCGCCCACCAGCAAATCCGCAATCTTTCTTAAAGCCCCTCTCAGAATTTATCCAGGCGCTCAGGGCACTACAGCCGCAGCAGTGGACGAGAATCATTGAAAGTTTTTATTTTTCCTATTGAGTTTTTCCTGAGTTTTGTATCATATTGTTTATGGAATTAAAGAGCCGCGACTGATTTAACTAACTTAGTCACGGTATCTTTGAGTCCCGCTGTCTTTTCTTTCTGGAAACCATACGGTTATGGCTGGAACTACTGGAGAACGCCCCTTTTCGGATATTGTGACAAGTGTCCGATACTGGGTGATTCATAGCATTACTATCCCGGCATTGTTCCTTGCTGGCTGGCTGTTTGTCAGCACGGGCTTGGCATACGATGCTTTCGGAACCCCTCGTCCTAACGAGTATTTCAGTGAAACTCGCTTGGAAGTGCCCATTGTGAGCGATCGCTTTGAGTCGAAGCAGCAATTGGAAGACTTCTTAGAAACCGGTAGTTAGGTGTTGAACCGACAACTACCTCTGGCAACGAGAAAAATTTACTGAAATTATCCGACACAAGGTCATGGCAACCGAAACCAACAATCTAAATCAACCCGTTACCTATCCTATTTTTACGGTGCGCTGGCTAGCAGTTCACGGACTGGGTGTACCCACCGTATTTTTCATCGGCGCGATCGCCGCAATGCAGTTTATTCAACGCTAATCAGCGCTAACGAGGTAACCTGTGGATCGTAATAAGAACCCCAACACTCAACCAGTTGAGCTAAATCGTACGTCCCTATATTTGGGACTGCTACTGATTTTCGTACTAGGAATTTTGTTCTCTAGCTACTTCTTCAACTAAGCTCAGCGGACGTCAATCTGCGCCTTTAGCCGGCTGATGCGTCAAGCACCATTTCTGGTCTAAAGGCAGCGGATTCACCATGCTATCGAAGCGAAAAAGCACGCCTAGCTTTTAAAAGGCAATTTTTGACACTTAAAGTTTTGTAGATATCAATCATTAGGAGGATTGGATCATGGCTGGAGGCGGAGGACGCATTCCCCTTTGGGTAGTAGGAACCATTGCTGGTTTAGGTGCCATTTTTGTACTGTCTTTGTTTTTCTACGGCGCTTACGCAGGTCTAGGATCTTCCGTATAGCTTGATAGAATTTTCGCGTCGGCAGCTTGCAGAAGCAGTGTGGAATTGCCATTTGCCGCCACTGTTGCATCGATATTTGCGTGATGGATTTAGTATCCGATTTAAAACTGATCGGAAAAAGCTAAAAGCGCCAACGCGATATAATTTAAGTTGATATTAGTCGCTAGCGCTGAACACAGTAGTTGCTGAAATGACAACGTTTGCCACCGCCAAATCCGATATGAGTGAGCTGCGACGCCTGAAAGGGCTGTTGCCTCCTGAGTTGCAAAGTTGGGTGGCGGTGGAAAAAGCGATCGATATCAATCCGCCCCTAATTCGTTGTGAAGAGCTGGGTAAAGATCAAGTTGAAATTCAAGTTGACCTAATTGCTTGGGAACAGCTTGCTAAGGATCAGCGCAACTTGTTGTTCTGGCACGAAGTGGCGCGAATCCAAAATGACACCATTCCTCGGGATGGTTGGGAAATGGCAGCACTGGCGATCGGCTTAGGCGGTGCCGTTGGTGAGCTTTGGGTTCAAGATGGGCTGCTGTTACTGTTAGCGTTGGCTTTGTGCGGCGTCTCGGGCTACCGACTCTTTCAAAAAAACAACACCGAGCGCACCACCAAGGAAGCTGTTGTTGCTGATGAGCGAGCAATCTCTTTGGCTACACGATTCGGTTACTCCCTACCCAATGCCTACAAGAGTTTGGGTAGCGCTTTAAAGACTTTGATTGAGCAAACTCCCAAGAAAAATCTTCGCAAGCGTTATGAGTTTCGGCTGCAGGCATTGAAGCGTAGCGCAGCAAAAGCTAAGTCTCGCGCTCAAGGCGCTCCGGAACCTGGTCCCGGAGGCTACAGTGACAGTTACTAGAATGCGGCAAAGCTGCTAGTAGTTTGTAACTCAATCAAAAATCAAGAAAAACGTTCAGGTTCTTCGGTCGAACCTGGGCGTTTTTTACATTTGACCAATCATTTTGTGGCTTTGGGGAATTACGCGAACCTGGGGCAAGACTTTTTTCAACCGCGTTTGCCATGCCAGAACATCTTCAGGGGCGGGAGCCTGAGGCACAGGATAGTCAGGCTTAATCAGCTTGGGCAGCGGCGTTACGGGCTGAAGAATTAGGGGAATGTTTGGATCAGCGGCATTGATAAGCTCACCAGTGCGATCCAAATCATCCAGGGTGGTGGTGTCAGAGACGATCGCTTTAACGAAAATATCCACGTTTTTATCCACACAAAGGCGCAAAAATTCCCCGTGGGCATCCCAGCGATTTTCACCACTAACGCTAGGCAATTTCATATCCATCCCAATGCTGTCGAGAAGAGGCAATATCGACTCCACTAAGTCGGGACGATGACCGCCGGTTTCCAAATAAATTGGCAAAAGCGGCAATTCTTCTCGCAAGACCGGTAGAAAACGCTGGAGAAACTTAGCATGGAGCAACGGTTCGCCCCCCGTTAGGCTAATGCTGTCATGCACGCGATCGCCATCTAGCCGCTGCACCCAGCCCACCAAATCCTCAAGGGAAACCGGGTTGGGCTGGGTTACAAAATCTCGCAGCCCCGCCGTTTGTTCAATATCGCAAGTGGGCTGACCGGTCCAAGTGTTGGCGCTATCGCAAAAATTGCACCGTAGATCGCAGCGCCCAAAACGGATAAATAATTGGCGGGTGCCAATATTCATGCCCTCTCCTTGGATCGCAGAGAAAATTTCCACCAGCGACGCCGTAGCAGAAGTCGATGCGGCTGAAGCCGCAGGGTTAACAAGGGTGGCACTGGAGGAAGACGGAGTATCCATCAATAACCATTGAAAAGATATCAAAAACAACGGTGAGGAAGACGGGACAGAACTACGCCCCGAATCCATTCGTCGCCCATTAGGAGCAGAAATGCCAATAGCCGCCTATTTTGGCTGTGAAGTAAAAACCTTCCAAATTTGCGGCGGCGATCGCCTTAGAAAGCTTAAGCAAGTTTCACCGCAAGGTAAAGCCTCACGTTGCCAAAATAAGCGGCTATTTAATTGATTTTTTTCGTGGGCTGATTTTTTCGCCAGCTTGCCCAGTCAACGTTCAATGACGACCTGCTTCAAGCCTCCCCAAGGAAGACCACTACACCACCACCGCCGGGTCACAACTTAGGGGATGCCATCATTTAAGCCTCAAAGCCTTCAGCTGCAAGAGCTTCAGCCCCTAGCACTTTTTGCTTTAAAAAGGCGGCACTCCCCACCACGCAAGGCTTCTGGAACTCAATTGACGACACGCCCTAGTCTTCCTTTTCGATGTAGACGAACAGGAACCCCATCGCGACAGCGGGGAAAACCAAGCCAACCAAGGGTACAAGAATTGAGGGGAGATATGAGGCTGCCATGAAAAACTCCTGTGTTAACGGATTGTTGAACCTTAAGCTTACGCAGTTTTAATTGACAATACTTGCCACTGCCAAACATTTTTAACAATGGCAATTTTGCTTCAAATACGAGCTGCTATTTCTCGTTACTGATTCAGGAATACCACGTTGCGGATGCCTAAAAAAGCCCCTCTTCCGTGAGGAAAAAGGGGCAGCAGAGCCCATAAGCGAAAAAATGAATATATCCAACAGATATTTCCAGGCAAGCGCTAATCGAACCTTTCGCCGATCCTTTTCTCGGCGTTGCAGACTTTCAAATGCAGACTTTCAAGTAGCGACTGAAACAAGCTTTAAGTCATTTTAGAACCACTGATTACGCGCCTTATCAACCCCTATAGGCTGCTCACGAGTTTTCTGGAGCTTGACTGTCAGGGTCCTTAGGAAGGATTAGGGCTGGAGCAACAAGGATTTGAGCGATCGCCGGACACCCTCACCCCAACAGCACTTGCCCTAAAGCATGACCGTGATTGTCTACTTAACCAGTTCATCAAGATTCATCAAGGGATGCAACAGATCTTGAATGGGGAGGGCGCTCCCAAAGTCAAGTGATACGGTAAAAGTATCACCGTATGAAAGGGGAGGAAGCTTATGAAGCTTGTCATCCAGGGCAAGAATATTGAGGTCACAGAGTCCCTGCACAATTACGTCCAAGCAAAGGTAGACAAGGCTATTAGCCATTTCCACCACCTAGCCATGGAAGTAGATGTGCATTTGTCTGTGGCTCGTAATCCCCGGATTGAGCCTAGGCAGACCGCGGAGGTGACAATTTACGCCAATGGCGCCGTAGTGCGGGCGGAGGAAAGTAGCGAAAACCTTTACGCCAGCATCGACTTGGTTGCCGACAAAATTACTCGACAGTTGCGCAAGTACAAAGAGAAGCGCCAAGACCGTCGACAGGCAGCAGTCAAAGCTGTTGATGTGCTGGGAGAAACCCCCGTTGATGGCACTGTGGTTCCTGATCGCGAACCGGAGCTACCAGAAACGGTGGTACGCACCAAGTATTTTCCAATGCAGCCCATGTCCGTAGCGGAGGCGCTCGAACAGCTGGAGCTGGTGGACCACGATTTCTTTATGTTTGCCAACTCCGAAACCGGTGAAATCAACGTGATCTATGAGCGAAATCACGGTGGTTATGGGGTGATTCAGCCTCGTCCGGCAGTCCGTGAAGCTGCGGCTTAGATTAGGCCACTGTTGGTACACCAAGACCAGCAAACATAAGTCAGCCACCATTCAGTGGTGTGTATTGGGGGCGATCGCAATTAGCCGCGATCGCCCCCAACTTTTTAAATGCCACCACCACGAGCGATCAGCTTCAGTGAGCCTTCCATGGTCTCCTTGCGTTAATTTACTGATTGCAAAGACGTAGATCGCTAATAATAGGAAAGCAACATTAACTCTGTCGGCCGTCTTAAATTCGCCAACGCCCCGCTTATCTTGGCAGTTTGCTTTTGGGATTGATTCCGCTGCCGTTATTTTTCTGCTCGACCGTCTAGTGCTTCAACGACTGTACCGATCACGATCTCCTATGCCCTTGCGCTGGGTTCTACTTCTGTCCTTTATGGCGGAGGTAGTGCTGCTGACGGGTGCTTTGAGCTGGCTATCCATTCGCCACGGAGAGGAAACTGCCGCCAGCACCATCGAAGATTTGGGGCAGTGGACGGCGATCGTTGTTAAAGAAAAAGTCAAAACCCACTTTGAACAGCCGGAGCTGCTCCTCAAGGTTAACCAAGCCTCCAGCAAAAGCGGTCAACTGGATTTATCCGTAGCGGGAGCTGCCAATCAACAGCGGTTGCAGCGTCTGTTTTGGGAGCAGGTGCGTCTATCGTCGGCAGCACGAACCATTTATTACACCGATACCGATGGCAATTTGCTGCAAGTGGAAAATGGCAGCATACCCACCTTGTCGTTACGCAGCCCAGAAACTGCACCCAACTGGGAAATTTATGCCTTGGAAGAAAACGGGCAGCGGGGCAAGCGCATTAAACAGGAACCGTTTGATCCGCGCGATCGCGACTGGTATAAAAATACGGTGCAGCGGCAGGACGTGACCTGGTCATCGGTGTACCGCTTTCAGGATCCCCCCGTTTTGGGGCTCACGGTGTCAGCGCCCATCTTTACGGCGGACCAGGAGATCCAAGGGGTGTTGTCGGTGGATTTATCCCTGGAGGAAATTTCCCAGTTTCTACGGGGCTTGAACCTGAACCGGCGGGTCAAAGTGGCGATTATCCAGCGCAACGGTACGGTGGTGGCCACGTCCGAATCTCAAGCAGCGCCACAGGTGGAGGCAACCTCGGAGGCAGACTTAGGGGCGGCGGTATTGGGCGATCGCCGAAGCAACACTAACCCACCACAGTCCAATGTCCCATCGGAAAACGTAAGCGCCCGTGATATATCGCGATCGCCCACGCCCTTGGCGACCGTAGAGGATCCATGGCTCCAGGCGGCGGGTCAGTGGATTCAAGGATTAAAACCAGATCAAACGGGTGGTGCGGCGACCTTTTCCACGGTGCTATCAGCAGAAAACGGCGAATCCCTACTTGTGCAAAAGCTACCCCTAGTGAACCAGCGGGGTATGAACTGGCAGCTGGTGGTTATTGCGCCGGAAGCAGATTTTCGCCAGGGCATTAGCGAAACCAATCGGGACACCGTGCTGTTGACCCTGGGGGCGATCGCCTTAGCGCTCGTCAGCAGCGCCTGGCTCGCCAAACGCCTCGCCCGCCCTATCCAGCAAGTTAGTGAAGCGGCCGAGGCGATCGCCGGCGGGGACCTAAACGTTAAGGTATCCCCCAGCCGCGTAACGGAAGCCAACACATTGACCCGCGCCTTTAACCGCATGGCGGTGCAGTTGGTGCATTCCTTTAAAGCGTGGGAAGAGGCGAACCAACACCTGGAAACCACCGTCAGTCGCCGGACGGCGGCGGTACGACAGTCGGAAGAAAAATTCGCGAAAATGTTTCGCTCCAGCCCCAACCCCATTGTGATTAGCACCTTCGGCGATGGGCGAATCCTGGACGCCAACGACCGCTTCTTTGAAATTTTGCAGTACCATCCCCAGGAAGTGGTAGGCAAAACGGCTCAGGATTTAAATCTTTGGCTGTATTGGTCCCAGCGGGAGGCGATCGCCCGAGACCTGGAGCAATATGGGGTAGTGCACAGCCGAGAAATTGTGTTTCGCAGCCGCTGGGGCGATCACCATACTTTGCTGATTTCGGCAGAGCTGGCCACCCTGGACAATCAGCTTTGTATCCTATGGTCCGGCAACGATATTACGGAGCAAAAACAAACCGAGGCAGCCCTACGGGAAAAGGAAGAGTATTTGCGGTCCATTCTAGACAGCATTCCCCAGCACGTATTTTGGAAAGATGTGGACCTAAACTTCTTGGGCTGTAATCGCAACTGGGCACAGGCGGCGGGTTTGGGCGACCCGGCGGAAGTGATTGGAAAAACTGACTATGACCTAATCACCGATAAAAATGCAGCGGCGGATTTTCGTTTACAAGACCGCAATATTATCGACACCGGCGAACCTCTGTGGCATCAGGTTGCCCCCAAACAAAAGGCAGGTCCCAACGGTGAAACCCGGTGGCTCGACATTAGTAAGGTGCCCATCAAGGGAGACAGCGGCGAAGTAATTGGCTTGCTGGGGGTCATTGACGACATTACCCTGCGGAAACAGGCGGAGGAAGCCCTCCAGCTAGAAAAAGAGCGCTCCGAGCAGTTGCTGCTGAATATTCTGCCCCAGGCGATCGCCACCCAACTGAAGCAGTCGGCGTCCCTGGACAACCCCGCCGCAGAAAACAAACCGATCGCCAGCAATTACGAGTCGGTCAGTATCCTCTTCGCTGACATCGTCGGCTTTACGGGGCTGTCAGCCCAGCTAACCCCCATTGAACTGGTAGATTGGCTGAACCGACTATTTTCCGAATTTGACCGTCTGGCGGAACAGTACAATCTGGAAAAAATCAAAACCATCGGCGACGCGTACATGGTGGCGGCGGGGTTGCCTACCCCCATTGATGAACCGGCG
This sequence comes from uncultured cyanobacterium, assembly GCA_937883785.1. Classification (GTDB taxonomy): domain Bacteria; phylum Cyanobacteriota; class Cyanobacteriia; order CACIAM-69d; family CACIAM-69d; genus CALGDE01. The sequence continues at coordinate 57,881 of CALGDE010000144.1, forward strand.
GCGGCGATCGCCAATATGGCCTTAGAAATGCGCGACACCATCGAAACCCTAGAGCCAGAATTTATCGCCAAATTCAATCGCCCCCTAGACATTCGCATCGGCATCAACAGCGGCCCCGTAATTGCTGGCGTTATTGGGATCAAGAAATTTATTTATGACCTGTGGGGAGACACCGTAAACATTGCCAGTCGCATGGAGTCCCACGGCGAGCCAGGACAAATTCAAGTAACCGAAGCCACTTACCAAGAGATATCAGAACAATTTCACTTTAAATATCGCGGCGAAATCGACGTCAAAGGACGGGGGCAAATGAAAACCTATTGGCTTTTAGAGCGGCGATCGCCAGCGTCATTTACGGAACAGCACCCTAGCGGACCCCCATCAACAGCACTTAGTGGGTCAGCCCACCACAGCTCGACACCGAACTCCACAACAAACAATATTTAACAAACAGCTTTAATAACTTGTAATGAACAAAGCCGCAGGACCATTGTATAAAGAATGAAGCTGAGAGAATATGACGGGCAAAATTTAGCGATACGGCACGATTCAAGGATTCACCACGATTCTCATAAATACTGAGCAGTCTCTCAGATTGAAGGGCTTAGGGTCGATCCTGCCTTACTGCCTCAGCCGGTGATGAATCTTAACGAAGCGTGCGTCTGCACTCGCTAGCGCCTTGTTCTATTTCCTCTATGCACCGCACATCACCTGTGCACAAGGCAGCGTTTGTGTTGTCTGATTAAGATAAAACCACAACCGAATTCGACCCATCCTATTATCAGGAGACTAATTTACATGTTTGACGCATTTGCAAAGGTTGTATCTCAAGCCGATGCCCGTGGCGATTTCCTAAACGATTCTCAGTTCTCTGCCCTGAGCGCCATGGTAAGCGACAGCAACAAGCGTTTAGACACCGTTAACCGTCTAACCAGCAACGCTTCTTCAATTGTTGCTGAAGCTGCTCGCAGCCTATTTGCTGACCAGCCCCAGCTAATTCAGCCCGGCGGAAACGCTTACACCAGCCGTCGTATGGCTGCTTGCTTGCGCGATATGGAAATCATCTTGCGCTATGTCACCTACTCCATCTTGGCTGGTGACGCCAGTGTATTAGATGATCGCTGCCTAAATGGTTTGCGCGAAACCTACTTGGCTTTGGGTACCCCCGGCGCTTCCGTTGCCGCTGGTGTTCAGAACATGAAGGACGCAGCTATGAAGATTGTTGGCGATCCCAACGGCATCACCGCTGGTGACTGCAGCGCCATTATGTCTGAGGTTTCTGGCTACTTTGACCGCGCTGCTGCTGCTGTGGTTTAAGAAATCCTGGCACTGCTGACTTTAGACATTTGGACATTACTTAGAGATTCACTAGATTCATGAAAACCCCTATTACTGAAGCGATTTCCGCTGCTGACTCCCAAGGTCGCTTCCTAAGCAACACTGAGCTACAGGCTGCTTTTGGTCGTTTCGACCGTGCCCAAGCTTGCTTGGATGCTGCTAAGACCTTGACCGGCAAGAAGGACGCTTTGATCCAAGGCGCAACTCAAGCTGTTTACAGCAAGTTCCCTTACACCACCACCATGGCTGGTCCTAACTACGCCTCCACGGAAGTGGGTAAGGAGAAGTGCGCTCGTGACGTGGGCTACTACCTACGCATGGTGACCTACTGCCTAATCGCTGGTGGTACCGGTCCTATGGATGACTACCTATTGGCTGGCTTGGCTGAAATCAACCAAACCTTTGAGTTGTCTCCTAGCTGGTACGTAGAAGCTTTGAAGTACATCAAGGCAAACCACGGCTTGAGCGGTCAGTCTGCCACTGAGGCTAACAACTACTTCGACTACGCCATCAACGCTTTGGTGTAGTTTGAGTGTTTTCCCGGAAAGTAACCGTGCTGATTAAGTTTATTAGGCTTTAGGACTTACCTACAGTTTTTGAACTTATCTGTTGGCTCCTTTCCGGGAGCTTTTTTTTGCGCATTTTTACGCCCCTTGCCATCCATTTTCAGTCCAGGCAAGCTTTGAGGCGTTAATGTGAAGCGGTTAAATAGAACGGACAGTGCTTAAAAGCGATACCCGGAAGCAGCTATGAATAACCAGCAAGGGGAAATTACGGCTGAGTCGCTGACCCTAGAAGAGGCGATCGCCAATTTGCGTTCTGACGATCCATCCCTGCGATATTACGCAGCGTGGTGGGTGGGACGATTCCGGGTAGATTTACCGGAGGTGATTGACGCGCTGATTGATGGGTTGGAATTCACTGGAGATGCTGAGGACGGAGTATTTCCGTTACAGCGAAATGTGGCGCGGGCGTTGGGAAAACTCGATGATTGTCGGGCGGTGAATCCCCTGATTGCCAAATTGACATCGCCAGATTTTTACGTGCGCGAGGCGGCGGCCCAATCTTTAGGGATGTTGGGTGGTCCCCAGGCTATTGAACCACTACGACAATTATTGACGGGGGGCATCGCAGCGGCGGTACAAGTTCCCGGGAAACCCCATTTAGTGCAGCCCTATGACTCGATCCTTGAAGCGTTGGGCGAGTTGGGTGCAACGGAATCGATCGCGGAGATTGAACCGTTTGTGAAACATCCGTTGGAAAAAGTCGCCTACGGAGCAGCGCGAGCGATGTATCAACTTACCGGCGACGCGCAATATGGTGAAAAACTAGTGCAGGCTTTGCAAGGACCAGATTTGCAGTTGCGGCGAGCAGCCCTGTCTGACGTGGGGGCGATCGGATACCTAGAAGCAGCAAAGGCTATCTTCAACACCGAAGCGGAAAATAGCCTAAAACTTTATTCTCTCAAGGGTTTGCTGGAGCATCCCAAAGCCCAAGGAAGTGCGTCGGGACAAAGTCAAGGTGCACTCCAGGGCGATCAGGACAGTGACCTAACCGCAGTTCAAACTCAAATCATGGATTTAATGGATGGACTGCTGTAAGTGGATTGACTCCGCTCGAGATCTCCCTGTGTATGCTCGGCAATCTACGAAGCAGTTGCTTCCTCAGCAGCATCCTCAGCCTGTAGGGCACGCTCTAGACGCATCACAACCTTTTCACGACCAGACAACGCAGTCTTATCAATGATGTTGGTGAACAACGCATCAAAGGAGAACAAACCGCCACCGTTTACGGCGAAGAATAGGAAAACGCAAGCGTATAGCGAAGACAACTCCAGGTAAGGGATGTTGAAACCTGCAACGATGTAGTGGTGGTAGCAAGCAACCATCATGGTGCTGAACAAGCCAAAAGCTGCGGGGCGGGTAAAGAGCCCCAAAGCCACTAGGGGTGCACCCAGAAGCTCGGTGTAGGCAGCGATGTAGCTCAAGAAAATGGGGAAGGGCAAGCCAAGAAAAGCCACGTAGGACTCGGCGAAGCTCTCAATGTCGGACAACTTATCAATACCGTTGTGGACCATGACGATGCCCACAACCAGACGAAGAATAGCCCAGCTACTTTGAACGTAGACGCCAGGGGCAACGGTAGGTTTTAACACCTTTACAAGCAAACTAATGGGATTCATAGGGCAGTGACTGGGTAAAAATACTGCTGCGAAAATTCTGACCCCAATATATCAATGTTTTTAACAAAACTAAACTATAAAGTTAATTAATATAAATGAAAAAGCTCACAAAAACCATATCTCTGTAACAGTGAATTGACAGAGTCTTGTGCGCAAGCCCAGTAAAAATGGGGCTCATGAGATTCCTAAGCGCCTCGTGCTTAGCGCATGGTTTGTTTCTTTTCCTTTTTTAAGTCGCGAGTGCCCACTGCAGCGAGTTCTGCGTCATTTAACGTTTTCCCTGTGGCTGCGAGGTATACGTCATCAAGGCTGGGGCGTGATTGGGACAGCCCAAAGATGGGAAGGCGGTTGCTGGACAGGAGGGTTTGAATTTGCCCTAGTCCATCGCTGTTGGAGTCCACAACCAGGTTGAGGGAGTTGCCTTGAGCCGCGTTAATGATGGCGTCTTGAACCCAGGGCTGGTCTAGGAGGAGGACCTTTGCCTGGTGGGCTTCGTCGGTGGGGGTGAACTCCCGAATGCGTAGGGTAATGCGATCGCCCCCGATTTCCTTTTTCAACGCGTCAGGGGTCCCTTCGGCAATCACTTCGCCGCGGTCAATAATGGCAACGCGGTTGGCCAAAACATCCACTTCTTCCAGGTAGTGGCTGCTCATAATGACGGTGGTGCCCTGCTTGGGCAGTTCTCGCAGTAAGTCCCACACCACCTGGCGACTTTCAATATCCAGCCCGACGGTGGGTTCATCCAGTACTAGTAAATCCGGGCGGTGCAAGAGTCCCGACGCCAAATCGAGGCGCCGCTTCATACCGCCGGAGTAGGTGCCAGTTTTTTGGTCCAGCCAGCCTTTCATATCCAGCAGGTCCGTCAGGGCTGCGATGCGATCGCCGAGCAATGGCGACGGCAAATGGTACAGCGCCCCCTGCAGCTCCAACAGTTCTCGACCGGTAAGCACCTTATCTAGGGCGACCTCTTGGGCCACGTAGCCGAGGCGGCGGCGCACTTGCTTGGGCTGGGCGATCGCCGAAATACCAGACACTTCAATGTCCCCAGCATCAGGCTTCGCTAAGGTACATAGGCACCGCATGGTGGTGCTTTTTCCCGCCCCATTGGGTCCCAATAACCCAAATAGCTCCCCAGGCTCCACCTGGAACGATACGTTTTTGACCGCCTCTACTTTGCCGTAGGACTTTCTGAGGTTCTTAATTAAAACTGCGGGAGCCATGGCAGATTTGGGACTTTTATTGAAGTAACGTTACTAATAACAATTTTTGGTCACATTTTTAAAAATTGGAGCTTTTCGCCGCAAATTTTTAAAATTTTCCTGCTCGAAGTTTCCTTGCTCGCACAGAACTGGGACACACATGATGGTCAGCTACGGCGACAGGCTTGTGTTTGCTGGTTGATTTTGTTTTTAACGTTTTTGGGGATGCCCAGCCTGGCGGTGCTGATTAAGCGGTCAAATTCTCGCTGGAAGTGTTGGGCGATCGCCGAGTTTTCTATAACAATCAAGGTCTCGTCATTATTTCTCGCCGCTGCGTTAGACCAGTTATGGGATCCGGTAATCACAATATTGCTGTCAAGGACGGTAAATTTATGGTGCAGTAGGTCCCCCTCGGGCAGGCTCGGAAAGCCAAAGTCAGCGATGGGCGTTGTCCAGGGCTGGTTGCCCAGTTCAATTTCACATTTATCGTTGGGGCGGGAGATGCCGGCCATATCGAGCCCTTCGCTGTAGGGGCGAAAGGCAAAGCCTGCGTCAATTAAGGCGCGAATTTGAGCCCCTCGCCGTTGGGATTTTAGGAGGGCATTGGTTAGGCGCTGTTCTGAAAAGACAAAGAGAGCCAGGTCGGCGCGGCTTTGGATGTTTTGGAGGGTTTTGGTGATGGTGCCGATGGTGGAATCTGCCGGGGCGATCGCCTTGGGAGCGGGGGCAAAATGCACCGTTAGCTGGGTGTTGCCGAGGGTAATGCGGTAAGGAGGGCGAAAGGCTTTTTGTTTACCAAAGCGGCTATCGGTGCTGCCGCCGGGACCATCCCCCCACATTTGATTAAATTCTGCTTGGAACCAGCGAGCCACCTGGGGGCTGTTAATGGCAATTAAATGGTTGGGGTTGCCACGGGTGACGGGTCGCCCCATATCGCCAAAGGTGTCGCTGGGGGTGAAGTTTGCCGAGCCGGTGACCACCTGTTTGCCGTCGATCACCACAAATTTATGGTGCATCAGCCCGCTGCCCTTGGAGCCGTCGGCACGATCATCAATGACCGGCACCTGGGCTCGCGCCAACATATACAGGGTATCCGTTTGATCCGCTTCCTCCTGGGAAATAATGCCGTCTCGGTTACGATCGCCCAGGCGTCGATAATCTTGAATTCGCGATCGCCCCCGCGCATCCATTTGGGCTAGATCCGCTTCGCTGTAGGAGGTCCATGGTCGCCGGTAGGAATTCTCCACAATGACCCGCACCTGCACCCCAGCTTTATGGCGATTGACCAGCGCCTGGGCAACTTTTGGCAAACGGATTTCTTGCACTGCCACGTCTACCGTGCGGGTGGCTTGGTTAATGGAATCTACCAGCACCTGCTCTAGGTCATCACCGGGACGGCGGATTTGGCGATAGGGGTCGGTAAATTCGGCGGCAGGATTGTGATTGAAATAGACCTGGATGTATTGATCTTGGGGAAGCTGCTCTTGGACGACTGCGGCTTTGATTTCCACCGGGGGCGGGGCAGAGTCAGGCCAGGCAGTGTCTAAAGGCGTTGAGTTGGAGCCGCTGGGAACCACTGCGCAGTTGGTGAGCACAGTAAGCCCGCAGGCAGCCGCGAAGGTTTTGAGCGATCGCGCCGCTATCACCATGGTTATGGACAGTTTTAAAGACGTTTTGAACAATCCTGCGTAAGCACACCGCTATGTTGTAACGCGCTTTAAGCGTGCTTAGCTATTCCCAAACATCGTTGGAGCTAACTTTAAAACTTGAAACGGAGAGGGGGGGATTCGAACCCCCGATGGGTTTAACCCCATAACGGATTTCGAGGCCGCCGCATTCAACCACTCTGCCACCTCTCCAAGGCAGCCACAATCGTAGCATTTTTGCCGTTGCTTGCCGTTATTTTTTCGGCAGTAAGCTTTACTTTCAGCCCATTTTACAAAGCATCCAGCGTAGAAATGGTGTCGGTGAGGATGGGGCTGGGAAGTTGCTGGGGTGGGACAAAAAGTGCGCCGGTTTCGTCGAGATTGTAGGTGGGCGTTTCTCGATTTTCCAGTTGGTTGACCGTAGCAGGGTGGGCGCGGGCGTTGCGATAAATAGCGGCTTTTAGGTCCATGGCGTCTAGCAGTTTCGGGGCGATCGCCTGTCCAGACCAGTACAAAATATCAGTGTTTGTAACGGCGGGGGCACTGAGCAGGGCAAGTTGCTGAGAACGGTTAAGGTCGTCCAGAAGCAGCCACTGTTGACCGTTGATTTTTAGGAGCATTGCCCAGGGATTTTGCCGCAACCAGAGGGCTTTAACAGGACCCGCTTGGAAGGCGGTTTGCATTTCCGTGGGGGTAAGGGTGCCTTTTTGTAGGGCGATGCCGGTGGCAAGGGCTTGACCGGCAGCGGTTTGCAGCACTTGGGATTGGGCGGTGAACAGCTGACCTAGGGACACCTCGCGGGTGACGGTGCTCCAGTTTTGTCCCAGCAGTTTGGGGTCGCTGCGGCGATCGCGCAAATGAATGGCGTTTTGGATTTCCGTGATGCCCTGTTGGCGTAGAAAGGGTAGCAGAGTGAAGTTAGCGGTGCTGGGGTTGCCGTCGAAAACCAGCGTGGTGTTTTGGCGATCGCGATTTACCAGAGCAATACCGCTACGGGTTTGGAGCAAGGTGATGCCTTGATGGGTCAAACTGCGCTGCCAGCCGGGGAGAAACAGCACTAAAATCAGCGCCAGTCCCAGCGATAACAAGCGCCAGTTTTTATGAAACCAGGTCCATCGCCATACCGTTAGCATTACTGCGTAGGCGAGGGTTAATTGCACCATTGAAATAGAGCCAATGGCGATCGCGCTGCCGGGGAGATTGGCCGTGCCGGTTACCCAGGCGATTAGCCAGCTCACAGGGTAATGCAGCAGCGCCGCTAAGCCGTTGCCGATGGCGGGGACAACGCTGAGGCAGGCGAGGGTGAGGAAGCTGCCAGCGGTGATCACAATGGTGAGGGGCACCGAGATTACGTTGACGGGGATGCTGTAAGGGGAAATTTGGGCGAAGTAAAAAAGCTGGAGGGGCAAAATCCACAGGGTGGCGGAAATCGCCACAGCACTCCAACCGGATAGGGCGTTGGCAATCGCCTTTGGCAAAGTTGATAGCACCGGCTTCAGGCGATTTTCAATGGCTTCAGTGGATACCAGCACGCCAAAGGTAGCCACGAAGCTTAGCTGAAAGCTTAGGTTTTGGATCCATAGGGGATTGATTAGCAGCAGCACCGCCGCCACCACCAAAAGCAGTCCGATGGGTTTAGCTTGGCGATCGCTTCCCCGCACCAGCAGGATCGGGATGCCCATCAGCGCAGCCCGTAATACCGACGGTGTGCCCCCCGATAGCATCACTAGCCCCACCAAAACCAGGCTGCCCGCCACCAAACTCACCGGCTTTCGCAGCGATCGCCGCACCCCCGCCACCAACAGCTGTACCACCCCCAACAACACCGACACGTGAAAGCCGGACGTTGCCAATACGTGAGCCATACCGCCGCGGCTAAACGCATCCTGTAAATCCGCCGGGAAATCCACTGCCCGCCGTCCCATAATCATTGCCGCCATCACCACCCCTTCCGGGTAGCCCGCCCCCTCCACGGAACGCTTCACTAATGCCTTACGAAACTGCGCCAGTTGGGAAAAAAAGCCCACATCGCTACTACGATCCAGCCGTTCCAGGCGATCACCAGCCAGCCCGGAAAAGGACCCCTCCCGCGCTAGATAAGCTTGAAAATTAAACGCCCCAGGGTTTTTCGGCGCACTGGGCACATACAGCCGCCCGGTCACCTGTACCCACTGGTCCGGTTCCAGCCCCGTCGCCTGCAAAATCGGTACGGTCACGTATAACTTGCCCGTGACGCCACGACTTCGGGTATCCAACGGCAACTGGGGCGGCGGGTTGCTGTTTGAGGGGGAAGGGCGATCGCCCGCAGAAATTCCCAATTCCCCGTCGCCCCCTAAATTGCGCGACTCTTCAAATACCTGGCTTACTTGGGTAGCATCGAGCCAGAACCGGGCTTTGCCGCTACGGTTTTCCCGAGGCAGCGATCGCACCTGTCCCCGCACCAGCGTGACAATGGTTTGAGCACTACTTGTATTTTGGTTTTGCTGCTGGATTTCCTGGGCGATATGGCTGATGTCGGTGACGGCGGGGCGGGGCGATCGCACCTGAAGATAAATGGACGCCAAAAATCCGACGATGCCCAAAAGTATCCAGAACCACCCGGCGAGCTTCGCCCAGGGCAGCTTGAAGTTTTTAGTAAACTCCAGCCGCGAGCCAATATCCGACAGCAGCGCCTCAACGCCTTTTCCCCAAGGCTGTCGCCGCCCCCAAGGAAGCAAAATGCCCAAAAAGCAACCCAGAATCAGCCACCAATAGGCTAATCCTGGGAAAACCACTGCCGTCCCTAGCCCCAGCCCATACACAATCAGGGCGATCGCCAGACGATTGGTCTCTCCCTTTTCCCGGCGATCAGGTCGATTGGTCGTTGGGGAATGGGTGGGGCGATCGCGATTTGTGGATCGAGCAGCAGACCGTCGAGATCGGCGCGATGAACTCATGGGGTGGGGGCAGGAATGCAAAAATCCGACGGCAATATCCTACCCAGATTTTCTGGGCTCCGATCTAAATCGACTCTAAATTGACAGCCCCAATTTCAAACCGAAGGCTGCGTGAGCCACCATGGCCAAAAATGTGGCGCTGCCTAGATAAGCATGAACGGTCCGTAAAGACGCTTTGCCGCCGCCAAACTTGGACATGGAAATGGCACCGTTTGCCCCCAGCAATCCCAACACAATGGTGCCGCTCCAAAAGTGGGTGCTTTCAAAAATATTTTGCCCCTGCATCACCAACGACATAATGCCACCGGTGTAGCCGATCGCCATAAACGTGGTCATCCACAACGCTAGCCGCTTATGCAAATTCAGCTTTTGTGCCCGCTCTTCTCCCACGGCGGAAGTGCGCCCATTCCAGCCCAAATAAACCGCCGCGCCACCCATCACAAACATCACAATGCCCATCATCAGCGGGTGCCCCCAATGGGTAATGGGCTCAGGCAAGTTAAATGACTTTAGAACGTCAGTTAGTGGGGTGATGGCTTGGGTAACCTGTTGTGCAATGGCTTCCATGGTGTTTCTCAAAGACTCTTCTCAAACGGGTATCACTGACGCTGCTGCTGGTTTTGCAGCTTGATCAGCTCGTTAAGAATTATAAAAGGATTGCGATCGCGACAACTATTTTTCAGTGGCAATTCGATGACGATGGTCAATTTTTCGGTGCGGTGCGATCGCTACACGAAGAACAAACAGCGAAAACTTATCCGTTGCTCAAAGCCATGAGCGCCAGCGCACCAAAATACAGCTAACAAGGATGAGGCGATGGTGTAGTTGGAGAGTGTGGATTGGGCGATCGCCCTGCAAGATATTTACGAAGATACGGAGCAGGTGGCTGGCGAGTTACGGGGGAATTTGTCCGAGTGCTCCATCCAGTACCTACCCTTAATTGCTGTATCGGATAGATTAGGTGAGACGATCGCAGCATAGAACTTGGGGCGGGCGATGGGTAATGGGGTGAATCCATTTTTTGCGGGTGGCGCGATCGCGGATCGGCGCTTTTTTGTGGCGCGATCGCGGATCGGCGCTTTTTTGTGGGGCGATCGCCGGAGCTGCGGGAAATTTTTTCAAAAATGTTTGCGGACCAGCCCACCAGTATTAATGTGGTGGGTCCGAAGCGTATCGGTAAGTCGTCCCTATTGCGCCATGTGGTGCGCACCTATGAGGAGAGGGCGCCCGAGTGGAACCGGAAGGCGCAGGGGTTTGTGGTGGTTTATATCGATTTTGATAAGACCAGTTGCCAAACCCAGGCGGGATTTTATGGGGCGATCGCTAAAGAATTATTGGCGGCGGCGGAGAAAAAGCAGAGTTGGAAAAAATTCCAGAACGAGCAGAAGCAAAAGCTGGAAGCATCCCTGAAAGTCACGCCGTTTAATGGGGGGGCGTTTGAGGAGGCGCTTAAGGTTTGGAAGGAGCACGAGATTTTGCCGGTGTTGTGTTTGGACCGGTTTGAGCGTTTGTTGGATTATCCCGATGAATTTCCGAAGGGCTTTTACGACGGGTGGCGATCCTTGATGGACGATGGGGGAGTGATGTTGCTGATTGCGTCGCGTCAAGCGTTAACGGTTTACAGTCGGCAGGCAAAGATTACGTCGTCGTTTTTTAATTTGGGACACACACTTCGGCTGAAGAAGTTTTCACCGAAGGAAGCAAAGAAGGTGTCACAGTTGCCTGCGGAAAGCGACCCGGTTTTGTCGCTGGAGCGGCAGGTGTTGATGGTTCAGTGGGGGAAGAATCAGCCGTTTTGTTTGCAGTTTGCAGGGCTATGTTTATTTGAGGCGCAGCAGCAGAAACGTTCAAACCAGTGGGCACGGCAAAAGTTTCAGGATGAAATGAATTCGCGACGGGCGGGGGTCGGAGAGACTGGGAAGCTGATGGTTTTTGGGCTGGTGGATGTGTTGGGTTGGTTGCGTGGCAGTCCTGGCGAAAAGAAGGACGAGCGGCGGCGGAAGGGGATTATGGCGCTGTTGGGGTTGCTGGCGACGGGGTTGGGAACGACGGCTCTTGGGAAGATGGTGGATATGCCGGCGTTGATGGAGTTTCTGAAGCTGCCGCAGGTGGAGCAGTCGGAAACGGAGCCGTCGGAGAGTCCTGACCCCGAGCCGAAGCGTTAGGATTTGGACGAGTTTTATGGGCTGTGGGGTTCTGAGGACAGAGGATGTCAGACGTTATTGAGTTACCGGTTGAGTTGGTGAAATTTCAGATACCGGAGGCAGTACAGCAGCGATTGAAGTTTTTACTGGACCGGCAAGATCGCGGCGAAGAATTGTCGGTGTCGGAGCGCCAAGAGGCAGAGGGGTTGGTGGAGCTGGCGGAGTTTTTTTCGTTGTTGCAGCTTCGGGCTCGGCGGTTCAGCAAGCAAGCATCATGATTTCTTACGTCGCCGAATGTTTGCGGATTTTGTATTGGGCATTTTTCAAGCCTTTCACTTTCAGCGCTTATCTCAAAACGATCCACCCAGACTTGGCTCTCAATGTCGATCTCCTCGCATTACAGGCAAAATTTCCCAACGATCCAAAGCTGAAGCGCTATGTGAATCAGGTTGGGCGGTTGTCTGCTGCTGCTCCAGTAGCAGTGACTTTACTGGTTGCACCTGGGTACACGCTCTTGAGCGGAAATACATTTGACTGGCTTAATTCTTCTTCGTTTCTTTCGGGTTGGTTAGTCGGTCTTCTGGTTGCTCGCGGCGGTCGTTTCAAGTCGATGGTTTGGGCAATACTTCCTATGCTTCTTTTGGTGATCGCCCTTGTTGCTCTTCAATACACTGCTATTCCAATTCTGGTCCCAACATGGCTTGATTTTGGTCCGTTGAATCCGTTACTGATTCGCGTGGCGGTCGGCGTGGCGGTCGGCGTGGCGGTCGGCGTGGCGGTCGGCGTGGC
>CALGDE010000145.1 GCA_937883785.1 uncultured cyanobacterium
TGATGCTGTAAGTCATGGCTAAAAAGGCTTTCACCTACTCTGTCACCCCGTCAGCTCACAAGGACTACATCAACTGCGGTTTCATGGACCGATCTCGACACGGTGGAGTGGCAAAATAGTATGGGATTTTGATGACTGACTATCAAAAAGGGCACTACGCGCTACAAATTTTCGAAATAGGGGAATCACCTCGAAATCTGAAGATCTGGATTTTTGTGTCCATCGCTTGGATATTGTTCGGATTGTTCTTTGCTTGGCATCACCCCATTGCCCGATGGGTGGTTGGGGGGTGGGCGGCTGGGGTTGCATCGTTAGTTGCCGCGACCTTCATCTCCAAGTCCGTATTGTTCCGGCTCTCTGGATTCTTAGCTCTTACACACGTTGTTTTCTGGTCCCCCGCCCTCTATATGCTGCTCACTGAGCGTCCATTTCTTACCTCGGATTTGATGCCTTACTCCATCTGGTCAGGTGGTGTAACTGCCATCATGGTGTTTTCGTACATCTTTGATATTCCGTATTCGTTTATGTTCCTGAGGCACGTATTTTTGCGGAAATAGCCTAAATGGCTTTGGGGCCGCCAGCTAAAATTGATCACGATGACCGAATATCTTGAATTCCAGGGGGATCGTAGGCATCAAGTCGCGCGATCGCGATCGCTGTAGACTGGGTCGAAGCATGGAACCCAGCAACGACAGATCCTTACGACCCTGCCACAATTTCTTATTTAACCTCCTCCGCCATGGCGGCCTCCAACTACGACAGCATCATTTTCACGCGGCTGACTAAGGTTCCCCCGGCCGCAATCATCGATTTGATGAACGATTCTGCCGTCCGGCGGCATCTGCCACTGGCTCAGGATGAGTTCGGAACTGTGGAGTGCGATCGCTTTGTCGCCATCAAGGAACGAATGTGGGAGGAGAAAGGCTTTGGTCCCTGGGCTTTTATGTTGGATGGGGAGTTTATCGGCTGGGGCGGGCTCCAGCCTGAGGATAACGATGTGGATGTGGGACTTGTCCTCCGTCGAAAGTACTGGGGAGCTGGTCCTATTCTCTACCGGAGGATTTTGACATACGCATTCGAAGACCTTTGCGTTGGCTCCGTTACTGCCTTGCTACCCCCCAGTAGGACCAGGGTTTCGGCGCTGCGGCGGCTTGGTTTTCACGAAGACGGCGAAGTTGTGATCCAAGATCAGCGTTTCCTCCGCTACCGGCTCGTCCGAAGTCGCTGACGGATCTGAGTTTCGCCAGTCCTGGCGTTACAGAACAAACAACGATTCGTTACTTCACGAGCGCCTCAAACTCTGTCACGGCCTTCTCCACAATGTCCAGGCTGGCTTGCCAAAACTCCGGCTGACGAATGTCTTGATCCAGGTTTTGCATAACCACTTCCTCGGCGGTCATGGAACCGGTATCGCGCAAAATACCCCGGTACAGGGCTTCAAATTTCTCCCCATAGGTGTCTCGCTGGGCGTAAATGCCCAAGCTAAACAGGTAGCCAAACAGATAGGGATAGTTGTAAAAACTGAGGCTTGAAATTGAGAAATGTAGCTTGGTAGCCCAGAATAGCTCGTCGTATTCCAGGAGGCTATCTTCGTACCATTTTTGCCAACTTTCCCCCATCATCTGCCGAAGCTGAGCTGGCACCACCGTGCCCTCTTTGCGCGCCTCTACCAAGCGTTTCTCAAACTCGTACCGAGCGGGAATATTCACCAAAAATGCAGCGGCGCTTTCGACATCCTGCCAGCGAACAGCTAGCTTCTGGGCTGGGGTTTCGGCCCGCTTTAATAGGGCGTTGCGCACCAGGGTTTCCGCAAAGATGCTGGCCGTCTCCGCCAACGTCATGGGGTAGGAGGTCACCATCAGCGGCATATCGCGCATCACCCAGTTATGCCAGGCATGCCCCAGCTCGTGGGCCAAAGTGGTGACGTTATTCATGGTGCCGGTAAAGGTCATAAACACTCGGGGCTCGCGAGGTTTGGTGAACTTAGTGCAGTATGCGCCCGTGGACCGGTTTGGGGTAGGCTCACCGTCAATCCAGCCTTTCTCCGCCATCATTAGAGCAAATTTGCCCATCTCGGGGTCAAATTCGCTAAAGGCGTCAGCCACCAAGTTAATTGCCTCTTCAAAGGTGAAGGCTTGTTCCTCTGCGCCTGCCGGAGCCGGAGCCAAAATATCCCACGGTCCCATCTTTTCCAGACCGCTGGCGGCTGCCATGGCATTTAATGCTCGCTGACCGACGCTGCGATACTGGTAGGTGGTTTCCATTAGGGCGTCTAGGGTGTCGCGATCAATGCGACTTTGGAGGCAGCTTTTGTCCAGGTAATGCAGCTTCTGAGTGTGGGCTCGCTGTTGAGTTTCTTCGAGTCGCCAGCCGTTAATGGCGTTGAGGATGGCGGCTACCGTCTCTTGGTGCTCTCCCCAAGCGCCTTGAATGCCCTGCCAAGCGGCTTTGCGATCTGTCGGTTCTGCACTGCTCAATAGGCTCGAAGCCTTTGCTAGCCCCATTTTTTCGCCGTTGATCTGACACTGGAGGGTACCTGCTAGCTTGCTGTAGAGATTGCCCCAGCTATGGAGTCCGTTGACGCTAAGACCGGAAATTAGCTGTTCCTCTGGGACGGAAAGAAGCTGATTTTTTAGCTTGCGATCGCACCTCAGCGAAAACGCCACCTCTGCCATCACCGGGTCAGCCACCAGCGCCTGCACAAAGTCATCGCCTACCCGAATCAAAAACACCTGCAATGGCTTCATGGCCTGATCCAGCGCGGAGCCTAACTGCTGTAGCTTGCCCTGCCAGGTGCTCGCCGCCGTATCTTGCGCATCTACGCTTAGGCGCGAATAAATAAATGTACTAACATTGCGCAACGCCTCCACCACTGCCATGCGTCGCTGGTGAATCTGCTTGATGTTGTCAATCTGATCGCCGTAGTTTGCCTCTGGCAAAGCGTCAGTCGCCTTGATCAGTTCAGCATAGGGCTGACAGATTGATCGCAGCTCGGCAATTTCTGACTTTAAATGCTGTGCCGTTTCTTCGATGCGAGGGTCGTTGATATCAGCGAAAAAATGAGTGTTATCCCAAGTCAGACGAACGGTCATAAGGCAAGGTAAGGCAATGCAGGTCTCTACCAGTGTAGGCACTTTGTCCCCTTAAATTTCTGAAGCGATCGCTACCTATGCCTTCCCTGTCCTACTCGCGCGTTATTAGCCTGAGCCACCCGATCCATCCGCAGATTCCCCACTGGTCTGGCGACCCACTGACGGAGTTCTCAGCGATCGCCACCTGGGAGCGAGACGGATACTTGTTGCGCAAGGTGGAAATTGGTGAACACAGCGCCACCCATATCAACGCTCCCCGCAGTTTTGCCCCGGAAGGACGGGGACTCGACGATATTCCACCGGAGCAATTAATTTTGCCAGCGGTTTGTGTGGATGTGCGCGATCGCTGCAAAGGCAATCGAGATTATCAAATTCAAAATGCTGATATTGAGCGGTGGGAGGGATGTTATGGGCAGATTTCACCCGGGGTTTTGGTGATTGCCCACACAGGCTGGCAGGAGGAATGGGCGGATTCGGAGGGGTTTTTAGGAAATGGCGATCGCGAAGACCAGTTACATTTCCCAGGATTTGCAGAAAACACTGCCGAATTTCTACTTCAGCAGCGGCAAATAGCGGGGATTGGCATCGATACCCATGGTGTAGACCCAGGCACCAGTGAAACCTTTGGCGTAAACCGTCGGATTCTTGCCGCCAACGCCATTGTGCTCGAATGTTTAACTCAGCTAGATCAACTGCCAGCGGTAGGTTCTACCGTGATCGTTGGCGCGTTGCCGCTGGTGAATGGCTCCGGGTCGCCAGTGCAAGTCCTAGCCCTTTTGCCCTAACTGCTCCTATCACTGGTCTGGTTCCGCTTTGCCCATGTCGTCTGTCTCTTTCCTCTCTTGAGCCAAACTCTCGTCGCTCATTTCATCCACTATGGCATCGTCAGCGTCATGGCAAAGGGCCTCCGTTTCCTCCTCTAATGCCGCGTCCGCATCGGGTAACGGATCGGGTTCCGTGGGGGGCGGCGGCGTGCTGACGCTAGTCCTTATGCCCGTTTCGGGGATGATTGGATCATCGTCGCGAAATCGATAAAAATACGAAGCATCTTCAAAATTATGCTCGTCAAGGACGTGGTGAATCACCCCCTGCTCCAAAAGCTGTTGTCCAATACGCACCGCTTCTTCTCGGGTGGCTCGCTCGTGGCGCATTAGCCAGCGAACGGCGGCAATGCCGGTAAAACATTGGTGATAGGTGCGAAATCCAGCGGTGCGATCGCGAATGGGCAGTCCTTCCCGACCGCGCATATCTCGAATCAACACCTCCCAGTCAATCGCCGTATTGACCTGGGGGTGATCCTGGGTAGGCTGCGACGACGGGGGAATCCTCTGTCCGCGATCGCTCAGCCAAGTTTCCACCGCCTGCTCCAAATGGGGCAAATTCACATTTAAATCGCGCTGGGGGAACGGAATTTCAATGTCGTACTTTTCCAAGCCCGCGTGGATCCGCTCCCGCAGCAGCGCCTGTAGGCGAGGTCCTTTGGTCGGCTCCCGAATAAACGCAATTAACTGAAGCACAACCGCACTGTCATCCCAACTTAGAAACAGCACATCAGGGTTGGGATGGCGCAAAATTTCTGGGTGGGGTTTTAGGGCTGCCTCCAGCATCAAATCCCGCACCAGCATCACATCAGATCCGTAAGCCACCCCCACATCCACTTTTAAACGAAACAGTCCGCTGCGACGAAAATTGGATACGGCACTGTCCACAAACTGAGAGTTAGGCACGCGAATTAAATATCGATCCAAATGGGACAGCTCTGTAAATCGGGGACCAATGTGCTTCACCCAGCCCGTGGTGTCTCCCACCTGTACCATTTCCCCCACCTTCACCGGGCGCTCCACCAACATAATGATGCCGCTAATAAAATCTTTGGCGATATTTTGCAGAGCAAAGCCGATGCCCACGCCAAAGCCACCCAAAATAATGGCGATCGCCCCCAAATCCAGCCCCACCACGGACACAATAATAACTATCCCAATAAGCAGCAGCAGATACTGGGCATAGCTGCTCATGGCGGTTTTTAAGGTGGGATCAATAGTGGTGAGGGGCAAAATATGCCGCTGCACAATTTTCGCGAGCCAACTGACGGTGATCCACCACAGCACCACAAAAACCACCAGCCATACGATGCTCACCAGGGAAATATTGCTGTTTCCCAGGCGCAGTAAGTTTGCCGAGAAAATAATTCTGCTGAGGCTATAAATCCAATAAGCAATGCGGCGCGTGGGAGAGAAAAGCTGGGCGCAATATACCGCCGCTAAAATCCAAACGCTGACCTGGGCAAAGCCAATTAATAGTAAGAACAGCGATCGCCGGGGAATAATTTTTTGCGCCTGGGAAATGCCCAAAATTCCAATACGGGTTTGGGGCGACGCGGCTTCACTATCCTCCTCGCTACCTTGGCTAAGCCGTTTTCGCCGTTCCCTCCGCCCCAGTTTCTCCAGCCAAAGGTGACACACTCCGGCAATGGCGAGCGCGATACCCACCTGAATAGCACTGCGGGTTAAATATTCCAGGGAGCGCTCCTCCCGCGATCGCTCAAAAGTTTTCTGGATAATGTCTTGCCACTCCCTCGCCCGCTCCTCTGGCAACATCCCCGGCGTCGTGTCCGCTTCCGTAACGCTCATGACGTAGCGATCGTTCAGCAACAGCACCGTTTGCCCATTGCGATTACCAAGGGTGATTTCAACGGATTTGCCCGCGCTCAAAATGTCGTCGAGCTGTTGATCCAAAATGCGGCTAATGCCTCGTGCCCGACCCGCTGCCGTAAAGCTTCCCGACGCCCCCACCTCAAATAGCTCAACCCCATCCACCGCCACATGACTGCGCTCCAGCAGCAGCATATTTTCCACATTTGCTGTCGCCGGTTGATCGACGGCTCCCCCCCCTACCCCAATCACCAACGCTAGGGCGATCGCCCATAGCCAGCGCCGGACAGAAATAAAGGCGATCGCCTGCCTCCTAAACATTTTCATAGAGCCTGTGGGGGTCTCGCTAACTTGTCTACAAGGTTCACGATCAGCTTGCCAGACCCCATTGGCTTTGGCGGCGAACTTAAAAACTAGCTTTAAATAGTAGTTTTTCTTAGCGTTCGATGACTGTTCTTGTCGCGATCGCCTATACTGTCATTTGCTTAGGGTTTCTGCTGAAGCCAATAGCTTCGGGATGTAGCGCAGTTTGGTAGCGCACCTCGTTCGGGACGAGGGGGCCGTGGGTTCGAATCCCGCCATCCCGATTTAAGAGAATCATCAGGAACATTGAAAACCGTGGCGATTGTCAATGCGGCTTTCTCTTCGTAGCCGTCTTGCAATTTGTACCGCTTGCCCAGGTGATTTTCCCCAGCGATGCGCCCTAAACCAGGATCTTGACCCGCGATCGCAGAAATCCCTCTTTTTTATTGGCTGGATTTTGGCGGAAATAATTCTATCAAGCGCCAATGAAGCAGCGAGTTCGAGACACAAAAAAGGTGCGCGATCACTCGCACACCCAGAGAAAACGGTACAGAACCTAATTTTTTATCGTCATTTTTGATTGTCCAACTTCGATTGAAACCGGACTGAAAACCTCAACTAAGGGCTGTGATTAGTTAAACCTTAAACCCAATAAGTAGAAGGTTTTCAGCCTTTAGCCTGTTTGACTTGAGGAACGCGCGCTCCCCACTGGACACAGTTTCTGGTGACTAACTGAGCACACGCCTAGTGAACGTAAGCAACGCCGCGGTATTTCAAACCATGTTGCTCGTTATTTGAGCTGGACTCTGTTTTTCGAACAGAAGGGAAAGAAAACCGCACGCCCCGGTAAGTGCCGGAAGGCTTTTGGTTGGAAATCTTGACTGCGGAAGAGCCAGATTGAAAACGAATACCACGGTAGGTTAATTGCATAATGTCGCCTCCTAACTGAGGTGTAGGTAACTAAGAGGCGCGTTCCTTCAGAAGCTATCAGCTACGAATTTTTACTGAGTGAACTCCTTACTTCCGTTTGACTTCGCTTTTCCTAGTCAGAACTAGCTTAGAAAGTTCGAGTCAAATGAACGATTTGCTTTGTTTCTGTATCCAGTTTTACAGTTTTAAGGGCGACTGTCAACTGCCCCTTGCAAAATCTTTTGACGTATTTTGCGTATATTCCCGGAAGCTTGTGTTTTCTGGGGCTTGGCAGCCTGGCTTGGTTCTAGGATGCCCTTGGGTTGGCTTCCATTGGTGACATTGGCTTCCGTTGGCGATCGCTCCAAATCCCCTCTGTCCCCATCAACTCCCCCACAGATTCAGCTCTCCTATTCAACATCGATGCCACAATGGAAAAACGCCCACTGCCACGGCAGTCTTGTCACACCCTAAGTTTTCTCTACTCGGTATCGACAAGGAGGCAGCGAGCGGAACGTATGTATTGCATTTGGGAAAATGGACAATGGCTCAAAGTTCAGACGGATACAAAGTAATTGCCGATAACCGTAAAGCGCGGTTTGAGTACGAAATTTTAGAAACCTTCGAGGCGGGTGTCGAACTAAAGGGCACCGAAGTGAAATCCATCCGCGCCGGGCGAGTCAATTTGGGGGACGGTTTCGCCAACCTGCGCAACGGGGAAGTCATCCTAATGAACGTGCATGTTTCCCCCCATAACACCACTAGCAACTATTTCAACCACGATCCTCGCCGCCCTCGCCGGCTATTGATGCATCGTTCAGAGATTCGCCGCTTGGTGGGCAAGGTGGAACAGCAAGGATTGACCCTGATTCCCCTAAAGCTTTATTTGAAGCGGGGGTGGGTCAAGGTTCTGTTGGGATTGGCGCGAGGTAAGCGACTGCACGACAAGCGCGAAGATTTGAAGCGGAAGCAGGATAAGCGCGATATGGCGCGGGCATTAAAGCGCGGCGGTGAGTAGCTGATGCCGACTTTTCTGTGGGTCGCCTTTGTGAAGCATTGCTATAAAAATTACTGGCGTTTAGGTGCTTAAGGCCTGTCACCAACTAAATAAATGCCGGACACCTTACACCGTGAGGGGTCCACGCCCTGCAAAAACAAAGCCTATTAGGAGCTGATGTCCTGGTGGCTACTGGCTTCGAGATTTAAATGACGACAGCCTCCAACAGGCTCAGTGAATATATCGACTAGAAAGACACAATCCATTCAGAGATGCGATCGCCCAAGTCGAGGGGAATGCTAACGGCTTTTCCTTGGCGTGGACGTTGGCGGGTGGTTTGGATATGGGTCGTTACGGCTTCGGTGACGCCCCATTCATTTAAGTGGGTGGAGATCGCTTCCAGGTTTTCAAAATACTCACCCTCGGTCATCGGAAACGACACCTGCTCCAGGTAGCGCCACATCACCTGGAGAAAAATTTTCCCCTTAAAACGCCGCAGTTGTAAATCGTAAGAAAAGCCCCATTTTTCAACAATCAACCTGTGAAGTAATTCCCCCGTCATATGTTTAGTAATTTGTCTCAGGTAATAGGTTCTTTCTGTTTTTACAGCCTTGAAACGATTTCAAATACAAAAAGGAGCAAAATTATTTCGTGCTGCACAAATAAATTTATAAAAATAAATATTTTTAACCGTCTCGATTTTGCTCTGAGGCTAGGTCTGGTGTGCAGAGGGGGCGGTTCCAGGATAAATGTGTAGGTATTTTAAGGGGTTTTAAGAGATGTATTTAACGGCGTCGCGATCCCTGTTTCAGTAGCTAGTCTGTAAACGCTGGCATGCCATTTCGTGTCTGCTTGCTTTTTATTTGTTTTCAATGTCGCTTTGCTTTTCGCCTTATTGAAGACCTTATATTGCAAATCCGTTTTCAACAGAGGAAGAACGACCTATAAACTATGGCTCAAGCTTATAGCTCGGCAGATGTCCCCAGCATGGGACGCCGCCAATTTATGAACCTTTTAACGTTTGGCTCAGCAACTGGGGTAGCCCTGGGAGCGCTGTATCCTGTGGTTCGCTACTTCATTCCTCCTTCCTCCGGTGGCGCTGGAGGGGGCGTGTCGGCGAAGGATGCCCTGGGTAATGATGTGCTCCTTAGTAAGTTCACGGCGGAGCACAATGTGGGCGATCGCGTCCTAGTGCAGGGGTTGAAAGGGGATCCCACTTACCTGGTGATGCAGGGGGAAAGTGCGATCGCCGATTACGGATTGAATGCGGTATGTACCCACCTGGGCTGTGTTGTGCCTTGGAACGCCAGTGAGGACAAGTTTATTTGTCCTTGCCACGGCTCCCAGTACAACAACGAAGGCAAGGTGGTGCGTGGACCGGCTCCCCTATCGTTGGCGCTGGCCCATGTGGATGTGGCGGACGATAAGGTTTCGCTGACCCCCTGGAAGGAAACTGACTTCCGCGATGGTGAATCACCCTGGTGGTCCTAATCCGATTCTTCTTTTCCGTCCCATTTAAAGCTTTGATTGAGTCTACATATGAAGCGTTTTTTGTTTACTAGAGGGCTTGCTGGGGAAGTGCGCGATCGCCTCAGCGCCGCTGCCCAAGCTGCTCTCCGCACTGCCATTTCGTCCACGGTGCTCGCAGCGGTAATTCTGTCGGCGAACTGGATTTTTCCCCAGTCTGCTGCCGCTTATCCGTTTTGGGCCCAGGAAGCCTATGAAACTCCACGGGAAGCCACTGGTCGCATTGTGTGTGCTAACTGCCACCTAGCGGAAAAGCCCACCAAAGTGGAAGTGCCCCAGTCGGTGATGCCGAATACGGTGTTTGAAGCGGTAGTGAAAATCCCCTACGACCACAGCGCCCAGCAGGTTACCGGATCCGGTGAGGCAGGTCCCCTTAATGTGGGCGCGGTGCTGATGTTGCCGGAAGGTTTCAAAATTGCTCCCGAGGATCGCCTGTCTGAGGAGATGAAGGAGAAAACCGAGGGAATCTTCTTCCAGTCCTACGCCGAGGGTAAAGACAATGTGGTGATTGTCGGTCCCGTTGACGGTGATGAGTATTCTGAGATTGTTTTCCCTGTGTTGTCTCCTGACCCCAAGGCGGATAAGAGCCTGCACTTTGGTAAATATCCTGTTCATGTGGGTGGCAACCGCGGACGCGGACAGGTTTATCCCACTGGCGACAAGAGCAACAATGCAATTTACACCGCGTCTACTGCGGGTACCATTGCAGCGATCGCTCCCACTGAATACAGCACGGAAGTAACCATCAGCACCGATTCCGGCGACGTGGTGGACAGCATTCCCGCTGGCCCCCAGGTGATTGTGGAAGTGGGTCAGGCTGTGGCTGCCGGTGAAGCCATTACCAACGATCCCAACGTGGGCGGTTTTGGTCAGGTTGATGTGGAAATCGTGCTTCAGGATCCGGCGCGGGTGGCTTGGCTGCTGGTGTTCTTCTTGGGCGTCATGGTGACCCAGGTGTTGCTGGCCCTGAAGAAGAAGCAGGTGGAGAAGGTGCAGCTAGCGGAAATGAATTTCTAGGAAGCGCTCAACCAATCTGTTTATTTCAATAGCTAAAAAAGCTCCTCTTCTTTTATTGATGAGGAGCTTTTTTAATGTGGTTTTATTTAATGTGATTTCAGAGGTGGCTTAAATTGAATTCCGGCGGGGATGATAGCGCTGTTTGAGGTGGTTGTAGGCTTCTTGAACGGCTTGGAATTCCGATTGGGTGCCGCCGTGATCAGGATGGGTGGCGCGGCTGCGATCGCGATAGGCCCGCTGAATGGTTTCCCAGTGGGTGGTGGGTGACAGCTTTAAGGCACTGTAGGCTTCAATCAGCCGGCTATTTTGCGCTGAAGGTTTGGATTGTCCAATCAGATCCAGCAGCTCGAAGAAGGCTTGGGGGAGTTGATCTGTTGATTTTTGGGCTGGGTCGTTTTCTGGCGAAGAGACGGGGTGATCGCCAGAGTCATGCTTAACTTTTGGCAGCCAAGAAGATGACCAAGAAGGCGATTGTTGGTTAGGTGCGTCTTGATTTTTATGGGGTGAATTTTTGGAGGGGCGAAACGATGTGCTTTCGGTGGGAATAGGTGACGACTTTAAACCGATTTCTTGCTTAAACTGGGCACTGCGCGATCGCCATCCGTGGGACTGAGCCGCCTGTTTTACCTCTTTAATATCGACCAGTTCTCCGTAATCGCCGTCGAAAAAAATATTGGTATCGGGATCCGTTTGTAATAGAAATTCTGCCAAATCGCCACGGGCGGTGTCAGCATTGCGACAGGGAATATACGACGTTTCGTCGGGATCTTTGGACTGTCGCCAATCTCCCTTCCGTCGCCAATAGCGCGCCAAGTTGCCCGAGTAGCTAAATACCGGAATCCTAGTCATCGATTTCTATCTATATTGCGCCGAACTTACTGACTCAAGCCTCCTCTAATTTGTATCTTCCTGAATACTGTCCATGCGTAAATAGGACTGAATAAACTCATCCAGTTCGCCGTTCATCACATCATCAACGGCGGTGGTTTCCGTTTCCGTGCGCAAATCTTTTACCATTTGATACGGGTGGAAAACATAGTTGCGAATTTGATTGCCCCACGCCGCTTCCACCATATCGCCGCGAATATCCGCCACTTCTTTGGCTCGCTGTTCCTGGGCAATAACTAACAGTTTGGCTTTCAGGATAGCCATCGCTTTTTCTTTATTTTGTAACTGCGATCGCTCCTGGGTACAGCGCACCGCCACCCCCGTGGGCACGTGCACAATGCGCACTGCCGTTTCCACTTTGTTAACGTTTTGTCCCCCTTTTCCGCCCGCTCGCGACGTGGACACTTCTAAGTCCTTGTCGGGAATATCCAGCTCCACATCCGTATCCAACACCGGCATCACTTCCACGCCGGCAAAGCTGGTTTGGCGCTTACCATTGGCATTAAACGGCGAAATGCGCACCAGCCGATGGGTTCCCTTTTCAGATCGCATATAGCCGTAAGCGTAACGCCCAGTGATTTCCAAGGTTGCCGACTTTACACCCGCTTCTTCGCCTTCGGAAATCTCTGCCAGATTAACTCGGTAACCGTGCTGCTCTCCCCAGCGGGTGTACATGCGTACCAGCATCTCTGCCCAGTCTTGGGCATCGGTGCCCCCGGCTCCCGCATTGATGGACACCACCGCACCGCTGGCATCGTAGGGACCGGACAGCAATCGCTCCAGCTCCCACGCATCCAGATCTTTGGCCAACCGGGTTAGATTTTCGTCCGCCTCTTCCAGGAACGCCGCATCTTCTTCTATTTCCAGCAGCTCTAAGGCGGTTTCAGCGTCGGCGATCGCTGTTTTCCAAGTGCCCAACCGCACTAGCTCCGCCTTAGTATCGTTTAGCTGCTGAAGGGTTTTCTGGGCTGCTTCCTGGTTATCCCAAAACTCCGGTTGGGACGCCACATTTTCTAGGTCGTTAATTTTGGCATTAAGGGTGGCAATGTCAAAGGCACTCCTGAGCATTGCCCAGGCGTACACGAAGGGATTCGAGATTGCGTTTTAGGTCGGTAGTGTCGATCATTCAAGAAAAACGGCTGTCACAAAGAGTTGAAATTTCAGCGAAAGCGATCGAACAAAAGCGGTGCATCGGTCTGTGGCTTTTGCTGTGAGCTTATTGTAATGGTCAGGCGTTAGCTGCTGACTTAAAATCAACGAGCGAAACTTAACTTAAGGGTCAAATTGCAGACGTAAGATTGTAAAAAATTAGGGCGTGTCACTAATCAATATTCAGAAGCCTCAAAGGGTAGCGAGTACGGGGCTTTTAAAAGTGGAAAACCCTAGAGGCCGACATCATGCTGACACCACATAGCTCTAGCCGCAGAAGTTTGGTGGATAACGGTCTTTAGGGCGTAGCGTTCTTAAACTTAAGGGCGCAACCTGTTAGTCTTTACTTATGGTTCTGACGACGGATGATTTGGTGTTGTATAAACGCTGTTCCCGCCGCGTTTTTCTTGAGCGGTTCGGGGATAGTTCCTGTCGGGAATCTACGTCGGGATTTGTGCGGAAATTGCAGCGAGACAGCACCGATCATCGACGACAAATTATTGCTAACTGGTCGGAAGCGGGATCAACGCAGCGGGTTGAGTTTCCCAAGGGAGATTGGAATAGTGGGGCGGCGGAAACCTTACGGCTGATGGAGGCGGGAGCTCCGCTGATTAGTCGAGGGGTTTTGATAAAGCCTGCGGGTGAAGACGGGCTGGATTGGATTGGGCGGCCTCATTTACTGGTGCGATCGCCTGAGCCATCAACCTTTGGCGACTGGTCCTATCGCCCGGTGGATATTCGCATGGGGAAGCGCCCCAAGTTGGAATATCAACTGGTGGCAACGTTCCACACCATATTGCTGGAGATGATTCAGGAGACTCCCGTTAGGTATGCGGAGATTCTCCTGCGCGGGCGATCGCCCCATCGGGTGGATTTATTTACGAGGCGACCCCAGCTTTTGGAGCTATGTGGCGATGCGGAAACGGTGCTCACTAGCGACACACTTCCGGAGTATTTTATTTCCCGCAGTCGATGCAGTCTTTGTCCCTGGCTGAGTCAGTGCCATAGCCAAGCCCAGCAGGACCAACATATTTCCCTAATCCCCGGTGTTACCCCCACGCGCTATCGCGTCCTGGCAGCACTGGGGATGACTGATTTAGGGGCGATCGCCAAGGCGGATCCGAAGGACTTGGCAAAATATCCTGAGCTGGCTAACGGCGGGGTTCAAAATTTGATTAATCAGGCGCGATCGTGCCAGGAAAAGCGACCGGTGCCCCGCCGAGATGACACCTGGGAACAGCTGCGCCAGTTGCCCAAGTCCAGTGTGGAACTGTATTACGACATTGAGGCGGAACCGGAGCGATCAGTGGATTATCTCCACGGGGTGTTGGTGGTGAAGCGGGATTTGCAGCGGCGGGTAATTAGCGAAAAATTTCACGCTTTTTGGGCGGAAACCCCCGAAGAGGAGGGAACGGCGTGGAACCGGTTTGTGGAATTTATGGAGCAATACCCCGATGCGCCTATTTTCCATTTTTGTGAATATGAGCCCAATACCCTGGGCAAATTGGGCAAACGGCACGGCACCGCTGCCAAACAGGTGGACCGGCTGCGAAACCGTTGCGTGGACCTGCACGCTTGGGTGACCCGCCTATTTTTCTTGCCCGTGGAAGGGTATGCCCTGAAGCAAATCGCCGCCTACCTGGGCTTTAGCTGGCGCGATTCCACGGCAAATGGGTCCCAAGCAGTATTCTGGTACGATCAGTGGCTGGAAACGGGCGATCGCCAACTTTTGGAAACCATCGAAATCTATAACGAAGACGACTGCTGGGGCACATACCATATCGCTAAATGGTTTGAGGGACTGGCGCGGGAAGATGAGCTGGCGATCGCTGAAACCGCCTAGATTGTGTTTAAAACTGGGCAGCCCGAAACTATAAGGAATGAAAGAGCCGAAACCGCGAAAACAGCGCCTCGATGCCCTACTGGTGGAGTTGGAACTGTGTGACTCTCGCCAGCGAGCCCAGCGGGTGATTCGGGCGGGAGAGGTGACCGTTAATGGGGAGCCCATCGACAAGCCGGGCACTCAGGTTCCCGTCAACGCCGAGATTAAGCTCGCCGTTAAACCGCGATTTGTGTCCCGAGGAGGGGAGAAATTAGCCAAGGCGCTGGAGGCTTTTCCCATTGAAACGGGCGATCGCGTGTGCCTGGACGGCGGCATTTCCACCGGCGGTTTTACGGATTGCTTGCTGAAATCCGGCGCGGCCAAGGTTTATGGCGTTGATGTGGGCTATGGACAGGTGGCGTGGTCCCTGCGCCAGGATGAGCGGGTAACGTTGCTGGAGCGCACCAACCTACGTCACTTACAGCCGGAGGAGCTTTACACCGACCCAATTCAGCCCCGCCCAAACTTAGGGGTTGTGGACGTGTCGTTTATTGGGCTGGTGAAGGTGATGCCGGCCCTGTGGCGCTTATTGGAACCACCGCGAGAGTTGGTATTGCTGGTGAAGCCGCAGTTTGAGGTGGGGCGCGATCGCATTGGCAAAAAGGGCGTGGTGCGCGATGTGAAAGACCGGGCGGGGGCGATCTCCGACGTTTACCAAGGGGCGCAAAAACTAGGTTGGTACTACTGGGGACTCACAGGCTCCCCCATTTCCGGACCAGCGGGCAATGTGGAATATTTGCTGTGGCTACGGCAAGACTCGCCGATAGATTCGCCAGAACATATCTCAGCCTTGAAGGATAAACTGCCCGATATTTTCAAAACCATTGCGGCGAATCCGTCCGAAAGCCATTATTTGGAGGCGACTTGAAGGGGACTTGAAAATCACTGGACGGCCACTGGACGCCGCCGCCAATTGAGCGAGTTGAGCGGATTAAGCGGTGTACTTTGCACACTTTACGGGCCTATTGCCAAGCCACTTCACGCCCCTTTTACTTTCCTAGCTTGTTTCCTTTAGTTAGGTAAAACCTGAGTTAAGGACCATGGGGTGACCACAGCGGCTAGAATGATTTTGCGTAATTTCCGCTATTGCAACGTTTGCCGCTTTTAAGCATCTAAATTTCGTGGATAGGAGCGCCCTCTCTCCTTACCTTGGCACTCCTGGAACAGCGCCCTTTTGTGACGCACAACATACAACGCACTCAATCGCTTTAAACGCTTGTGGACCCAGGTCTGCAAAACAGGGCTCGGCAAAGGTGAATTTAAACTACCAACGGCTAATGTTTAGCAAACTGGTTAATGACTAGTACGTTTTCGTCAATTTCTGAGCGATCGCACCCTGCCTGGCACCACGAAACGTTGCAGGCGAACGGCATCAAATTCCACTACGTCACCGCCGGCGAAGGACCGCTGTTGTTGCTCCTCCACGGTTTTCCCGAGTTCTGGTACTCCTGGCGACATCAGATTCCAGTCTTGGCGAAAACCCACAAGGTGGTAGCCCTGGACCTGCGCGGTTACAACGATACTGAAAAACCCCAGGGATCTCGCGCCTATCGCCTGTCGATTTTGATTCAGGATGTGGTGGCGGTTATCAAAGCCCTTGGCTATAACCAATGCACCTTGGTAGGGCACGACTGGGGTGGGGCGATCGCCTGGGGTGTTGCCAATGAACATCCTGACCTAATTAATAATTTAATTGTCTTGAACTTGCCCCATCCAGTGCGATTTTTTCAAGGAATGCGCACCCCTCAGCAACTTTTAAAAAGCTGGTATGTGGGTTTATTTCAACTCCCTTGGCTGCCGGAATTTTTATTTCAATTAGGCGACTATCGAGTTCTTGACGCGATTTTTGACGCCACCATGCGATCGCGCCAAACTTTAACCAAAGATGATATCAACGCCTATAAGTTGGCTTTTGCTAAGCCAGGGGCTACCACTGCTGCCATTAATTATTATCGCAATGTTATTGGCTCTGACTGGCTGAATATTAAGTGGAAAGTTTTAACCATGCCAGTGTTAATGATTTGGGGAGAAGATGATAGCTTCCTCGGCAAAGAATTAACCTACGGTACTGAAGAATACGCCCAAGATTTTCAGATTCATTATGTTCCTGGCTGTGGGCACTGGGTGCAACAGGAACGCCCCGAATTAGTGAATCAATATATTTGCGATTTTTTGGCTGAATAAAACCCCGCCGTAACAATGCCCTCAATCGTCCACTTCCGTTCTCGTCAATGGCTGCGCCTCTTAAAGGTGAGCTTTTTAAAGGTTGGCTTTGTGGGGGTGAGTCTAGGATTCGCTTTGGCTTTACCGGGGCGAGGAGAGCCTTGTTCCGCGATCGCCCCCCTGCCGGAAACTAACGACCGACCGTCCTTGGTGCCTGGCGATCGCGGTGCCGACGTGCGGTCTTTGCAAACCTTGCTCACATTGCTGGGGTACTACGACGGGGCGATCGACGGCGTTTTTAACGATCAGCTCACCAGCGCCGTGCAGGGGTTTCAATCTAGCGCTGGGTTGTCCCCCAGTGGTCAAGTGAACAATGAGACCTGGGCAAAATTATTACCTTCCCAAGTTTCCAGTGAAACTTGCGTTGAAGCCTCGTAGGGAGCACATTTCCGGAAAGCGCTAGGAACTGTGACGCTGTCGCCCTTCGAGTCCCTTTATGGGGGGCGGAGCAGGAATGAATGCGATTACTTTCGTCAAAATGAACGGTTCAAATATTAGGTGACTTTAAAAACATCGAAAACAATGTGAAGGCTTCATAAAGCCTTTAAAAAGCCCTGAGATCTTCACTGACTCTTTACCGACTTTTCCCTTGACCCGCCTTAGGATGAGGACAACAGCAGCAAACCTAAGGCTGTGGGTGCAGCTCCAAGTCAGATTTATTACTGGGTTGAGCAAACAACACTCAGAACATTACGAACAAGGAAACAGAATCATGGCACAACTCCTCAAGAAGCTTCTTATTAGCACCTCCGTCGCCGCTGGTATGGGTTTGGCAATCGGTGCTCCCGCCTCCGCCGCAAGCATCACCGGCGCAACCATTGACGGTAGCTCGACCGACTACATTCTTTACTGTCAAGACGGCGCTCAAACTAGCGACTGCACCGGCAGCGGTACCTTGCAAGAGGTCCTGGGTGCTGACGCAGGCAACATCGAGCTAGATTCCGACAGCGAGTCCGGCGGCTGGGGCGCTCCCGTTAGCTTCACCGGTCAGTTGAACGGCAAAGACATTACCATCAGTAGCCTAAGCCAGGCTGACTGGACCGACGAGTTGGGAACCCAGTGGGTTGGTGATGCTTTGGCTGCGATCGTTGACCAAAATGCTGGACTAACCCCCTTCGCTGGTGCGATTGGTGGCTTGACGAACACCATTTGGACCGCATTGAAGATGGATCCTACCGGTCCTTTAGCTTTGTTCAGTGATCCCAACGTTTCTTACGTTACCCAGGATGGCGATGCCAGCGGCGACATCAGCGTTGGTTTGATTGGTCACTTCAACGCCTTCGCAAATCCCCTTTACAAGAACGTCTTCGTTGGCGGCTTGGCAAGTGCTTTGGGACAACCTGCGGCAGTCATTGAAGGTGCTGTGCAGAACCTGCAGGCTAGCGAGCTGGTGAAAATCGTTTATAACGGTGAAACTCAGTACAAGTACAGCTTCAACGCGACCAACACTGGGGTAACTGAAGCAAGCGATGGCTTCTCCCACAGCGGCGAGTACGTTGTCACCATCGACGGTATGGAGATGGAACCTCCCGCCAGCACTCCTGAGCCCTCCGCAATTCTGGGTCTAGCGGGTCTTGTGGGTCTGTATGCTGGCAAGCGCAAGCTGCAGAACAACGCTTAGTTGGGTACTGCTTCCCGTTGCCGTTTCTTGTGTTGGCTTGAATGAATAGCTAAAGCTAGATTTGGAAGCTCGGCTCTAGGGCTGGATTGAGGCAACATTCACAATCTTAGGTAGAGCTAGCCGCAGAGGTGTTTATTCACCGGCTGCGGCTTTTTTATTGAATCAACTTTCGGCGTTGCAGGATTAGGAGAGGAAGTCAGGATGGCGGAGTGGTAGTGGAAC
>CALGDE010000146.1 GCA_937883785.1 uncultured cyanobacterium
CGTAATTACAGATTAACCTCCGTTAGCTTTCTTACTTTTCAGACGTCCTCTCAGACTGTTGTGCCTTTGAAGAGAACGGACGCACGGCGAAGAAATTTAAGTGGTGAAAGTCACGGGAACATTTAAGGTTAGGTTGATTGTTGGCTCAACTCTCTACGCTTTCGAGGTTTTTGGCCTATTCCTTGGTTGCGTCTCCAGGGATAATCACATTGTCCTTTGTTCTCCTACCTTGTTTTCCCTATGCGCTTACCATTGTCGACGGCTGTTTTGGCGATCGCCCTAATTGGATGTGGTGGGGCACCAGACTCGGGAGATGGCAGCGTAGCCAATGAGAATGACTGCCCCGCCTGCGATTTTGCTGGGCAAGATTTACAAGGCAAAGACTTTAGTGGCGCTAACTTAAACGGCGCCAACTTCAAAGGAGCAAAGCTTCAAGAGGCTAACTTTTTCGAAGCCAAACTCGATAGCGTTGACTTTAGCGATGCCGACCTGACAAAAGCCCGCTTTGAAAATGCAGGGTTAAACCAGGTGAACTTAACCAATGCCACCTTAAACGAAGCATTGTTCAAAGACGCCTACCTGCGCGGCGCGAACCTTGAAGGGGCAACCTTTAATGGCGCGGACTTCACTAATGCTGATCTTTTAAATGCAATACCAGTGCCCTTAGACCTGGGAGACGCAAAAACTGAGGGGGCAACCTTGCCAAAATTGCCTGGAGAGGAGGCTGCACCCACTGATGGGGAAGAAGATGCACCGGAGGTGAAAGAGAGTGACGGACAAAGTGGCGCAGAGCCTGTGGACGGCGAAAAAGGCGCCGAGGAAAAGGGGGAGTAAGGAGCCGTTGGGAAATAATCACGAGCGTTGTTCAGATTAGCCTGTGCCCCAACTGATAAAAGCCTATGACGTTAACCCCTGAAGACAGCCCCTAAAGGTAGGCAGTCACACCATGGAAGAAGGACCGGTGGAGTTGAATAAATCCCCAGAGGAATCGGAAGTTCAGTCGGGCTCCCGATTCCAGCATCCTGGCGATCGCTCCACCCATTCCCCCTCACAATCACCCACCTTGGGATCTGCAAACTCAGATGCACCTCCCCCAAAGTTGTCAGAAGCCAACCAAGATCCAGAACAAGAACTTTCGCCGCTAGAGCACTTAGAGCAAGAACTTTCCGAGCCCCTTTTCGATCTGCTTTACGGTCCATTTCAAGGGAAATCGTCCTCTAGATGGCATCGTCTGGGACGTATGGGGCTGATTCTGTTCACCGCCGCCGCCATCCACGCCGTGGTGCTTATTTTGCCTGCCTTGAGATCTCAGCCCAGGCTACGGCTATCAGTGGTTAGCAAAACCCAGCAAACCAGACCCATCCCCATTCAAGATATTCCCACCCAGCCCACTCCTAAGCCCACACCAACTCCCACACCAACCCCCAAGCCCCCACCGTCCCCACTGCCCAAGCCTGCCCCCCCTAAACCGAAACCAACACCTAAGACACCTAAACCCTCTCCCCGCCCTTCGCCTTCGCCAACCCCAAGAGGCACACCCACACCTACCCCCGAGTCCACGCCAATCTCTTCCCCCACACCCACCTCAACGCCAACATCGACTCCCGGACCAACGCCAACGCCAACCCCAACCCCAACGCCGACTCCAGCTTCCAGTTCTGGAGGAGTCCCAGCGCCAGCAGGGTGGACTCCAGAAGGAACAGAGGTTTGTGGTGTAAGCGACTGTATCAGTTTGCCCTTGCCTAGCTCTGGCGGTGGCGTTGGCGACGCGGATATCGAAAGCTGGCAGATAGGGCTTGAGGCGCGGGGTCTGACTGTGACAGAGACTAATGATATTGACGGTAACTATGACGGTAGAGCTCGTGAATTTTCCATAACAGACAGTTCTGGCAACATAGTTGGTTATTACTACATCGTTTCTTCGCAAGTGAGCGTCGGAAAAGTAATTATTTTTGGCAGTCAAGAGCAACTGCCCGATGAAACGGCGGTCACTAATGCGGCGCGAAGACAGTCGCAAAACTGATGCAAGACATGCTTTTTGAGGACATAAACAAACGTGGCATCGGCTTTCCCTCTGACCAAGGGCTTGCGTAAACCCTGTCCAGGCAAGCGCCAGACCGAATCTCAAGCATAAAAAATGGGAGTGCAATACTTGCACTCCCAGCGGATACAAATATTAGTAGAGCTGTTCGAGGCATCTTAAACCTGAACAGCCCTGCTACAGGACTTATACCCTATCCCTTACCCTTGATCCCAGTTAACGTTGTTCATCACTTGGATGGACAGCGGGTTATTGCGTCCTAGGGCTTCAACGTTGGTCTTAGACCCCTTGAAACGACCGAAGCTATCTAGAATCGGGTCTAGGTCCAAACCACTCATCACAGGGTACTCGCTATTGCTCTTAGCGAAGATTTCCTGAGAGTTAGCCGTTGCCATGAAGTTCAAGAACTTAATGGCGTTTGCCCGGTTAGGAGCACTCTTCACAAGACCAGCACCGCTGACGTTCATGTGAGCACCGCGTCCTAGAGCGCCTTCGCCACGCTGGTTGGGGAAGAATACGCCCACTTTCTGGAACACTTCCCGCTCAGCCGGGTCGTCCTTGCGAGCGAAACGAGGGAAGTAGTAGGTGTTAGCGATCGCGATGTGACCTTCACCAGCGGCACAAGCGCGAATCTGTGCACTGTCGTTACCGGTCGGCTTGCGAGCAAAGTTGCTAACGAAACCACGAGCCCAGTCTTCAGCACCAGCGGTACCATAAAGCTCAATCAATTCGCCCATCAAGGACTGGTTGTAGATGTTGCCCGAGCTACGGATCAAGATCTTGCCGCGCCACTTGGAATCAGCCAAATCTTCGTAGGTGGATAAATCAGCAGGGTTCACCAACTCTTTGTTATACATGATGACCCGAGACCGTTGGGACATACCGAACCAGTGACCAGCACGGTGGCGGAGATGACGGGGAATTGCGGAGTACAGGTTGGGAGCTTCATTCTTGCTCACAGGCTGGAACAAGCCTTCCTGGTCAGCACGCCACAGCCGTCCTGCATCAACCGTAATTAAAATATCAGCGGGACTGTTAGAACCCTCTGACTTAATCCGTTCCATCAGGGCATCGGACTTACCTTCAACCAAGTTGACCTTGACGCCGGTTGCTTGGGTAAAAGCTTCGTAGATTGTGCGATCCGTATCGTAGTGACGACCGGAGTAGAGGTTGACCTCATTACCACTTTGGGCCTGGGCACGGTTGCCGATGCCGCTGAGGGCAACCGCAGCCATCGCAGAACCACCGGCCATAAAGGCGCGGCGGCTAAACTTGTTATTCAGCTTGCTCATTATTTTTCCTATTAGGTAATTTCGAGGAAATTACTTTTCCATCCACAGACTTGCCTGAAACCATATCATTAATGCTAGTCGTTCTCAAATAAATCCGGACTGATTTTGCGGCGCCTCAGACATCAAAGCAGGTAGCGCGTTTCTCCGCTTTTTAACAAGGTATTTGCTATTCCTATTAATGTGTTTTTTGTGCTGATGCTTATTTAAAATCTGCGGCGGTAAAGCTTGAGATCTTTGAAAAATTTCCGCTTAATAGAATGCCCTAAGCGATCGCCCCCACGCCCCACCTCAAGCCATCAAAAAGCTGGCGAAGAACCATTCAACGCCAGCGAAGAAATAAAAAATACGAACGAAAACTTATCCCGTAGGCAACGCTTTCCGAGAATAGCTGTCTTACTCTAACTGCCTTACTCAATATCGATAGTTTGGGGACCAGAGTCAGAAGAATCCGTGTCAGTGGACGCTTCAGCAGCGGCGAAAGGATTAGCGCCCTGTTTTTCTAGCCAGCTTTTAACGGGATCTTGGGTAGGGTCCATACGAAACAGCCCTGACGCCAAGCCACCAATGAAGGCCACAGGTTGCCCCATCACTTCACGGACAAGGGGAGTCAGTTCGTCAAAAAACATGGCTTCGACCAATACTAGTGAACAGGATAAGTAAAGCTTGCCTTGTGCCGGCACTCTTATAATTACGCACCAATTAAAATCTGGCTAGGCGCGGTTTACCCTATCTCCCGCGGTTCATTCCCTACCTCCGTAGAACGGGTAAACGGAGATAGAGAACAAACCAGTTGCTCTTAGAGCCCCTTAACCAGAAAATAGAGTGTCCAAGACATGAAGTGTTTGAAACACGGAGATAGAGAACAAACCAGTTGCTCTTAGAGCCCCTTAACCAGAAAATAGAGTGTCCAAGACATGAAGTGTTTGAAACATCGACTGTCAGGAATAACAAAAATAAAGCGTACAAGTTTAGGAGCCGAGCGTGAGCCAGGAATTTGATTACGATCTCGTTATTATTGGCGCTGGCGTAGGGGGACACGGGGCGGCTCTCCACGCAGTGGCTTGTGGGTTAAAAACCGCCATTATTGAAGCGGCAGATATGGGCGGCACCTGCGTTAACCGAGGCTGCATCCCTTCCAAGGCGCTGTTAGCCGCATCAGGACGGGTGCGGGAATTGCAAAATGTGCGCCATTTGGAATCCATGGGCGTCACCGTGGGACCGGTGTCCTACAACCGAGAAGTAATCGCTGACCATGCTAATAACCTGGTGGCTAAGCTCCAGGGAGACCTGACCAACAGCCTTAAGCGCATCAAGGTGGATATTATCCAAGGCTGGGGTAAGGTGCTGGGGTCTCAGAAGGTGGAAGTGACCCGCCCCGACGGTAACCGCACCGTCACCAAAACCATTACGGCGAAGGAGGTGATGATTTCTGCCGGTTCTGTGCCCGCCGTTCCTCCGGGAATTGAGCTGGATGGCAAGACGGTGTTCACCAGCGATGAAGCAGTAAAACTAGAAACGGTGCCCGACTGGATTGCCATTATTGGCAGCGGCTACATTGGCTTGGAATTTTCCGATGTGTATACCGCTTTGGGGTCCGAGGTGACCATGATTGAGGCGTTGGACAACCTGATGCCTGGTTTTGACCCGGATATTGCCAAGGTGGCGAAGCGTACGTTGGTGGAAGGGCGCGATTTAGAAACCTACACGGGTATCTTTGCGACGAAGGTGGTGCCGGGATCGCCGGTCACCATTGAATTAACGGACGCCAAAACAAAAGAAGTTATTGATGTACTGGAGGTGGATGCGTGCCTAGTGGCCACCGGTCGTCGTCCCGCTACCAAGAATTTGGGGCTAGACAATATTGGTGTGGAAACGGTGCGTCCTGGATTTATTCCCGTTAACGACAAGATGCAGGTGTTGAAGGATGGGGAGCCGGTACCCCATTTGTGGGCGATCGGCGATGCCACTGGAAAAATGATGTTGGCCCACGCGGCGTCAGCCCAGGGGGTTGTGGCGGTGGAAAACATGCTGGGGCGATCGCGCACTGTGGACTATCGCAGTATTCCTGCCGCTGCGTTCACCCATCCCGAGGTCAGCTTCGTTGGCTTGACCGAACCCCAGGCAAAGGAGCTTGGTCAGGAAGAGGGCTTCGAAGTGGCCACCGTACGCAGCTACTTCAAGGGTAATTCCAAGGCGATTGCCGAAGGAGAAGGAGACGGACTAGCAAAGCTGGTGTACCGCAAAGATACAGGGGAACTTTTGGGGGCCCATATCTTTGGCATCCATGCGGCGGATTTGATTCAGGAAGCCGCCAGTGCGATCGCCAACCGCGACGCCGTGCAAAACCTAGCGTTCCAAGTACACGCCCACCCCACCCTGTCAGAAGTGTTGGACGAAGGCTATAAGCGTGCTGAACGTGAATTTGCTGCCGTTACCGCCTAATAGAACGCAACGCCCATCAGAATCGTTGCCTTCAAAAACCTGCCCAAGCTTTTCTCCATCAACTCAAGAAAGCTTGGGCAGATTTTATGGGCAGAGCTTGTTACCGAAGAAACCAGCAATTTTTATGATCAGCACACCACAGGATCGACGTACCACAGTCTTAATCTTCGCTGCGCCCCACCAACTTCGGTACGGGCGGCGTTGAAGGAAGCGCAGTGGTGGGTTGAGCATCCTTGGTAACAATGTGTCCCACGTAAAATGCTCCCGCCTCGATATTCAGCGCACTAGCCACCACATCTCCCTCTAGCCGCGCCGTTCTCGCTAATGTCAAGTCTCCATTGGCCACCACACTGGCTTTAACAGAGCCGCGAATCACAATATTTCGTGCCTTAATTTCTGGTCCTTCGATACTCCCAGATTCGGATACTTCCAAGTCCTCTTCCGTAGACACAGTACCTCGCACACTGCCATCAACGCGCAGCCCACCCTTAACCCGTAAATTTCCCTGAAAATCGCTTCCCGCCGCCAAATAGGTCATATTGCTAACGGGCGCAGGCTTTTTTCGTCCAAACATAATTTTCAGGAACTGTTTTCCCTAAAACACTGGGGTTTAACTGTATACGCTAAATCGTCCTACTACATTACCCAATTTGTAAAGGTGGATTTCCATAGAGCGTGTCGCCAATTAAGCACTAGAAGCCTGATGTGATGGGAGGTATACGGGAGGTATACGCCAAAAAACACTAAAGACTGAAACCCTTACAGTTAGAAGCTTTGAGCCTTAAATGATGACAGATCCTGGATAAAGACTGTCATTGATAAAGCTCTAGACGCCTAATGCAATGGGAAGTACACGAGCTGCGTAAGTAAAAAACATCAGGGGCTAAGATTTTCACTGCCCTTGACTGGGTAACTTAGTCGATAAGAACCCTAGTCAATAATCGCTCTCAAATTTACATCTTCAGAACATTTGAACAAATCAGATCAAGGCTGCTAACGAGAGGTGCTGACGCAAATTTTTAAACGAGGGACTCTAACATGGGTAATTTTTTTGCGCACCTTTTAGGGTGTACGTATAGTCTTTCTCTCTCAAATTACTGTTATTAATCGGTATCAAGGTCTACCCCAAAGTTTGTTGACATCAGAGTCTAAACGCAAAATTTACGCCTAGCCTTAGGCTTAAAGTACCTATCAGATTCTGGATAAGAAATACCGTAGGTTCGTGAGTTAAGAACTCTGAGAGCTATGCTTATTTGAATTTCAAGCCCAACAATGACGAGGGTTACAGCCCCTAATCTGTTTGATTTGAGAGGGCGTATGCTCCCACTGTATAGCGCTTCTGACGCCTAATTGAGCACACGCTCCATGTTGGAAGTTAGGTGTCTCAGGTCTAACTCCAAGCCACGTTGAAAAATTCAGCAGCCAATCACTTTGGAACTCAATTAACGATGGGCGCTGAATAAATTAAGTGTAAATACTGTTTGTAAAAATACTCTGACAAAGGTGAGTCCATATCAATATTGGACGCAACAATGGTGACAGTATTAGTACGAATATTTGGACACAATCTACTTAGTAAAGTTGAGGGTTGATTTTCAATATTGATTTGAGAGGGCTGACTTAAGCTTCGCCCCACCCCTTTTATTCATAATGCTTTCACATCGCTCCTTCGTTATCGCGCACCGTCATGACTCCCTTTACTTCTTCCAGTTGCTTCGGCAATGGGGAGGCGATCGCCCCACCATCAGAAATCCAGCCTCACGGTGCCCTACTGGTGCTGTCTGAGCCAGATCTGACGGTGCTTCAGGTTAGTCGCAATATTGATCGGTTTTTAAAGGGAACTGCTGAAAATTTAGTGGGGCGTCCTTTGAACGCGATCGCCCCTGAAGCCATGGTGGAGCGACTGTGGGAAATGCTGTTGCGATCCTCTGATCAAGCCTTCGAAGTCTTTAAATTTAGCCTGCCACCGTTGGACTCAATTAGTGAAGGGATTGCCAGCAAAAAAGGAGCCAGCCACAGCGAGAGCCTTGACGTTAATGTTATTCTCCACCGCAATCCCGATGGGCTCTTGGTTTTAGAATTAGAGCCCACAAAGGATGGGGATTCCGTCCAGTTTTCCGAGTTTTACCACACCATTAAGCGGGGAGCCGTGCAGCTGCGTCAGCAAACGGATATCTGCGCCATGGCCCAATTGGGCGCAGAGGAGATGCGGCGAATTTTAGCCTTTGATCGGGTTATGGTGTATCGCTTTTCGGCGGAAGGGCACGGTCAGGTGATTGCTGAAAGCAAGGCGTCCCATTTGTCAGACACTTTTTTAAACCATTGGTTTCCCAGTGAAGATACTCAGATTTGCCGCCGTTGGCTACCCCAATCTAACGGGGCTGCTCGGTTAATCGCTGATGCAAACCAGGGGGGGGTGCCCCTTTACCCTGAGCTCAATCCCCAAACCAAGCAGCCGATAAATCTGATTAATGCTCAGCTGCGATCGCCTCACCCGTGCCATCGCACCTATCTTCACAATATGGATCGGGTGCAGGCATCAGTGGTGGTGCCTTTAATGCACGGCGATCGCCTATGGGGGCTCCTGTCCTGTCATCACCATCAGCCTTACCATGTGCCCTACTCAGCTCGCCAGGGCTGCGAATTTCTGGGGCGGGTTATTTCTGTGGAAATTTCCGCCCACAGCGATCGCCACAAATACGAGGAGCGCCATCGCCGTCAGCATATTCAAACCCAGCTTTTGGAACATATGACCGCTACCGAATCCTTCAAAGACGGACTATTGCAGGACAGTTTATTGGGGCTGGTCCAGGCAACGGGGGTGGCGGTTTTCCACGATAACCATTTGGCGAGCATTGGCACTGTGCCGTCCACCGAACACCTAACAGCGCTACTGGGCTGGGTGGAAACCCACTGTTCCGATGATATTTATGTAACCGATTGCCTCAGTCAGGAGTACCCGTTGGCTGAGGATTTTTCGGATATTGGCAGTGGGTTATTGGTGGCGACCATTTCCAATAGCCTCAAGGACTATATTTTGTGGTTTCGTCCAGAAACCCTGCAAACGGTCACCTGGGCTAAGCGTCCCATGATGACCTTGCCGGTGCAGCCTGAAACTCAGTGGCTATCGCCGCCTCAGTCCTTTGAACGATGGCGGGAGACGGTGTGCCGGCGATCGCTATCGTGGCATCCCACCGAAATTGACGCCGCTCGGGAACTGCGCAATGCCACCGTCAATATTGTGCTGCGCCAAGCCAGTGAGAAAATTAAGCTGACGGATGAGCTGGCGCGATCCAATGCGGAGCTGAATAAATTTGCCCACATCACCTCCCACGATTTACAAGAGCCCCTCAATTTGGTGGCGAACTACATCCAGCTCTTGGAACTGCGCTATAAACATCAGCTTGATGACGATGCCCGAGAGTTTATTGGCTACGCCGTGGACGGTATCGATCATATGCAAAATTTAATTGATGATTTGCTGGATTATTCCCGTGTGGGGGGGCAGCAGGAACAAAAATTTGAACCCACGCCCCTGTCAAGGATTGTGGATCGGGTGCTTCGTAGCCTGGGGAATCGCCTGGAGCAAGCCCACGCCGGGGTGGCAGTGGGTTCCCTGCCCACGGTAATGGGCAACCCTACCCAGCTAACCCAGGTATTTCAAAATTTATTGAGCAATGCGATAAAGTTTCGCGGTGATCGCCCCCTTACAATTGAGATTCACAGTGATCGCAGGGGGGACTACTGGGAAGTTATCGTCACCGATAACGGCATTGGGTTAGATCCAAAATTTAGTGATCGCATCTTCCAGATCTTTCAGCGGCTCCACACCCGCGAAGAATATCCTGGCACCGGCATTGGTCTCGCCATTTGCAAAAAAATTGTTGAACATCACGGCGGCAGTATTTATGTGACTTCGAAAAAAAATCGAGGAGCTGCTTTTCACTTAACACTGCCCGTATTAGAAGATTAATAAATATTGAAATCTCTGCCGAGAATTTGGGAAATCTCTGTCTAAAGTTTGAGCGGTTTGCTTTTGGATCACGTCACACTTGACAAGCGTGACGTTGTCTACAGCACAACCGAACGGACTTATTACCGCTCTGTCGACTTCCTATTGGAAGCTTTCTGGTTATGTTTTCAATCAAACTCCGTATAAGCTGTCTCGAATTTCACTCATTCCATGACCTTTCCCGCTCTAGTCAACTCAGGAGATTCCAGGCAAATTCTCCTGATCGTTGACGATAATCAGGCTAGCATCCGACTCCTGCGCGAAGCCTTTCGCGATCGCCCCACTGCCATCGATATTGTTGCCGTACAGAACGGCATAGACGCCCTCGACTACCTATACCGCAAAGGAGAATTTACCAACGCCCGCCGTCCAAGCCTAATTTTGCTGGACCTCAATTTGCCGCGTAAAAACGGACAAGAGATCATTGCAGAAATTAAGGCTGATCCCCAATTAAAAACGATTCCTGTGGTGGTTTTAAGCAATTCCCGCCGCCAGAAAGATATCAACACAAGCTACCAACTACATGCCAACTGCTACATCCAAAAGCCATCCAACCTTAAACAGTTGTTGACCATTGCCCGTCGCATTGATGAATTTTGGCTCAATACGGTTGCCCTGCCAACGGTAAGTGGATCTTCACTTGATCAAGAAAGCTAGGGCACAGGGCGATCGCCACCACGTTTCATCACAGCAAATCTGGAAACGTGGTGCGAGCCAAAAATCAAGAAAAGCACATTTAAGCAACCATACTTCATCACCACATATAAAGTATTCTTCTATACCTTGAAAAATATAGATCTTTTTTAAGGAATCAAGACATAAGGAAATAGTTATTAAAACGAACTTATTAGTTTTTTCTTATGGAAAGTGCATGTATGGTTTCTGACATTAAATATTGAGTCATTCCCGCTCTTATGTTTGTTATTTCCTGTAATAATCAAAAATACTTAGAATGATAGATAGATAGACTCTGACGACTTTTCCCCTATAGATTTTTAGTCGTATCACTTTTAAATACCTATTTTTTCCTCCGGCATTTCTTTAAAAGCCAAACTCCACTAGCCCCACAAGACTTTATGTCGATGAATATTCAGTGTCTGCGAGTGCTGATCGTCGAGGATAACGCTGGCGAGGCACGGTTGCTCAGGGCGCTGCTGGAAATAGCAGGAAAAGGCTCGTGGGCTTTCCATTGGGTTGATCGGTTGGCAAGTGCGATGGCGGTGCTTGACCATTGCCGCCGGAAAAGACACCGTGCCGGGGGTGATGTCGATGAGTACGTCGGTGAGTATGGGAAGTATAGTGCTGTTTTCAACCAGCAGGAAAATAGCGCACCAGGGGGCGTTGTTCAAAAGATAGAAGGCGGAAAAGAGGGCACAGAAGAAAGCGGGGAAGACGATGGCAAAGGCACCAATGATGCTGACGTTTTTGACGTGGTTTTGCTCGACTTGAACTTACCCGATAGTCAAGGTCTAGAGACTTTGGTGCAACTCCAGGCGGCGGCTCCGTCTTTGCCTACCGTAATTTTGACTAATTCTAAAGATGATGCCTTGGCGGTAGAAGCCATTCGCCACGGAGCCCAAGACTATCTGGTTAAGCGACAGCTTCAGCACAGCACCCTGATCCGATCCATCTGTTATGCCATTGAGCGTAAGCGATCCGAAGAGGTGCTGAAAAGTCTCAATGAAACTCTGGAAGAACAGGTCAGCGATCGCACTCGGGCTCTGGTACAAACCAATCAGCGCCTAACTCGTGAAATGGAGCACCGCCAAACGGTGGAAGCGCGGGTAATAGTGGAAAAACAGTTGGCGGATGTGGCCCTGAGAGCGATTGGGGATGCAGTAATTGTGGTGGATCGGCAACGGCGGGTGCAATCCCTCAACCCGGCGGCGGAGCGCTTATGTGCTTGGACATTAGCCCAGTCCAGCGGTTTTCCTTGTGAGGAAGTTTTGGAGCTGGATCATCATGAGGGGCGGCAAGCGCTGCCCAACGGACTACGACGGGTTTTGAACCACGGGGTAATGGTGGTGGGACGCGCCCCCGTCAAATTTATTAACCGCCGTCAGCAGACGTTTATTCTTGAACTTTCCATTTCCCCCATCAGTTTACAAAGGGGGGTGATCGCCGGAGCGGTCATCGTTTGCCGAGATATCACCGAGCACAAATATTTATCTGACAACCTGGCTTGGCAGGCTAGCCACGACGCTCTGACAAAGCTGGCAAACCGTCGGGAATTTGAGCGCGTGCTCATGAGAAGCATTGAAGAGGTAAGCAACGGGCAAACCACCCACGCCTTTTGTTATTTGGACGTGGACCAATTCAAGGTAATAAACGACACCTCTGGTCATGTGGCGGGCGATGCGATGCTGTGTCAAATTGCCCAGTCCCTAATGGGATTAGCGCCGCCCCATAGTCTAGTAGCGAGGCTGGGGGGCGACGAATTTGGCATCTTGCTGCAAGATTGCGCACTAAACCATGCCAAAGCGCAGGTTCATCACATTATTCGCCAAATTAACGGACAGTTTTTGTGGGGGGACAATCTGTTCAACATTAGCGTCAGTGCTGGACTGGTGCTGCTTGATCGATCCATTGATAATGTGCTGGGGGTGTTGGGCATGGCGGATACTGCTATGTATGCCTCCAAGGAAGACGGAGGCAATCGCCTCAATGTGTACCATCATGACGACAAAATGATGCGGCGGCGTCAATTGGATATGCAGTGGACGTCAAAAATCAGACAGGCTCTGGCGGCTAATCGATTTTGTCTCTTCTCCCAGGCGATCATCCCCCTTGATCGAACCCAAAATCACCCATCCCAAGGCAATAAAGCACAAACCTATAAACCGAAAATAACGGAGCATTGCGCTGAAGTGTTGCTGCGGTTGCGGGATGAGTCAGGACAGTTAGTGTCACCCCAGCAGTTTATTCCAGCGGCGGAGCGGTATAATTTAATGCCTGAACTGGATCAGTGGGTGGTGCGATCGCTCTTGGATCAGCTAACAAGCCACCTATTTGAAAAAGGGCATGCGCCGATTACGGGCTGGCGCTATTTCGTTAATTTATCAGGAGCCAGCTTTAACGATGAAGCCTTTGGAGACTTTTTGGTCACTCAGCTTCAGCGTCCCGTATTAAATTAC
Source organism: uncultured cyanobacterium (assembly GCA_937883785.1). GTDB lineage: Bacteria > Cyanobacteriota > Cyanobacteriia > CACIAM-69d > CACIAM-69d > CALGDE01. Next base: position 12,922 of record CALGDE010000146.1, read on the forward strand.
GTTGATATTACCTTTGAGGTGACGGAAACAGCGGCGATCGCCAACTTAAACCAAGCAGTGGATTTAATTAAGCGAGTACAGGCAGTGGGGGGCACCTTTGCCTTAGATGATTTCGGATCAGGCATGTCATCGTTGACCTACTTAAGCACTCTTCCTGTGGATTATTTAAAAATCGAAGGGCAGTTTGTAAGGTCAGTGGCGGCAGACAGTGTCAGCCGTGCCATGGTGGAAGCAATCTGCCATATCAGCAACAGCCTGGGCTTAAAAACCATTGCGGAAGGGGTGGAAGATAAGGATGTTCTACAAACGGTGGGAAAGCTTAGCGTCGATTATGTGCAAGGTTTTGCCGTTGATTTACCGGGACCGTTAACCTTGCCTTCCAATAAAAGGGAGGTAGCGTCCCACCAATTTAATTTGGTGAATCAAAACGCGTCGGTGAGAGTAATCTGAGACAAAGCTTTGGGCAATGCTGCGACGTAATGGTCAAAGTGCTAGGGATAGGTTGTCGTGATTACTGTTTCACACACTAAATTTGGATAAAAATCGCTTTTTCGTCCAAATCTTTGCCCATAGTCTTTATCCACCTTAAGGCAGACAATCAACTCAACTAAATGACGATGAATCGACATTAAATTCCTTGTAATTTCTAGTTGCGGCATAAGACGTAATTGAATGAGAGAGATGCAGGAACTTATACAAGAAGTCAACAGTACACTTGTTGAAATGTTAGGGAGCAGCGTCAAAATTCTTCCTGGAATTTTGGGAGGGGTTGTCGTACTTTTTTTAACTCGATTCATTGCAAAAACCGTACGACGGCTATCATTTCAAATTTCTCGCCGCGCTTTAAAAAACCGTTCTTTACACACGTTAATTGCCCAAATCAGCTTTGTTACTGCCTGGGTTTGTGGAATTTTGGCCGCTGCAATTTTGGCATTTCCCAGTTTAGATTTAGCCAGCATTATTGCCCTGTTAGGGTTTAGTTCCGTTGCCATTGGCTTTGCATTTCAAGATATTTTCAAAAACTTCCTGGCGGGCATCTTGTTGCTTATTCAAGAGCCGTTTCAACTGGGCGATCAAATTGTTGTTAGCGATTACGAAGGTACCGTCGAAGATATTGCCCTGCGGTCTACCCAGCTAAAAACCTATCAGGGAGAGACTGTTGTTCTGTCCAATTCTTTAGTATTCACCAGCCCGGTGCAGGTTTTGACCGCCCGTAGCGCCCGACGCACTGATTTGGCGATCGGCGTCGACTACAACACATCGCTGCCATTGGCTTTGGAAACATTGGCAGAAGCGACCCGAGGTATTGAAGGTGTTTTATCTGTACCTCAGCTAGAGGTGGACGCAGTGGGGTTTGGTGATAGTTCCATTGATTTGGTGGTGCGCTATTGGACCAATCCGGAAAAAAGAGAGGTTCGACAAACCCAAAGTCGTGTGATGTTGGCGCTGAAAAAGGCCTGTGATGACGCTGGAATCAATATTCCGTATCCGATTCGCAGCGTGTACCTTTTTGATCAAAAGCAGTTTTCTGATAATGAGGCCCAGCGATCAGCGCAGTACGCAAATGGACACAACTAAGTGGGGCACTTTTCAGGGAAGAGCTGAAACTTGACTGTTTGTTTCTGGAGAAAGTTTTGGCGGGAGGAAGTGTAGTAAAGCGGCGGTGGTGTGGGATACTAAAAAGCCGCTGTTTGAAATTTGCTGACCACCTCGCTGCGATCGCGCAATATTTCTAAGCGTCACGGTAAGCTGGCGCCTCGGTGCGTGTTTCAGCAAAGTGCATTTGTGCCTAGCTCTTTACGCGACTACCGATTCAGCGGTTTATCCTCAATTTTTTCAACATCTAGATCTTTCCGAAATTTAGACGTACACCTAGACGCAGATAACGAACGAGACATGGCTAAGCGAGTAAAATTGGTCCTTCGCGAGGACATCTACAAACTGGGCAAAAATGGCGACTTGGTGGAAGTTGCCCCTGGTTATGCCCGTAACTATTTGTTCCCCAAGGGCTTGGCTGTGCCCGTTACCCCTGGCGTGATGAAGCAGGTGGAGCGCCGTCGGGAAGAGGAGCGCCAGCGCAAGATTGATGATCGCAACAAGGCAGAGTCCACCAAAACTGCATTGGCTACCATTGGTTTGCTGCGGGTGCCCAAGCCTGTGGGTGAAGACGACGCCATCTTTGGTACGGTGACCAATCGTGAGTTGGCCGACGTGCTTAAGGAATTTGCCGGTGTTGAAGTGGACCGTGCTGATATTGAAGTGCCGGAAATCAGCAAGCTAGGTAAGTACGAAGCCACCGTTAAGCTGCACGCTGAGGTGACGGCGACGGTGAACTTTGAGGTTGTACCTGACTAGTACTTACTTTTAGTGCGTAATTTTCATGTGATTTCATTTCCCTACAGTTTCGTTAAGTAGGAAAAACGTACGGGAAATAGTCAAAGCAAGACGTTAGATTTGAGGGAGCGAAAATGCTCCGCAAATCTAGCGCTTTTTTTTGCGCTTTTACAGGCAATGCTTGTGTGATCACCTTGCTTTAGCTGGAATTTTTGCCAAAACCTTTGCTGTCATCGGGGACGTTGTTATGGTTCAGGCACTAAATTTTGAAGCCTTGGGCGATCGCTTGCCCCCACAAAATATCGAAGCGGAAGAATCCATCCTGGGGGGCATCCTGCTGGACCCGGAGGCGATGGGTCGCGTTGCCGATATCCTTACCGCCGACGCCTTTTACCTCAGCGCCCACCAAATTGTATTCCGCGCCATGACCTCCCTCCACGGTCACGGCAGCCCCACCGATTTAATTAGCGTCGGCAGCTGGCTTACGGACAATGACCTGTTGGAAAAGGCTGGGGGAGCCATCAAACTTACCCAGCTAGTGGACCGCACCGTTAGCGCCGTTAATATTGATCGCTACGCCCTGTTGGTGGCGGATAAATATGCGCGGCGGCAACTGGTACAGGTGGGCACCGATATTACCCAGCTTGCCTACGACACCAAAGATCCCCTGCCCAAAGCCCTCGATAAGGCGGAACAGCGGCTGTTTAATATCACCCAGTCCAAGTCGAAAAACAGCCTGACCTCTATGGCTGACGTGCTGACCAATACGTTTTCGGAAATTGAAAGCCGCAGCATGGGGGAAACGGTGCCGGGGCTGAGCTGTGGGTTTTACGACCTAGATGCCATGACCCAGGGATTTCAGCGATCCGACCTGATTATTGTGGCGGGGCGACCGGCCATGGGGAAAACCAGCTTTGTGTTAAATATTGCCCGCAGTATTTCCGCTATCCATAAGCTGCCGGTGGCGATTTACAGCCTGGAGATGTCCAAGGAACAGTTGGTGTATCGTATTTTGTCCAGCGAGGCGCAAATTGAAAGTGGGCGGCTGCGATCGGGACGCATTGGGCAACACGAGTGGCTGACGTTGGGGAACGCCATCAGTACCCTGAGCGATATGAAGCTGTTTATTGACGACACTGCGGATATTGCCATTACGGAAATGCGATCCAAAGTGCGACGGCTCCAGGCGGAACACGGCGGGCTGGGGATGGTAATTATTGATTACCTTCAGCTGATGGAGACGGGCGGCGATAATCGGGTGCAGGAACTGTCGAAGATTACGCGATCGCTCAAGGGTCTAGCCCGAGAATTGGGCGTCCCCGTGCTCGCCCTGTCCCAGCTCAGCCGGGGCGTAGAATCGCGCACCAATAAGCGCCCCATGATGTCGGACCTGCGGGAGTCGGGATCCATTGAGCAAGATGCCGATTTGGTGATTATGCTGTACCGGGATGAGTACTATAATCCCGACACTCCAGATCGGGGTATTGCGGAAATTATTATTACCAAGCACCGTAACGGCCCCACGGGGGTGGTCAAAATGCTGTTCGAACCCCAGTACACCCGATTCCGCAACTTGGCGAATCCCAATAAGGCTTAGTGGACCGCCTTAAAAAACCGCAATTGGGGAACAGACATCTTAAAAAACCGCTTTGATGGGGGCGATCGCCGGTTTTCCCGTACATTGGGCGGTAAAATTGTCAGCGACACTAACTGGGGTAAGCTGTAAACTTTTTACAGTGAAGCACCGCAAAAAATAAGACATAGACACAGCGAAGGGACATGATTGACGAGGAAAATCAAACCGAAGAAACCGTAGAAACAACGGAGCCTGCCGACTCATCGGCACCGGCGGACTCAACGGGCGATGATACTTCCTCGGAAACCACGCCAGAGGTGGTCTCTCCTGAAATTACGTCGCCGGAAGATGGCACTGATACGGATCCGATTACTGGCGAAACCGTTGGTGAAGGAGCTGAGGAGGCGATCGCCCCGGAAGTGGTAACGGAAGGGGACGAAGCAGCCCCGGCAACCTTGGACGATTTGGACATTGACGACACCGTGGAAGACACCACCGATACGGTGCCCGACACCACCGCCGGCGTGGAAGAAACCGCCAGCTACCAGGCGGCAATGACTGATTTAATGCGGGAAGTGGAAGGGCTGCGGGCTCAGCTAGAAAACAGCACCGGGCAGTATGCTCGCCTTTCTGCGGACTTTGAAAACTTCCGTAAGCGCACCCAAAAGGAGCGAGAAGAACAGGCGGAGAAGATTAAATGCGACACTATCCGCGAGCTGTTGGCGGTGGTGGATAATTTTGAGCGGGCGCGCACCCTAATCAAGCCCCAAGGCGACTCGGAAACCAATATCCACAAAAGCTACCAGGGCATTTACAAGCAGTTGGTGGATAGCCTAAAGCGGCTGGGGGTATCCCCCATGCGTCCCCAGGGGCAGGAATTTGATCCCAATTTGCACGAGGCGGTGATGCGGGAAATGAGCGAGGAATACCCTGAAGATGTGGTAATTGAAGAGCTACAGCGGGGGTATACCATTGGCGATCGCGTCCTACGCCACGCCATGGTCAAAGTAGCCGCCCCAGGCTCCGGCGCTGGTTCCTAGCATCACCTTGACATAGCTTTTTCCCACCTTTGCACCCCGACTTTGACCTGCTTGTCTAAAGTCGGGGTTTTATATGGATAAAAATCGATAGTTATAGGAATCTCGCGGTTTTCTTTAACATCAATCACCCCCTAGAAGGATTATGGAATTCTGATTTTCTGGTCTTATGGGAATAGCATTTGAGTAATAGCTAAAAGTCAAGCGAAATCGAAACTAATTTTCTAAGAGAGGAAATTCAAGCCTGAGAGAAAAGAGTTTAGACTCATTAATTCTTTATTTCTATCTAGTGGCTTGATTGGTTTTTAGCGTTCCCATTGCCCGTTTCCAGAAAAGAAAGTTGTAGAGGTTTTATGGTAGTTAATTTTATTCGCGTTGTTAGTGGCTGGGCGATCACATTCCTATTAGGAATATCCCTTCTTGTTTCTAACGTATCCCCTGCTGCCGCCATTGGCAGCACAGCCAGCGCCCCTTCGGATGGGGTTGAAACTTTAAGTGAAATTGAGCAGCGCTCTAAGAGGACGTCTGAAAAGTAAGAAAGCTAACGGAGGTTAATCTGTAATTA
>CALGDE010000147.1 GCA_937883785.1 uncultured cyanobacterium
CTCTAAAAGCCGCTCTATGGCTACCCTTCACAGACTTGTGCCTAATGGATAGATCCCCAGGTAGAAGGGGAGTAAAAAAAATGGCAAACGTTTGATCATGTTTTCGAAGCCCCTCGCCTCAGGGAGAGGGATTTAGGGTGAGGGGCTCTGAGATTTTGCGTCAGTGCTGTCAGCAGATTTAGCCGTCCCCCAAGTGCCCCAGTTCCTTGCACTGTTCTACTAAAGCGTGTGCTCAGCTAGGCGCCAGGAGCTTTACATAGTGGGGAGTAAACGCTCTCTCAAATCAAACAGGCTAGGGGCTGTAACCCTCGTTATTATTGGGTTTAAAGTTTAACTGAGCCCCCCCCCAGACGTTAGTTCGACGAAAAGCACCCCTCGCCAAGGGGAGAAGCAGATTTGAGCTGATTTTGTGCCATCGAACTGACGTCTTAGCTAACTTGGCTCGCTAACTTGATCAGCTAATCTGACCAGCGATCCATGCCACGATTACGCTGCTACCACTGGTTGTTTACTAGGCTGCTTATCAGGACCTTCATCTAGGTGCGTCAAAGTTTCATACTGATCCTTTGAAATTCGCTGGGCATCGTAAAGGACGATCGCAATTTCCCTTAGGGAGAGCACGGTGTGGGCGCGGTACCCTTCCTTGGCTAAACGGTCAATAACGCCAGCGCTGTCGTGGTTGATAAACACCACAATGTCCTTAACGTTTAAGCCCACCGACTCCAACTTTTTAGCGCCGCGAATAACGCTATTGCCAGAAATTAGAATATCGTCCACGATCGCCACCGTTTCTCCCGGCACGAAGGCCCCTTCCACCACTCGCTGGGTACCGTGGGGTTTTACCTCTTTTCGAGGGAACACCATAGGGCGATCCAACTGCAGGGATAAACCAGTGGCGGTGGGAAGAGATCCATAGGGAATACCGGCGATGCGATCAAAATTTAAGGTGCGCAGTTTATCGCCGTAAGCCAGCAGGATTTTTTGGAAAATTTGCGGGTTGGAAATAATCTGCCGCAGGTCCACATAGTAGGGAAACGTTGCGCCGGAGGACTGCACATAGTCGCCGAACAGAATGCATCCCAGGTCGTATAGCTGCACGATTAAATCGGCGTAAGGATGCTGAGGGGTGGGGGGCACGTCGCTGACTATCAGGTCACAGTGATCGGCAGGGGCCTGTCGCTGCAAGGTGTTTTTTGCTTGGTTGAGGCGATCGCGTAGATTTCTCACCTGCTGTCGTGGCTGGGCATGGTTCAGCGCTGACCGAGGCACCAAAACAATTAGCCCATCTCCCTGGGGAGTCAATCCCTGTTCCAAAGTGCCCTGCAAGTTTAAAGTCACTTCCTGCCATTGGGCTTCCGTTAAATCGCCGTCGTAATTTAAAGACTGCAACGTTGCCCCCGTTGACCAAGCGCCGCGCACCAAAATGGGGTGTTGCTCAGCCACCTGGCGAATTCTGCCAATAATTTTCGGGTCTGCCCCCTCCACCTCTAAACCGAGCTGGGTTGCTACGCCCCAGGTTTTAACGTCCTCTACCAGCTGTAGGTAATAGGGCTGGTCGCCATCGGGGGTTTTAACCAGGTGAGCAGAGGGATTTTCGGCGTAGCAAAGGGCAAAGATGGCGCGGTCTGGATACACCAAAAATGGTGCGGCGTGGTTTAGCCCCGAAAACGGCACAATATTTAGTGCATCCACCTGCCAGCGATTAAAGGCGGTGCGGCTGAACAGTCCGCTGGTGATCCAGTCACCGTGCTTAACGTCCAAAATAACGGGAATATGGGCGGGAATTGCTTTTAAAATTCGCTCCAGCAGGGCGATTCCCGAGGCTCCCAGTGATAGGTAAATATCTAAAGTGGGCTTGTAGGCACACACTAAGTCGGAGGTTTCTTCAATAACCCTTAGTAGCCACGCCTCAGCATGTTTAAGATTTTTTGATTCCTGTTCTTCCTGGGCGGCGCCTGTTGTTGGAGAGGCGGAATCCAAAGGCGATCGCCCGTTTTCCTGGTCCTTGTCCCAAGGTAAAAATTTTGGACTAGGGTCTAAGCCGATACATAGCAGGCTCTGGTTCTGAGCGATCGCGGCGCTAAGTTTTTGACAAAAGGTTGGGGTGGAAGCAACAGAAATGGCCATCGTATCTAGCAATAAAGGTGGTGAGAAAGGGCATGAAGCCAAGGCGTCAAAGTTGAGTCTTAAATGGGGCAGACCATAAGCTAGAAGCTTTGGGCCGCAGGGGGTGTAGGCCTCTTCAAAATAAAAAATATTAGGGCTGAAACCCTTACGGCTAAAGACTTTTAGATTTAAGTAATGACAGTCCCCGTTAACAAGCTTGGATTTACTGATACTTATCTGGAACAGTATTTTTGATGGGTTTAGGACAAATTTATAAGTGAATTTGTGGCAAAGCCCTATGGAAACCGCCAAAAGCTTGGTTAAAAAGCCAAATAAAAATCAAAAACCCAGATAAAACATAGGGCCCCACGTCCCTGTTGGGCAATCCCACAAATAAAGAAACCTTAAAAGGGCGTCTATGAAATCAAAATCAAGGCTATAGCTGAAGAGATAGAGCACCTATTTATTTGACTTGTGGCATGGTCCGCTGCACAAGCCCGTTGCATTTAGCCTGTTGCATTTAGCCTGTTGCATCTAGCTCGCTGTACTTAGCCCATTGCATTCAACCTAATGCAGTTGGCATTTAGGGCATTTATTTAGGGCATTTAAATAGTTGCAGTCCTATTCCACCTGGCTCGACTCAATAAGCGAGGGTAGACTTTGTGGTCACAATTTATGGCATTTGCCTAGCAATTGGCGGGGTATTTGTGGCGTTGGCGGCGATCGGCGGGATTGATGGCGCTGAATTTGAAACGGAATTTGACCTTGATGTGGCCGCTCGCGATCGCCCCGGGGTACCCCGTCCTGCTTACTTGCCGTGGATTCTTCGTTTGTTAAAAGCACTCCTTTCCCTAAAATTTTGGACTTTTGGACTGTGCTTTTTTGGGGTGGCGGGATTGTTATTAAGAGTCCTATCCCCAGGGTTACCCGTCTCCGTAGAAGTGGGGGTGGCGATCGCGATCGGCGTATTTTGTGGCGGCACAACGGTGGGCATTTTAGGGTGGTTAAAAACCCAGGAGCAATCCAATAGTTTATTGAGCACCGACGACTGGATAGGAGCCTGTGGAGTGGTGGAAATCCCTTTCGATCAAGACAGTCGAGGAAAAGTAAAGCTGGATGTTAAAGGGTCTCAGGTCAGAATTCAGGCGCGCACTGCGGAAGTCAAAAAGTTTGAGGAGGGAGAACGGGTGGTGGTTATTCGAGTTGAAGACAACCGAGCATGGATTGTGGCGGAAGATAGCGTTCGCCCAACGCCGTCGCAGTTGCCGTCTTAATCGACAATTTGACTTGGGATTTACATTGAGTCCGCGCTATTTTTACTAAGCGAAAAAACAGTTAAAGCAGCGAAATTACGAGCGGAAAAACCAATTACAACATTCATCCATTATGTTTATTTCTGGCGGACCATTGCAACAACTAAAGCGTACCGTAGGTCAAATTGAACCCTTCAATTTAGACGACTATTATTCGTCCGTAGAGCTTAAAAATGAGGGTGATCAAGAATCTGCGCTGACGGTGACGGAGGTAACTGCGTTTCAAAGTAAGCCCGCTCCGCCAGTGCTTGCCCAACAGGGAGGTAGCTCCCTTGGAACCGCTTTGATGGTGTTTATTCCCATTGTTGGCATTGGGTTTATTTTCTGGTTATTGAATACAACAATTCGTATTTGCGACCCCAATAAAATATTAGTTATTTCAGGTCGCCAACAAACGGTGAACGGGCGAAAGGTGGGCTATCGAGTAGAATTTGGCGGGCAAACCTACTGCATTCCCATATTAGAAACGGTGAAGAGTATGGATATGCGCACCATGCCGGTTCCCATTGAGGTGATTAATGCCTACGCTAAGGGGGGGACACCGTTGAGTATTCAGGCGATCGCCAATGTCAAAATATCCAGCGATCCGGTTATTGTGCGCAATGCCATCGAACGATTTTTAGATCGAGATCCCAATGAAATTAGACGGGTGGCTCGGGAAACTTTAGAAGGTAATTTGCGGGGCGTTGTGGCCACATTAACGCCGGAACAATTAAATGAAGATCGACTGGAATTTGCAGAGCGAATTGCCAATGATGTGGATGATGACTTGGCAAAGTTAGGGCTGCATTTAGATACGTTGAAAATTCAAAGTGTGTCTGATGATGTGGACTATTTGGACTCCATTGGTCGTAAGCAAATTGCCATGATTTTGCGTGATGCGGAAATGGCGGAGTCTGATGCGCTCGCCGCTGCCGAAACCACTGAAGATGACTGTAAACGCCAGTCGGAGGTGGCAAAAACCCAGGCGCAAACCCTGGTGCAAGAGAAGGAAAATGAGCTGCGGGAGATTAAGGCAAAATTAGAAGAAACGGTGCGGGAAGCGGAAGAGCGCACCCAGGCGGCGGCAGAAACGGCACGGGCGGTGGCGGAACAAGAATTGCAGTCGATTCGAGCGGAATTGGCGCGCTTACGGTTGGAAGTGGAGGAGATTTTGCCTGCCCAAGCTCGCCAGGCGGCGCAAGAATTGTTGGCGCGGGGTGAGGCTTCTAGCTTGGCGGAAAATGCCCGCGCTTCGGCGATGGCAAATACGTTATTAACGGAGGTGTGGGAAAACACGGGGGAAAGCGCGGCAGAGTTATTTGCGCTACAGCAAATTGATTTGATCCTGGAAAAAGCGGCGCAGGTTCCTGAGCGGTTAAAGCTGTCGCGGGTTAATGCCATTGACCGAGGAGATGGGAAAACGTTGGCGGGGTTGGTGAATATTTATCCGGCGATCGTTACTCAATTTTTGGGGCAGGTGGAGGAAACGTTGGGCATTAACTTAATTGGAAAAACGCCCTTGCCGGAAATGTTATCCCAGGGGGAGGTGTTGCCCCAGGGGGAAGTAGCGATAGCGACAACAGACGATGGATTAAGTGGTGAATTAGGTGAAACGGAGTTGTCCGAGGATGCCTAGGAATTAGGGATTGTTCGCAGTGATATTGCCCTTGATTTTTGGTTTTAAGTGTTATGTTTCCAATTTTATTTACTCTTTTATCCACTGCTGGATTAAGCGTTTTTGCAGTTAATCTAATTATTCGCAATTTGCTTTATATTTGCGAGCCCAGTGAAGTATTGATATTTGCGGGTCCTAAGCAGCAAATTGAGGGCGATCGCGAAATCGGCTATCGACTGGTTAAGGGGGGAAAAAGTCTGCGGGTGCCCCTATTTGAGAAGGCATTTCGTATGGACTTAACCAATACGATTATTGAGCTAAAAGTAAGCAATGCTTACTCAAAAGGGGGCATTCCATTGTCCGTGGAAGGGGTTGCCAATATTAAAGTGGCGGGGGAGGAACCAACGATTCACAATGCCATTGAAAGGTTGTTGGGTAAATCCCGCGATGAAATTGAACAAATTGCACGAGAAACTTTAGAAGGAAATTTGCGCGGGGTGTTGGCTAGCTTGACGCCGCAGCAGGTGAATGAAGATAAGATTGCCTTTGCTCGGAGCTTACTGGAAGAGGCGGAAGATGACTTAGAAAAGCTGGGTTTGGTGTTGGATAATTTGCAGATTCAGAATATTTCTGATGATGTGAAATATTTGGACTCTTTGGGGCGACAGCAGCAGGCGGAATTGTTGCGAGACGCCCGTATTGCGGAGGCGGAAACCCAGGCGGAATCGAAAATTAAGGCGGCGGAAAATGGGAAGAAAACGTCGTTGAAACGTATTGAAACTCAAATTGCGATCGCCCAAGCGGAAGCAGATCGGCGCCTAAAAGATGCCCTTACAAAGCGGCAGGCTTTGGTGGCAGAGGCGGAATCAGAAATTGCGGCGGCGGTGGCTAAGGCTGAGGCAAATTTGGAGGTGCAGAAGGCGCGTATTGCTCAGGTGCGAGAGCAGCTCCAGGCTGATGTGATTGCCCCGGCGGAGGCAGCTTGTGCCTTGGAAATTGCTAAGGCTAAGGCAGACGCGTCCAAGATTATTGAAGAGGGGCGGGCGCGGGCTGAAGGTATTCAGGAACTGGCGCGATCCTGGGCGGCTGCAGGTCCCTATGCTCGTGATGTGTTCCTGTTCCAAAAAATCGATCAGTTGTTGCAAACCCTGGTGGAAACGGTGCCGGAGGTGTCAGTGCAGTCGGTCACCGTTGTGGATGGCTCCGGCGGCGATGCGGCGACTCAGGTGGCGACGTTTGTGGAGCAGTTACGCCACACCACGGGCATTGATTTAGGGGGGCAAATGCAGCAGTGGTTTGATACGCAGTCGCAAAAAAAAAAGATGAGGGGAGCTTAGACGGGTCCTCGAATGAGGAGTTGCTTTACCGTGGGGGGCGATCGCCCTCTTTCGGTACCGGCACCCTAGAATCAGCCACCCAACCGCCATCAGGTATGGTGCAAGGTCCTAGGCCCACCAGCGTTTCTCAGGCGCGCAGTCAAGTGAAGCCTTGGTTAGATGCCATGTCCGAAAAGAATTTGTCCATGAGTCAAATTGAAAGTTCAGTGCATCGATCCATTGACAACAATCCCAAGCTTCAGAAGCAGTTGAAGCGAGCCTTGGAAGCGGGTGGACAAGAAGCATTGAAATCTATCTTTGCCCACCCGCTTATTCGGATTTCCTCAGCGGCGGTTAAAGCCTGGGTGGAAGAAGCCGAAGAGCCTTAGGCTCTAGGTCACTGTTGATCAGTCATACTGCCGGTGGTACTGGACTGGGCCAGGAAAGGAGCTTTTAGCCTGGATTCCGCAGCGGCACAAACTTTGGTTTCGTAATTACATTGCCCATACACAAAAGGCTTCTGCCAACTGAGGGGGATTTCTAATAAGTCGCGGGCTCCGGTGATGCCTTGACCAATGAAAAGTATGGTGGCAAAAGCGTTTAATAGGGCGTGGGCTTTGCGCCATTTTTGACTGCGATCGCGATAAATTTCCGGCAGCACAGCAACGGAAAAAATCATCAACAAAGCCACAGCGGTGCCATAGAAAAAATGGGACACAAACCATTCATTTTCGCGTCGAAAAATACCCTCTTGGCATCCTAAAATCACCAGCCCCATCCCTGCTAAAGTGGCAAAAGTGCCGCGCCAAAGTTTTTCCGTCGCTTGAAACAGGAAAACTAAAGACGCAATGGTTAATGCCGCCAGCACCATTTGGAAGGCAATTAATCCACCCTTTTCTTGCCAGGTTGCGGCGGTAAAAATATTGTTTTTTTCTAACCATAAAACAATCATCAAGGGCAGCAGGGCGCTGGCCACCACCGCTCCCGTTAACCATTTGCCAATTTGTACGTGTTCTTTTCCCACAACGGGGGGGATTTTGCTTTTTTCTTTGCGGGCAAGGGTGAGGCGGCGCTGTCGAGTTTGCCAAGCGAAATTGCACACAATGCCGATAATGGGAAAGACGAAGGCAACGGCGATCGCCGGATGCAAAATCATCAAAATATCTTTCGTGTCCAACATGGTTTAGTTCTCCCAAAGTTGAAGCGGTGTAAACGGGTTTTAGAAAGGGCTGGTGTGCCCCTTCATTTTTTTAGGTAATTCCTTCGACTGTAACCTCTGGTTTTTATGGCTTTAATAAATGGCTTTAAATGGCGTTGAGGCTGCCCTGATCGCCCCATCTCCCCCCAGCCTTGCTATCCTGATAACCGCTGAATCAATACGTCCCGCCTCCCATGTCTACTGCTGCTTTGCCCGCTTCTCTTGATCGCCTCGTCCAAAAATTTGCGCGGGTGCGGGATCCAAAACAGGGCTATGAACTGCTGTTGTTTCTGGCGAAGAAATTGCCGGGAATCGAAGAGGGTGATCGCATCGAAGAAAACAAGGTGCAGGGCTGCGTATCCCAGGTATTTATCAACGCCGAGCTGCGGGACGGAGCGGTTTACTATCGCGGCGACTCTGACTCCCAGCTAACGAAGGGTTTGGCGGCACTTTTAATTCAAGGCTTGAGCGGTTTGGAGCCGAAGACGATTACTGAGTTGGAGCCGGATTTTATTAAGCAAACCAAGCTGAACGTGAGCCTAACGCCGTCGCGGGCTAACGGTTTTTACAATATTTTTAAAATGATGCAGGGGCGGGCAGCTCAATTTATAGACCAATAGATTCCTTCGTACTATTGACAGGCATTACTGCTGGCAGAACTCACCACGTAGAACCTGCAATTTAGTGATTTGATAGTTCTGTCCTATTGGCGTTAACGATTCCCATGGCTGACTCCCGTTCCCCTCGCCGGATTTTGATTACCGGTGGCGCTGGCTTTATTGGCTCCAACTTTGTCTACCACTGGCACAAAAGCTATCCCGGCGATCGCATCGTGGTGCTGGATGCCTTAACCTACGCCGGTAACCGGGGCACATTGGCACCTTTGGACGCCAGCGAGAACTTTCGGTTTGTGGAAGGGGATATTTGCGATCGCTCCCTAATCGACGAACTCCTAAAGACGGAGCAAATCGACACCGTTGCCCACTTTGCCGCCGAGTCCCATGTGGATCGTTCAATCCTGGGACCCGGCGCGTTTATCCAAACCAATATGGTGGGCACTTTTACGCTGCTGGAAGCCTTCCGCCAGCATTGGATTAATGCGGACAAGCCCGACACTTACCGCTTTTTGCACGTATCCACCGACGAAGTGTACGGCACCCTGAGCGACACGGATCCTGCCTTTAGCGAAACCACCCCCTACGCTCCCAACAGCCCCTATTCTGCTTCCAAAGCCGGGAGCGATCACCTGGTGCGTGCCTACTTCCACACCTACGGCATGCCCACCTTAATGACCAACTGCTCCAATAATTACGGTCCCTACCACTTTCCCGAAAAGCTGGTGCCGCTGATGTGTATCAATATGCTGCTGGGGAAGGAGCTACCGGTGTACGGCGACGGGCAAAATATTCGCGATTGGCTGTATGTGACCGACCACTGCGAGGCGATCGCCACAGTCATCCAAAAAGGTGCACCGGGCGAGTCCTACAACGTCGGCGGCAACAACGAAGTGCGCAACTTGGACCTAGTGAAAATCCTGTGTGGGCTTATGGACGAGCTGGCCCCCACACACGGCGTCACCCTCCCCACCAACCCCTGCGAATCGTTGATTACCTTCGTTAAAGATCGCCCTGGGCATGACCAGCGCTATGCGATCGACGCCAACAAAATCAAAACTGAACTGGGCTGGGAGCCGTCCGTCACTGTGGAAGAAGGACTACGGCAAACGGTGGAATGGTATTTGACCCACCAAGACTGGTGGCAGCCTTTGCTTTCCCCCGCTTACCGCGAATACTACGAAACGGCCTATAGCTAGGTCGTGAAGGGTGGGCAGCGACAAGAGGTGGGCAACACTTACGCAATTCCTTTCTCGTATAGCTCCACCAAAGCCCTCCAGTCTAAAAGCTGCCCAACAATGTTCATCTGCGCTTTATAATTCCTGGCTCTTTATAAGGTTTGCATGAAGTTGTAATACGAA
>CALGDE010000148.1 GCA_937883785.1 uncultured cyanobacterium
TGCGCTGAGAGCCCAAGGGAAATTGGCGGCGGCGATCGCCAGTTATCGCCAAGCCCTATCCCTTCCAAATAACCGGGATCCAGTGACAGACTGGACAGATCACACTTACGTGCACAACGGCTTGGGCTTCACTTTTCAAAAACAAAGGAGATTTGAAGAAGCGATTGAACAATATAAAAAGGCCCTTGCCCTTGACCCCAATTACACAACTGCAAGCACCAACTTACGGGAAGCTGAACGGCAACTAGCCCTTTCCAAGACCGTGACGCCGAATTCCTGCACCCAAGACAAAGGCTGGATTCCCAACGACGATCCCTACTCCGCCGTCAACCGCTCCATCGTCTTCATCTATGCCGAAGGGCGAGACACAGGCAACGCCGCAGAAAACACATCCGACGGCACCGGCTGGGTTATCCGTCGCCAGGGAAACAAAGCCTGGATCCTAACCAACCGCCACGTCATCACCGGTCAACACGAAGACAGCTCCACCTCCCTAACTCCCCTCAAGGAAATCAACGTGGACTGGTTCAGCGAGCCGCCCGCCAACCAAGTGCGCTGTCGCCAAAAAGCCCGCCTGGTGCAACAGCTCGAAGATCCCGACCTCGCTCTCCTCGAAGTAGACAACATCCCCAAAGACATCCAACCCCTAAAACTCAATTTCAACCGCCCCAACACCGATGACGACATACGCATGATCGGACACCCCACCATCGGCAACCTATGGAGCCTATCGCGAGGCTATATTGGCTCCAGCACCCCCACCCTCCAAATCAACAACAGCGACATCGCCAAAGGGAACTCCGGCGGACCCATCCTGAACCAAAACAACCAGGTCATCGGCATCGTTTTCGAAATCGCCAAGCGCAACCCCGACTCCACCGGCAACTTCGCCTTTGGCTACTCCCTCAACCAAATCCAAGACACCCTCCGCCGCTGGCAAGTTATCGATACCACCCCCTAGAAATGCGTCCCACCTCTCTTTTCTATCTGCCCGTCCTACTGCTCTCCCTAACGGTCCCGGCGGCCCTCTCTCAAGAAAACTGCCCCACCAACCCCCGCAGCTTCACCGACTATAGCCAACGGGAAGACGGCAGCTGCGAAGGCATCAAACCCCGCAGCAACGTCAACAGCGGAGCCATCCGCCTCGTTTCCCTCGCCACCAAACCCATCACCCGCTTCAGCCAAAACCTCGTCCTCCGCATCCCCCACCGCGGCAACCAAACCCCCACCGTCACCCTCAGCTCCATCCAAGGCTACGAACGCCGTGGAATGCCCCTCATTCGTCGCGCCACCACCCACAACGCCTCCTTCCCCACCCGAGTCCTAACCCGCTCCAACGTCACCGCCGCCGCATTGCGAGGCGTCGCCCACTACAACAACCACTACGTTCCCATCCAAATCGGCGGCAAACATAGCCAATACGAAATCGTCCTCCACGCCAACAGCCGCACCCGCATCGACACCTTCCAAATCCGTCGCAACGGCGTCGTGCAATACCGCACCCAAGGCGGGCGAGCATTCCGCACCGGCGAACTAAAATTTTCCTGGAACGGCAAGCGCAACGGCACCACCGCCCCCGCGGGCACTTACCAGATTTACTACGAAGCCACCGTGGAGCGCCGTGGTCAAGGACGCCGCCCCCAAACCGACACTATTACCTTCAGCCACAATCCCCAATGGCTCGACTAAGCAAACTCCGCGCCGCCCTTCGCCCCATTAAACAAAAATTGCAAGGACGCACCGACGCCAAAATCATCTTAGTTGCCCTATTTTGCTCCGGCGGACTCTCCCTCAGCAGCCTGCTCAGCTCTCGCCACCCCTTCGAAGCCGAACTTACCGTCAGCGCCCTCAGCTTCACCTCATCACAAAAGCAACTTTTCCTCCACGAAATCCCAAATTTACAAGAGATTACCCTGACCGGCACCCACCAAATCGCCCTAACGGGTCAGTTTGAAAGCCCCGATCTGCCGGAACTGTCCCAGCAAACCGAACTTACCATTGACCTAGGCGACCAAAGCGCCTGGACCATCATCGCCCCCGAGGACAATCCTCTTATTTTGCGCAGCCTGCACCTGGGCAACAACCGCATCATTAACCTGACCCACAATGCCCCCACCCACCGCCTGTATTTCACCCTCCAACCCAATTCCGTTAAAACTCGAAAAACGGAACCCGCCACCCTCCAGCTACAAAATCCCGCTGCCCCCGTCCAGCTAATCCTGGAACAAGTCACCTTCCCCACCCTAAAAACCAGCAGTTCTATCCCCGACACAATCGAGCTGACCTACATCCCCAATACGCCCCTAACCGTTTCCCTGCCCCACCAAGGGGACTTTTCCGTCACCCTGACGCCCCCCAGCGATCCGAAAATGGCCTCCCTGGAAAGCCGCTACTGGATTTGGGGCGATCTCCAGGTAAAAGACGTGAACCTCACCGAAATTATTACCATCGGCAACGACCTCAACAGTACGAAAACTGCTTCTACTATCATCCAAGGCACCGCCCGCCTCGCCGACCAAAACCTAGACCTAAAGCTGGGGCAATACCTGTTATACGAGTCCCCCGGCATCCAAAAGCTGCATGATATTCAGCTTGATCCCACCACAAGCGAATTCACTGTGCGCCTCTCCGGTGAGACTAACCAGCTCAAGAGCGGCATTTCCCGCGATCGCCCCCTTACCACCTTGCGCTCAAACTGGCTCACCAACTTTGTATCTGAGAAAGGGGCGATCGCCATCCTCACCTTCAGCACTGGACTTTTCAGCGCCCTACTAAGCTGGGTTATCGCCAACCTAATTACCCAGCCTGCCGAAAAATAGCGCCGAAAAGTAGGGCGCACTGACCTTGAAAAATTGCCCGTAAGCCTAACCTCACCAAGCTTACTGATCCACAAGCACCTTAGAAAAATCAAACTTAGGAGCCGCCAACACAAAGAGGGTGGTGGGTAAATCGGCAGTATTTCTCTGAAACTTGCTGTAATAATCCGCATAGGCTTCTGGGGTGTCGAAATAGTCCGCCATAGGGCTCGCCAACCCCAGCATCACCAGGTCCGCCCCGGCAGAAGATTCGTGCAGCACCTCTGGAAAAGCGCGATCGCCTCCAATTAAAATCTGCGACTCCAAATCCATCCGCAACTGCCCCACCAGGGTATCCAAATTCCCCTGGGCCGCTTCTGCCGCCGCATCATTAGGCACCATCAACTTCAATACAATTCTTGCCCGCTGCCACTTTAAATCCGTGCGCAATAAATAAGCCAGCAGCACCATCAGCCCGCCATTATTTTGCAAGCCCCCCCACCAAATATCGATGCGTTCTCGCCGCCCAAAGGTGGGGATTTCGTCGGGGCGATCGCCCCCGTTCTCCCCATCATCTGATCCGTCCCGCGCCCCATCCCGCAAAACAATCAGACTGCGCTCCCCCTCGTGAATTTTACGAATCAGCTCACAATATTGCGATCGCCGCTCCTGATTTTCACTACTGCCCAACACCACCGTATTCGGCACCAGCTTCCCCAACCCATAGGCCTCCACCAACTGATGCGCCCCCACAAAAGGATCCGCCGCCGTCACCACCCGCACCAGCGCCTGCACATTACGCTTATACAAATAATCCCGTAACAGCTGTTCCACCGACGCCCGCTGTTCGTCTCCCCGCGACCCCCTAGGCAAAACACTGCAAATCGTAACAATGCCGCGATTGTGGGTTAAATCATTCGCCAATTGAATCAACGCCCAGCGCCGATTGGGAGCCCCAGACATCACCAGCAAATTCGGCCGCCAGTTCTTCGGATCATCATTGCCAATTTGATACAGCCCCGCCCGCAACAGCGCCATCCATAACCCGCGCCGCACGTCCCCCCACGCCGTTTCCAGCTCCCGCCGCTGAAGCCAAAAATATAACCCCAGCACTAACACGGCAGCCACAACGGTGGCCACACTATCAATTAAAAACATCACTGCCAAACAGCCGACGCCCCCCAACAGGGACCAAATCCAATTCACCCGAAAAGAGGGGCGAAAGGACGGACTTTGCAAAAACCCTTCAATAAGAGCCACCACGTTCAGCACCAAATAAGTGGTGAGGAAAAACATGGACAGCACCGGGGCAATCAAATCCAAATCGTTTAAAGCCACCGCCCCCAGTGCCACTACCAACGTCACCCAGGTGCCAATACGGGGCTCGTCATCTGCGCCGCGCCCTTTGCCCACAAAGCGCATCCAGTTGGGCAACACCCCATCTCGCGCTAACGCCTGCAACACCCGCGGCGCCCCTAAAATACTGCCGATGGCGCTGGACAAGGTGGCTCCCCAAATCCCCATCAAAATTGCTGGGCTCCACAGGGATAGGGTTTCCATGATGCTGGTGTCGTTAATCAGGGCATCCGGGTTGGCTTTGAAGGCAAATAGTAGGGGCAAAATCATATAAATGATGTAGCCGGTGATGGTGGCCGCCAAGGTGCCTTTGGGAATGGATCGCACTGGATCCGCCAAGTCTCCCGATAGGTTGACGCCGGCCATAATGCCTGTCACCGCCGGGAAGAACACGGCAAAGACGCCCCAAAATGGTTCGCGATCACTGGTCCATAGGGCCACTTCTACGGTGGGTAAGGTGGGACCGAAGATGAAGCACACCAGGGAAATGGCGATCGCCGCCATAATAAAATACTGAGCCCGAATGGCGAGGCTAGCGGAGGTTAGGGCCAAAATTGCCACCGCAACGGTGGTAACAAACGCCACATATTGCTGATTTAAATTGGGAAAAACCCCCACCACGCTTTCGGCAAAACCAATGGTGTAGAGAGCCACGGAAATGGCTTGGGCAAAATATAGAGGCACCCCCACCGCTCCCCCCGCTTCGATGCCTAGGGAACGGCTGATCATGTAGTACGCGCCGCCGGTGCGCACCACCCGGTCCGTGGCGATCGTGCAGATGGATAGGGATGTCAGAAAAGTGATGGCGTTGGCCAGGGTGACGATGGCCAACGATCCCAATAAACCCACATTACCCACTACCCAGCCGAAGCGCAGGTACATAATGACCCCGAGAATGGTCAAAATTGACGGGGTATAAACGCCGCCAAAAGTGCCTAAACCGGTGCCTTTTGTTAAAACGACTGCGTCGGAGTTGGGACCGGGAGCGGCGGGAGTTTTCATAGGTTCGTTTCGGTAGATCAATTACCCGCAGATCAGTAACCCGCAGATTGGTGATAACTCGGTGATTCTCTGTGTGCGCTTTTTGACGATTAGCGCCCTTTTATTCCTAGCGCCTTAGCTGAGCTTTTAGGGTGATTTGGCGGCGATCGCCTCCCGCCGTCTTATTGCCCTTACCATCAAAACCCATATCACCGTGGCTAACCACCGTTATGGTTTCCAAACGGTTCAAGATGGGCTGCCCAAAGTTATCCAGCACCGTCAGCAGTGGAAATAGGCGCCCGAGCACTGGCTTCGCCGCGGACCAATCTAGCTGAAGATAACCGTCATTGGGCTGGGGCAACTGTGCTAAATTACGCTGCACATCGGACCGCCCTAAAAATGACTGGGGATTGGGTTGTTTTTCTGTGTTAGGGACCGCAGCTAATACCGTATTTAAGGCTGCCACGGAGGTGGTCAAAATATCGTAGTTATTCACTTGGGCGCGCACCCCTTCCACTTTTGTGGTGACGGTTTTACCCTGGGCGGTCAATCGGCTCCACACCTGCGCCTCGATTGTCCCGTCTCCCTCGCCCAAGCTAACGGCTCCCACGGTCCAGCCGCGATCGCTCGCCACCTGGTCCAACCGTTGAAACGCCACCGCACTGTTATCAGAGTGGGCAGCCACCGCCACCCAGCTACCGTCCACAAAACCAATGGCATAATCCCCCGTCAACCAAGGCAACACATCCGTTTCTAGGGTTAAATTTTCCCGCGCCGCCAATTGGTTAATTTGGGCAATAACGCTGTCCCCCAAGAGGGTCCCGGCAAATTTTCCACGCACATCCTGCCAAAGATCTGCCAGATCTTCACCCCCAACGGCGATCGCCGCATTTCGAGGCAAATAGCCCAGCGCCGCCACCGGTTCCGCCAGTTTTGGCGCAGATAACCTTGATGCAGCTTCTGGGCGATTGTCTCGATTCAAAAACTGGAAATTACCGGTAACACCCTGGCGATCAAATTCTACCGAGGCGATCGCCCCATCAAAGGGACTAAATGCCTTGCTAGCGGGGAGAATGCCCAGCGCCGCCGATGCTTTCGGGGACTGGAATAAGCGGGTTAACGTGGCAAAATCTGCCGTTACCACCCCCAGCCGTCGATCATTGTCCCCGGTGGCGATTCCCCGTTGATACGCCGCCAATGACGCTAAATTCTGCCCCGGCACCTGCACATTATTAATGGCTTCTCGCAGCACCTTTGGGTCCGTCGCCAACAGCACAAATTCGTCTCCCACCAGCGCCGTTGCCAGGTTGGTGCGGGGGGCTGCCTGTCCTCGCCGCCGCGATCGCCATACCCCGTCCGGCAACACGTCCATCGCCTCGCCATAGGTAATCGTCGCCCCTTTATAGCGCTCAAAAATTGGGTTCACCCCAGCCAGCGCCTGCTTTTGCCAAAATAATTCTAAAAATCCTTGGGACCGCTCCCGATCCGCCGCCCTTGCTGCCAATAAATACGCCGGCTGCCGACCGTTATCCCCATTACGATCCGCATCCAACCCCGTCACTGCGAAGGTCACTTCGTCCCCTAGCCACGGCTGAATATCCCGTTCGTAATCCAACTTGGTTTTGCTCAACAGGCGATCACGCACCTGTCGCCATTCCCGCTTCGCCGCCCCTCGCTCCGACGGTGGCACCAACACCTGCCGTAGATTTTCCAGCTGGTCCGGATTTGCCAGCAGGGATACCATGACCGGCGCAGTCCTGGGCACAAACTGAGCGGCGATCGGCTCTTTCCCCCCCACCCCGTCCAGCAACGCCAGAGGATTGGTTTCGCAAAAACCCACCGCAAAGGGGAAAGCCGGCGAGAGCAGTGCGCCAATTGCCACAGAAAAAGCCGAGAAAAATACGCGACGACTCATAGAGACATAGTAAAGGTTCCGTCCATTATTTAACCTCATCCAATTCGTCATTGGCTTTAGGGGCTGTGGTCATTGGCATCTCCAAGTCATTGACCGCAAGGTTTCTAGTCCCTAATATTTTTTGTTTCGAAAGGGCATGCACTCCGCGCTGCGTAAGGCTTTTGGCAATTAGTTGATGACATGCCCTAGCTACCCTTGGCTTTGGCTATTGATTAGCGGCTTTCACCCTTTCACCCTTTTAGCCTTGCAGCTCCTGACTACAAAGGTGTCAGCACCGAATATTTTTGGTCTCGAAAGGGCGCGTACCCCCCACAGCCTAAATTTACCGGCACTGGATTAATGACACGCCCCAGCCCTCAAATACTGTTTTAAGAAATAACTGGGGCTTTTTAACCCAAGCAAATACGCCCTCTACAGCACCCAATCCGCCACTGTAGTAATACGTTGCGTCCCCACATGGCACCCCTTAATTGCTTTCTAAGGAGAACTTTTGCGGCGATGGTGATGCTGTGGCGCAGACTTTGTGACTCTATAGAGACTCTCCTTTGAGCTCCAGAAGCCGAAGAATCGTCTGCTCAACGATTTTGTCGGGGGTTGACGCTCCGGAAGTAATGCCCACCACAAGGGGACCAGCCGGCAGCCAATCGGTGGTGGTGGTTATCTCCCCTTCTAAAGGCTTGTGGGAAATGGTCTTCGCATCAATCAAGCACTCTGCCGAATCCACATGGAACGATACAAACCCCTTATCGATCCCAATTTCCTGCAAGTGGGTCGTATTCGACGAATTGTAGCCGCCAATAACCAGCATCAAGTTCGCCGGCTTCTCTGCTTTCACCAGTCCGTACATGGCGTCCTGACGTTCTTGGGTGGCGTCGCAAATGGTGTTGAAGCTCATAAAGTGTTCATTGAGTTTGTCGGTGCCATGCTTTTGCATCATGGTCCGCTCCACCAGCTTACCGATCTCCTCAGTTTCGCCTTTCAACATGGTGGTCTGGTTAGCAACCCCAACCCGAACCAAATCCACCTCGGGATCAAAGCCAGGGGAGTGGGCGTTCTTAAACTTTTCTAGGAATTCATGCTTGTCACCACCGTGCAGGATGTAGTCGCACACATATTGGGCTTCTTCGAGATTTAGCACCACTAGGTAAGTGTCGGCAAAAGACAAAGTGGCGATCGTCTCTTCGTGCTTGTACTTACCGTGAACGATGGACGTATGACCGTCCTTCTTATGCTTCTCGACGCTATTCCAAACCTTTGACACCCATGGACAAGTGGTATCCACAATAATTGCGCCGCGATCATTCAGCAGCTTCATTTCCTGAACGCTAGCGCCAAACGCCGGCAAAATCACCACTTCATCGTCGCCAACTCCAGAAAAATCCTTCTGCCCATCCACAACCTGAACAAAATACACATCCATATCCCGCAGGTTCTTATTAACGGACGGATTATGAATAATTTCGTTGGTAATCCAAATGCGACGATTTGGGAACTGTTTACGGGTTTCATAAGCCATAGCCACCGCCCGCTCCACGCCCCAGCAAAAACCAAAGGCTTCTGCTAATTGGATTGTGACCGAGCCGCACTGTAGCTCGTTATTGTTGCTGCGGATTTTCTGAATTAAATCGCTGGTGTAGGATTCTGCCAAATCCTCGGCAATTTCCTCCTTACGCCCAAAGCTGCGGCGATGGTAATTATCTGACTTGCTTAACTCCCGTCGGAACGCCCGAGTGTTGAGCTTAGTTTCCGACGTTCCCTCTGCCTCAGCAGCCTTCAAATCAACAGTTGGCGGCTCAGTAGTTTTGTCAGCAGTTTTAAGACCTGCAGTGTTTGCGCTGGCCGTTGGTGAAGCGGGATTCATTACTTTAGAGTCCATAGCCGCAGCTTTCATTAGCGCTTACCTGTATTACCCACTTGATATTGCTCTTGATCTTAGAACAAACTCCCGGCAAATCAAGCTTAGCTGTAATTACCCAAATCGAAGTTCCAATAAATTCAGCCCATAAAACACAACCCTGATTCAGCAACGCTGCCAAATCAGGGCGAGTATTTCCGCTACGATATCCCGCTTAGGAGCGTCTTAAAGCGCTGCTGCCAGGGGAGTCTCGCAAAAATTACTTGTTGGGCTGGGGGGTCATGCGCAGGTAAGGCTTGACCTCGGTGACGCCTTTGGGGAATTTCTTCTTGGCATCTTCGGTGGAAATACTGGGCACTACAACGCAGTCGTCACCATCTTTCCAGTCGGCGGGGGTAGCAACGCTGTGGTTGTCAGTTAGCTGCAAACCGTCGATGACCCGCAGGATCTCGTCGAAGTTACGACCGGTGGCGGGAGGGTAGGTCAAGGTTAGACGTACCTTCTTGGCAGGGTCGATGACGAAAACGCTGCGAACGGTGACCTTGGCATTAGCTTCAGGATGGATCATGCCATACAGCTCAGCCACCTTGTTGTCCACATCCGCCAAGATGGGGTAATTCATCTTGGTGCTTTGGGTTTCTTCGATATCTTTGGTCCAGCCGTTGTGATCTTCAACGCTGTCTACGCTGAGGGCGATGGTTTTAACGCCGCGCTTTTGGAATTCGCCTTGTAGCTGGGCAACGCGACCTAGCTCAGTGGTGCACACGGGGGTGTAGTCAGCGGGGTGGGAGAAGAGAACAACCCAGCTGTCGCCGGCCCACTCGTAAAAGTTGATGGTTCCGTCGGTAGATTCTTGGGTGAAATCGGGGGCGGCTTGACCAAGTTTTAATGACATATTCTTCCGTTCGATAGTTTGTGTTTCGTTTGTCAGCGATGGTATCGCGTGAATGATTGGGAAAGCAGGGCAGGAAAAACGGTGAAAATCCGACACCCTCCAGGTTTCCGGCGCACCTAATCGTTTAGGCTCCCTTAATATTTGGGTGATTTTGCGATCGCGCCAAACATCAGCGACGCGAGGCGGGTACCACCGCAATTTATCCGTCTGTAAATTTTGCCACGAAATTTTTTCTTTCTTTTAGGGTTTTCCGCCCCGAAACAAGACTTTATGAAAACTCAGAAAAGCTCGACAGTTCTCAACTGATCCTATTTCAAACTACCAGTGGAGAGATTTTGCTATCTCCCCCGGAGAGGATACAATCTGCCCGTTCCCACATTGGTGTTAGTCCCGGCGAAAGTTCCGGTTGTTTCCCATGGCGTATTGGTTGTTGAAGAGCGAACCGAATGATTATTCTTACGACGATTTAATTCGCGATCGCCAGACCATTTGGGACGGGGTGAATAATAATCTGGCGCTGAAATATATGCGCACCATGAAGCCGGGAGACTTGGCGCTGATTTATCACACGGGGAAAGAACGCCTTGCAGTGGGGATCGCTGAGGTGATTAGTGATCCCTATCCGGACCCAGCGCTGGATGAGGAGCGGCGCACGGTGGTGGATGTGAAGGCGGTGCGGCTCCTCCCCACTCCAGTGAGCCTAAAGGACATTAAGGCGAAAAATGCTGAGGACAATAGCTTTGACGGGTTTGACCTATTACGCATCGGTCGCCTGTCTGCGGTGCCGGTTTCTGAAGATCATTGGCAGCTTATTCTGGCAATGGCAGGCGATACGGCAGACTAGTTATCTTTCTGGATTTTCAAAGGATCTGCAAGATTAGGCGTTTTAAAGCTTCTCTCGGGCAAGTAAATTTTCTGGGACACATTTCTGGGACACATTTCTAGGACATATTTTTTAGGACACGATTTGGAAGATGAAAGAAATTAAATCGTGTTTGCCTAGGGTGATGCGATCGCCGTCTCGAAGCTGATAGCGGCGGTGGGAGGGCAGGGGCCAACTGTTGACATAAGTACCATTGGCGCTGCCCGTATCTTCCAAATAGTAGCTACTGCCATCCCAGTGCAAATCGGCATGGACCCGCGACACAATTTCTGCGTGGGGAAAGTCAGTGACATCGATGTCAGGGGGCACACGGCTATTAGTTTTGCCGATATGAACGACTTTTAATTCTCGAGGTAGAGGCAGGGCTGTGCTGGTTTGCAAGTGTAAAAGCTGCCCTTTCTCGTGCCTTTGCAGCACCGTTGCTGCCTCCGGTTCCTGATCAGATGACTCTTCCGCAGTGATCTCATGCGCAGTGACTTCAGGAGCTTCGCCTGGCTGAGCTGTGGAGGCATCGCCCCAGGGATCACCCAGTTCACCCGTGGCGTCGGTATCAATCGCAGGGGGTTCTGGCTCCACAGGGGGCATTCCTCCAGGCATACCCTCTAGCTTTCGATTGTCAGGAATTGCCCCTGTGCCCACAACGGCGGCGATCGCATCAAAATCTCCCAAATCCGTCACTGGGCTGGGAGCTTCCTCAAAATCATCAACGGACTCAGCATTAGTAACCGCGTCAGTAACACCAAGCTCTGGACTTTTTTCCGCCTCTTCTACGGTTTCAATGTCTTCAATTTCAAGATCTTTAGCAATATCAATATCCTCAGTCACCTCAATATCCTCAAAGGTTTCGCTGACTGCAGCGGGGGGCGGTCCTGGCGGCGCTTCCCAGGACAGCTCTAAATCATCTAGATCGTCATCATCGTCATCTTCCGCTAGCCACTGAGCCTCCGCATCACTTAAGGGTTCGGTGATGGGCGCTATGGGGTCCGTATCGACAGCCATATTATTTTCAGGCAAGTTATCGGCGGTGATCGCCTCTTCAAAATCCTCATCTACAACGGTCATTTCAAAGGACTCGTCCAATAGGGAAGTACTTTCATCTCCAGGGTTTACACTGCCGAAACCCAGCATCATGGCATCTAATCCATCGCTGCTCGCTTCAACGGTCCCTGCGAACTCCTTATCAAGATTCTTGGTATTTCCTGAACGGTCTGACAAAACGTCAGGAGACAACGCCAGCGGATCCCCATTCAAACTTGAACCATCGTTGTTGCGCAGCTTGACACCGCACTGACCACAGAAATTCGCGTCGCTCAATACCGTTACGCCACAGCTATGACAAGTGAACTTAGTGGGCAACGGCGCAGAACACGCTTCACACTGCGCCGCTTCGTCGGGGTTTTCGTAGGAGCAGTGGGAGCAAAAGACCATAACTTACAAACACTACAAACGCAGAACGCAAATAGTTGAAACAAGCAACAGGGAACAGTGGCCACCCTCGCAGCAAATAACGTTGCGGGTGCGGTAAGGGTTAGAAAAATTTCAGCATTAGACCTTAAGCCTACGGTAACCTACCAGCTCACCCATGACCCTAAAACATTGTTACGGTTGGCAACGGTTTAATCAAAGGCTACTTCCCCTATTGGGGATCTCCACACAAAATTGCAAAGCAGCAGGAAAATCAGGCTGAACTCCATGCACCTTGCACTGTAACTATTGCGGCGAAAACTATCGCAGTAAAAACTATGGCGACGAGTTCCACTTCTCAACGATGGCTTGAGGCGGACGAATTAAGTCAGTAAATCCGGTGGCAAAGTGGCGCTAGCAGACTGGTCCAATAGCCACAGCAAGTCTCCCGATGGTTGAACGGCACAGCTAGGATACTGCTGGCTTAGGGGCGATCGCGCCACGCCAAATCTCCCCTGTAAGGACACCGGCATTACCTGCTCCAAAGGCGTTTGCTTATTTTCTCCAGCCACTAAAAACACCACCCAATCAGAGCGATTCAACGCCGGTAACGTCAACGAAATGCGAGGCTGATCCCCTTTTTGCCCAACACTAACCAGCTTCTCCGTTTCATCTAAAATCGCCGTCCCGGGAAATAACGACGCCGTGTGACCGTCATCCCCCATCCCCAGCAACACAATGTCCCAGGTCCACCCAGCGCCCTTGGCGGAGACAAACAGAGACTCAGAGTCTTCAAAGGCATTGCGTACCGTTTCGGCGTAATCTTCTGCATCAGCGCCCACATCGTCGCTGGCGGTGGGCATGGCAAAAATCTGCGCCGCTGGGATCGGTACCTGATCCAGCCAGGCCTCCCGCGCCATTTTCTCATTGCTATCAGGATGATCCGACGGCACGTAGCGCTCGTCTCCCCAGAAGATCAATAGCCGCTTCCATGGGAGCGATCGCTTTGCCAGGGATTGATAAAGGGGTTTTGGCGTACTTCCCCCAGACAACACGATGGAACAAAATGGCTGGCTTTCCAGCACCTTCTCAATACGCTCAACAACCAAATCGCAGGCTCGTTCGGCGATCGCCGCCTTATCTGCCACTACCTCAACCCCTCGCTTACCCACAGATTCCGCTCCTTACGTTGCAGTACTTAATCCGGCGCTTGCAATATCCACGCTTAAAATTTCCAGACTTGCGAAGCTTTTAGTCCTTACAGACGTTTTTCTCCAGTTTTTGTGGCGAATATTGGTGGTGCAACTGTGGCGTAATTTTCAACGGCACCAACGGTGTGCACCTGCCTAACTTTTGCTTTTCAACGTAAGGGCGATCGCTTCCGTTGCCTCAAAAACTCAGAAACCCTTAATGCCCGCTACCGACCTCTGTTACAACCTAAATCCTGACGAACGCTGCAACACGGGTTAAAACTGACATGAACAAAAAGTACCGTAGACCCACAAAAAAACGATCCAAAAACTCCATGGGATAATCGAACACTAGTTGCCACAACTCAATAAATAGCTAAGCTACCGTTCAGAACGGTAATTCATTTGACCGCCGAACAAAGTTTGGCTGAACAAATTTTGTAAGTAAGGGTGGTAAATCAAAATGCCTACTAAACTTTGCAAAATCCCACAAGTAAGCAGCCATCACACTGACACCATCCATGCGGCTCAATGAACTTTTGCTTACAGCAGACATTGCAGTAGGCTCAGTAAGCCAAAGTTAATAGAAGACGATAAATGCACACCTTCGCGCCACTAGACTCCGCCTATCCCTAGCCCATGACCGCCACTAACCCTGAACCCAGTCTTAATAAAGACCAGCTTTTGCTGACCGCCCGCGCCATGCTGGTATGCGGCGTAGTCACCATCATCGTTGCCTTTGTTAACTACATCGGCTTACTGATTCCCTTTGAGCCCCTTGAGCAGTCCTGGCAGCAAGTATTTGTTAGCCGCCTTGTGGACTTGGGCATTATTCCCTTCATTGGTATTGGTTTTATTTTTTGGGGATTTTGGATCGAAGAACGTAGCTTGCAAAAACGCCTGCCGCGCCGGAAATTTAAAATCGCTGCCCTTAGCCTTGCCTTTGTTTTAGGTCTTGCTTTTCTACTCCTGTCTCCTTTGCATATTGTCAACGTTTGGAGCAGAAGCCGCGAAGTACTAGCACAAATTACAACGGAAGCCCGTAGTGCGGAAGAGCGAGTAGAAGAGCAAATTCAATCGGAAGCCTTCCAAAGTGGTGTGGAACAACGCCAGCAAGCTCTAAGCCAGCAGGTGGACCAGTTGCTGCAGGATGAGGCAGCAGTGCAGGCTTTATTGGAGGGCGACGAGCTAACGGAAGAGCAAAAGGGTTTCTTGCGCCAAGCTCAACAGGATCCAGAGCGCCTGAAGGCGTTTATCAGTTCTCAGACGGATCGCATACCGGCAGAAATTATTGGACGAATCCGTGAGCGGCGGCAGGAGTTGGACGCGCGAGCCAGACAGGCGGCGTTCCGTTCCGGCGTTCAAACGGGTATCAGTGGTTTAATGCTGTCCGCTGGGTACATTGCCCTAGGGGCATCGGCCTTCCGAGGGCGTCCCAAAAGCATCAAGACGAAGCGTTAAGCCAGATGTGACCGCGTTTGAAAGGCGTTTAACCTGGTGACGAGCCCACTAGAGCTAATTCGCCGTCCATCCATACCGACATCCTTTCTGAGATCAGGGTTTAAAAGCCCCTAACCATATTTTTCACAGTAACCATGCGAGCATCAACAAAACGGCAGCCTGCTCCTCTAGCGTCCCGCATCCTCGTGGTGGTGGGAATTATCCTAATCGTCTCCTCCCTCCTCGACTTCTTTATTTTGGCGGTTCCCCTAGATATCCAAAACCGTCAGTGGCTACTGAGGTTTATTTCTGGGCTAGTGGATCGAGGAGTGGTGCCACTGGTGGGCATTGGATTGCTGTTTGGCGGAACGTGGATTGCCCAGCGCTCTGGCAATAGCAAGGGAAGCAGTTCGCCCTTGTTGGACCCCCGTTTTTGGGCACTAGTTCTCTCTCTGGCTTTAGGAGCGCTCTTTCTATTGCTGACGCCGCTGCACCTGAACGGTGTACGACTGCTGAGTGAAACTGAGCGAGAAAATATTGAAAGTCAGGCTGAGCAAGCTACTCAGCAAATTCCTGCCCAGGTGGAGCGCCTGAAGCAGCAGCTAAGGACATTGGCGGAGAATCCTGAGGGACTTCAGCGGGTGATTGACAGTGGCCAGGTGCCTCCAGCTCAGGCTGAGCGGCTGGAGCGGTTGAAGGCAGATCCAGGTTCGGTAGAGGCTCAAAGCCAGGAAATCGAGGCGGAGATTCGGGAGCAAATTAAGGAGCGACGGGAAGAGGCGCTGGAAGATTCTTCCACGCGTTTATTCCGATCCATGTTCACCACTGGTGCGAACAGCTTTGTGCTGGCAGTCGGGTATTTGACCATTGGCTGGTTTGGATTAAAGGGACGCGGTGCGAGTGCGCCTAAAAAATCCGCTCAACGCAAGAAAAAAAGCAAAGCTTAGGGCGTGTCATCAATAATTAAGTGCCACGAGAATTAAGTGTCACGAGCCTGACATAGTTAGGAGTCAACCATGCCCATTCCAATCAGAGCATATTAGGGGCTGAAACCCCTGTGGCTACGACTGTGGGCTCTAAATGATGACGGACCTAAAGGCTAGCGTTTTTAATTGTGCTTGGTACAATTCGACAAAAGGTGGGAGAGGTTTAAAGTCTGGGATATTACCCGATATCAAGAGCCTTTCCCGCTTTTTTTTGAATAGGGAAACAAGCGCTACGTGGAGTTGGGGCGCTATGGAGTAATTTGCCAGATTCGAATTGACTTATCCCCGCTGCCGCTAGAGATTGTGGTGCCATCGGGGGCGATCGCCACAGAATTAACCCACCAAGCATGTCCAGATAGGGTCTTCAACGCGTGACGGGTGGGCATGTACCAAAGTTTGACGGTTTCATCTTTACTGCCGCTCACCAACAGGCGACCGTTGGCGCTGATAGCTAAGGCAAAAACTGCATCTTCATGTTCACTGAAGGTACAAACGGGTTTATCTAGAGGCAGCCCGCGCTTGCGATCTAGGGGCCACAGTTTAATCGTGCTGTCTTCACCGCCGCTAATTAGCCACTGACCGTCAGGGCTAAATACGACGCTAGTGACACGCCCCACGTGTTGGTCAACGGTTCTAGCAAGTTCTAGGGCGGGCATCACCATCCATACTTGTACAGTGGAATCTTGGCCGCCGCTGGCTAGATAGCGACCGTCGTGGCTAAAGGCTAGGGTACAAACTTGGTGATTTGGGGTGCGCACCTGAGCGATCGCCTCCCCCGACGCCACTTCCCACACAATAATTCGCCCGTCATCGCCACCGCTGGCTGCCCACTTACCATCGGGAGACAAGCTAATGCAGGTGACCCAGTCTTGGTGGCGTTTTTGCTCCCATTTACAGTCTCCCGTTGCCAAGTCCCATGCTCGCACGTGGCGATCGCTGCTGCCGCTAATGATGGTTTTGCTATCGGGAGTGACTGCCAGCCCATTAACGCGGCTTTTATGCCCAGTTATGGTGGTCATCAGCTCCCCCAAGGACCAGTTCCATACGTTGATGGTTTTATCGCCGCTGCTGCTCACAAGCCAGCGCCCATCTTGGCTAAATTGCACTGATTGCACGCGATCGCGATGTCCCGTTAGGGTTCGCATACAGAGCCAGCTTTGTCCCTCCAGTGCCATTTGGGGGCTTAGGGGAACAGCGGCGCTTTGGGGCTTGGGCTTGGGAGTGTCGCCGGATTTTAAATCGGTTAGCACTCGCTCAGCGGACTGATAACGATCCGCCACGCGATCATGCAACATTCGATCCAGTACCAGTCCAAATTTATCGCTGACCCGAATGCCATCGCGCGCCAAAATAGTGCGCCAAATCCACGCGCCAGCCATGGGATCGTAGAGTTCCTCCGGTGGCTGCCCCGATAGTAAAAACAGGCAGGTGGCTCCCAGGCTGTACAAGTCGCTGGCGGGATAGGCTTGCCCACTGCGCAGTTGCTCCAGGGGGGCATAGCCTTCGGTACCCACCTTGGTGCCGCCACGGTTGATGACTTCGCCGGTGATGACCTTTGCGACACCGAAGTCAATTAAAAAAGGCTTTTTGCCGTTGGACGGGCGCAAAATATTGTCCGGCTTAATATCCCGGTGGATCACCTGGCGATCGTGGACAAATTGCAACACGGGCAGCAAATCCAGTAGCAACTGGCGTACCTGATCTTCGTTCAGCAGCCCTGACTGATCAATTTCCTGACCTAGGCTCCGTCCCTCCACAAACTCTTGCACCAGATAAAGCTGCTGCTGGTCTGAAAAGTAGGCGTAAAGGGTGGGAATTTGGGAGTGTTCCCCTAGCTCATGGAGACGGTTGGCTTCCTCTTCAAAGAGGCTGACACATTTTTCCAGCCCCGCTGTGGATTGGGCTTTGGTGCTGTTTTGCTGAGGTGAAAATTGCTTGATAACGCATTTTTGATTTAAGCGATCATCGTCAACCGCCAAATAAGTGCGCCCAAATCCCCCCTGCCCAATGGGCTGGATCACCCGATAGCGATCGCGCAATTTTTCCACTATCGGCGTACCGCAGTGGCTACAAAACTTGTTTCCGTCGGGATTGACGGGGCGTTGACAGTGGGGATTTAGGCAGCAAACCATTCCACGTTTATAGCGCTAGGCTCATAAGGTTCATCTTAAAGGACTCCTATGGCGGCGACCGCGAGCCACTACATTAAGCCACGATAATCCCACGCCATCGCAGCTTGGGGGGAGTTTCTTTAAATTATGACGCTAAATATATGACGCAATTGTGATGCTCTGTCATGACGTCAGTGGGGTTTTGATGAATTTTCCGGGGACGGCGGCGCAAGTTCTTGAGGGGGGGGGAGGGTGGCGATTGCCAGGCGGGCTGCCATTTGTTCGGCCCCTTTGCGCGTTTGCCCAGTGCCAGTGCCCAGCAGCTTTTCCCGAAACCACACCTGGGCTTCAAATCGTTCGGTGGCATTAACAGTCCCGACGCGATCGCTCACCTGATATTGGGGTAGTTCCTTAAAGTGCTCCTGGGTCCACTCCTGTAGGGCTGCCTTGTGATTTTGCCGTGTGGGATCGTTATAGATAGCAATGGCGTCGTTTTGCCAAAACGGCTCCAGCCATGGGCGAATCCACTGTAGAGACTGGGTGGTTTGATAAATAGCGCCAATCAAGGATTCGACGGCATCTGCCAGTTGGGCCTGTAGGAGACGCTTATTTTTTAAGGCTTCTCCCTTAACGGCATCGCCCACGACTAAATAATCTTCTAGGTGATAGTGGCGGGCAATCTTGCTGAGATAGCGATCGCTCACCAAAACGTTGCGCACAGAGGTCATGTCCCCCACAGACCACCCTGGGTAATGGGTCAGCAGGTAATCTGATGCCCCCATACGCAACACGGCATCGCCAAAAAATTCCAGCCGCTCATAATTTCTAGAGGCGGAACTGCTGCTGTGAATCAAGGCTTCATCTAGCAATAGCCAATCAGGATTAGGTAGCGCTTCGATACACAGTGTTTCGAGCAACTGTTGTAACGCTGCTTGCCGCCGAGGGTAAATTAGCTGAGGCTCAGGCGATCGCTTCAAGGAAACCATAAACGAACAGCAGGATAAAACAGGGTTAAAGATCCTAAGCTTTTGCGTCCACATCCACGGTGGTTGTGGCCTCTTCTGAGGTTGCGCCCTCTCCGTTACCTCGACGCTCCTTGAGATAATCCATGCCCAGTTGAGAGAGCTCAACGATCATAAGACCCGCTAAAGCAATGTCGTCAATAAACCCCACGGGTAGTAAGAATTCAGGAATTAAATCGACTGGCGTTGCCAGATAAAGCAAGGTTGCCGCCACCAGCCACCACCGCCATTTAGGGTGACGAATAGTACGGCGATACCAGGCGTAGAGGGCGGCGGGAGAAAAGTTCATAGCAGATTTCGTATGGCTCTTGGATGTGTGTCTCTTGGCTACATTTTAAGAATTGCCGCCGCCAACCTCAGCCCCAGGTAACCGACTGTAAATCGGCGGTCCTCTACCCAGTTCATCGCCCGATCAAAGGCGCTTTCACGCCTCCAATTCAGGTTCTGTCACTCTTAAATATCCAATTCGGTCAGATTTAGTTGCGGACCGTAGGTTTCGATAAATTCTCGACGCGGTGCAACGCGATCGCCCATCAAAATTGTAAAAATTCGATCCGCCTCCGCCGCATCATCAATTTCCACCCGCTTCATGGTGCGGCTTTCCGGATTCATCGTCGTATCCCAAAGCTGCTGGGGCATCATTTCACCCAACCCCTTAAAGCGCTGAATATTGTAGTTGGCGTTAGAGGGAAAGCCGTTGAGTACATCCTGTAGCTGCCGCTCGTTATAGCAGTAGGAATGGCTGCGCCCTCGCTCCACCTTGTACAGGGGCGGGCAGGCGATATACACGAAGCCCTGCTCAATTAGCTCCCGCTGATAGCGATAGAAGAAGGTGAGCAGCAAGGTGCGAATATGGGCCCCATCCACATCCGCGTCCGTCATCACCACAATGCGGTGGTAGCGCAAACCGGATGAATCAAATTCTTCGCCTTTAATGCCCAGCCCCAACGCTGAAATTAAGGACTGCACCTCGTTGTTTTTGTAAATCTTAGCGTCGTCAGTTTTTTCAATATTTAGAATTTTGCCCCGCAGAGGGAGGATGGCTTGAAAGCGGCGATCGCGCCCCTGTTTAGCACTACCCCCCGCACTGTCCCCCTCCACCAGAAAAATCTCCGACTCACCGGGGTCCTTGGAGCTGCAGTCCGCCAGCTTACCGGGCAATGGAGACGATTCCAGCACCGACTTCCGGCGCACCAATTCCCGCGCCCGCCGAGCCGCCTCCGCCGCGTTAAACGCCTGAATCGCCTTTTCCAAAATAGAATCAGCCACCCCAGGGCGAAACTCTAAATACTCTGAAAACACCTCGCCGACCAGAGAATCCACAATCCCCCGCACCTCGGTGTTGCCCAGCTTCGTCTTCGTCTGTCCCTCAAATTCCGGCTCCGGCACCTTGACAGAAATAATTGCTGTCAACCCTTCACGAATATTTTCGCCGCCCAAATTGGAATCGCTGTCCTTGAGCTTGTTGCGCTTACGGGCAATAGAATTCATGGTGCGGGTTAACACCGTTTTGAGTCCCTCCAGGTGGGTGCCCCCGTCCACGGTGCGAATATTATTGGCGAACCCAAATAGGCTGTCTGAATAAGCGTCAATACACCACTGCAGCGCCACCTCCACCTGAACGCCGTCTTTCTCCCCTTTTACGTCAATAATTTCTTCATGAAGGGGCTGCCGCTCGCGGTTAACGTAAGCCACGTACTCGCGAATTCCCCCCTCATAGCAGTAGGTTTCAATGCGCGGCTCGCCGCTCTTGGTTTTGTTGAGGCGGAAATCGCTAAAGGTGATTTTTACGCCAGCATTAAGGTATGCCAGCTCCCGAAGGCGGCTGGAAACGGTGCTGTAGTCAAAGTCTGTGGTTTCTGTGAAAATATCGGCGTCAGGCTGGAACTTTACCTGGGTCCCGGTCTCGGAGCCTTTTGTGGGAGTAGCGTTTAAACCACCGATAGGAGCTCCCCGCTCATAGCGCTGCACGTGTACTTTCTTGTCGCGGCGCACTTCCACTTCTACCCATTCCGACAGGGCATTTACCACCGACACCCCCACCCCGTGCAAACCGCCGGACACTTTATAACCGCCGCCGCCGAATTTTCCACCGGCATGGAGCACTGTCATCACCGTTTCCAGGGCGGACTTGCCCGTGCGGGGGTGAATGCCCACAGGAATTCCGCGCCCGTTGTCCGTTACGCCCACGGAGCCATCGGCGTTAAGGTTCACTTCAATATGAGTGCAGTATCCGGCCAGGGCTTCGTCAATGGAGTTGTCCACCACTTCGTAAATTAGGTGGTGCAGACCCCTCGGCCCCGTAGAACCGATGTACATCCCCGGGCGCTTCCGGACGGGCTCCAAACCCTCCAATACCTGGATTTGGTCAGCACCGTAATTACTGCTCATGTAGGACTCTCCGATTTAACGGCTAGAAAACCCCGAAAAGCTTCCGAGGGGCAAAAATCATGTCAATTCTAACATGTCCGGGTCAGACGGGTTTCTGGTAGGGGCTAAGAGGGTGTTCAATATTTGGGTGAACCCTAGCAGTTTTGAGGGTTAATTTTTGAGTCGATTTCTTGCGCTGGTTTCTAAGGCTAAAAATGACCCAAAAATTTCCTGTTGTGGGGGCGATCGCTCATTAATTTCCTGCCCATAAACATTTCAGCCTGGGGTTACCAAAGGCGCTGAATTTCTTTTTCCCGATAGCCCAGGCGCTCGGCGATGGATTTCACAATAAATCGATGGAAGGCGGACGCCAGCTCTGGGGCTTCCTTTTCCATTCGTTCAAAGGCTTGACCTGACAGATAGAACAAATGGCTGGGGCGATCGCCAATAATTGATGCGGATCGGGGGGCGTTTTGATAGAGTCCCAGCTCCCCCAGAACGGTGCCGGGGGTAAATTTACGTAGGCGCTTCGCCTTGCCATGGTCCGGCTCTAGCCATACGCTAACTCGACCGGATACCAAGAAATACAACCCGTCGGGGCGATCGCCCTGGCGAAAGAGATGCTGGTTCTTGTCGATGGAGATGGTTTTGAAGTAAGGCAGGATTTGCTCGATTTGGTTTTCTCCATCGAGAATGCGGAGGAAAATGCTTGTGCCCAACATGCCGCTGGTAGAGGTGTGGTCTTCGGTGACCTCCTCGGGGGCTTCCTTAAGCAGGTGATTTTCGCAAATTTCCAGGGCGCGATCCAGGTCAGGCACAGCAATACGGTGGGGATTGCTGTCCTTTAAAATGCCACTTTTCCGCAGCTGGGCTTCGTGCCCCCGTTCCAAATGGGAAAACAAGATATCGATATCGTATTTTTTCGCCAGCTGGCATAGCTTTAAAAAGCTGACGCTGGCGGAGGAATCTAAACCCCGCACCCGATGGAAATCGAGCACCGCAAACTTTAACGGCGGCGCGTGGGGATCGTCAATACGCCCGCGCAGGCGATCTAAAAGCTGGTGGGCGGTGCCGAAGAAGATAAAGCCGTGCAGCTCCAAAATATAAATGGAGTCGCCGCTGTGGTTTAGCCAGCGCAGTTGGGCGGGCGATCGCTCTACGTTGGACCGCAAATGTTTCCCGGAAAACTCTCGCTTGGTTACGCCAATGCGGCTGTATTTGACGGCGAATAATAGGATGGCGGCGATCGCCCCAAAAACGATGCCCGGCAGCACCCCCAAAAAGGCAATCACCGTCAAAATCAACAGCACAATGCCGTAGTCGCTAAGGGGCATCTGCCGCGCCGTTTCCCAGGTCCACTCAATGAGCAGCGTGAGCCCGAAGAACATAATCATGCCCCCCAGTACCGGCTTTGGGAATGCCGCCAGCAGAATTGAACCGAACTGGAGACCAAAGGCAAAAAACAGCGCCGTTACTAATCCGGCCACCCGTCCGCTGCCCTTAAGCTTGGACGGCAAAATAGATAGTGATGGATCCGTGTAGCAGGGGAAGCCAGCGCCAAAGCTGGCCGCCAGATTTGCAGCTCCTACCGCCTTTAGCTCCCGGTCAATTTTGATGTCGTCGCCCACCGCCAGCTCGATGCCGCTAACGGTTAGCAGCAGGTCCAGGAGGCTAAGGACCACAACGGTGCCCATCCCTTCAATGTTGTCGAACACCGCCCCCCACTGGAGAGACTGCAACTGATCCCAGGGAATGGGACGCCATAGGCTGCCGCTGGGGATGGGATCCAGAAGCCACCCGGCTTCGTAGGCCCCCTCCATGGAGATGCCCCCAATAAGGCGAGAAGTGTGAAATAGAACGATCACCACCGCCAAGCTGCCGGGGATTACGCTCCAGTGGTCGTACTTTTTTGATAGCCAGGTGAGGACGACGGCAAAGGCGACGGCACTAAGCCAGCGGGGCAGCACATCTATTCGGAATAAGTCGGGAATGGTGCCCCACTCCAAGGGAAAATCTGCCGTTACCGCGATCGCCCCACGACACAATAGCCAGCCCGTACCGGCCAAAAAGCCTCCAATAACCGGGTAGGGCACGAAGCGCACCACGGCTCCTAGTTTTAACCACCCCAGCAAAAAACACGACATTCCCACCAGGGCCGTGGACAGGGCAATCATCACCGTTACGTGCACCAACAATTCTTCCGGCGTCGCGTCGGGCCCCAATGACACCACCAGAGCCGATTCCAAAATTGCTAACACGGCGGCGGGGGTCTCCTGAGGCACGGCGATGGCATGCCCGGAGCTAAAAATTGCCACCAAGCCACTGACCATAAGCCCGCCAAATAGGGCTAAGCCGATTCCCAACGGGGCGAATTCCCCAAGGGCTCCGGAGAAAATCAAAATTGCAAAGGACAAGGACAGGCTAATGCCAATAATGCCGGCGATCGCCCCTGCGGCAAGTCCTGGAATAAGGCGGGGGGGAGATAGTTCCTGTTGAATGCTCTTTAGGGGAGCTTGAAATAACGTCTTGGACAACGGGGTCGCTCCGTCGATGACATTGCTAATGACATTGAGCAATAGTGTATCTCGCTAGGTGAGGTCCCAAGGGAGCAAGTTGTCAGCCAGCCAGCTAAAAGACCCCTAGCGCCAGCCCTTGCCTTTCCCTAAACTTCCCTTCCTGGCGCTAGGGGGGCGGAAAAGTGATATCTAAATGCCATTTGTCTTGTTTTGTGCGCCTTCTTATGGGGCGGAAACCCCAGAGTAAGGGAATTCCCAAGAGCCTATTTTTTCCGCAGTATCGGATCCGCTAAATATTTGGACGTTCTCCAGTTAGGGCTGATAATAATCAAGCCTTAAGTTGCAAACCGCAGTTGCACGCCGCAATTACACACCGCTTTTCGCCTCGTTTCCATGACTATTAAAATTCGCCGAATTAACCCTAGCCCCGCCGTTAACGTTGAGTATCTGCAATATAAGGTGAAAACGCCGGACGCTGAGCCTCGCAATATCCTTGAAAAAATCGTGTGGGCGAAGGAAGCAGAGGTGGATCGGATGCGGGAGTCGGTGAGCTTCCTAGATTTGCGTCGCCAGGTTTTATCTGCCCCGGCACCGAAGGATTTTCTTGCTGCCCTGCGCAATCCTCCCGCCCCCAAACCGGCGTTAATTGCTGAGGTAAAAAAGGCGTCCCCTAGCAAAGGGGTGATTCGCGACGATTTTGATCCCGTGGCGATCGCCGAAACCTATGGGGCAAATGGAGCAGCGTGCTTATCGGTACTGACGGACTCAACATTTTTCCAGGGCAGCTTTGAATATTTAGCGGACATTCGCCAGGCGGTGGATGTGCCCCTACTGTGTAAGGAATTTATTTTGTATCCTTACCAGGTGTTTATGGCGCGATCGCGGGGCGCCGACGCGGTGTTGCTCATTGCCGCAATTTTGTCGGATCGAGATTTGCAATATTGCCTAAAAATTGTCGCCAGTTTGGGGATGACGGCTTTGGTGGAGGTGCACACCCTGGAGGAGCTTGATCGGGTGCTGACCTTGGATGGGGTGCAACTGGTGGGTATTAATAATCGCAATTTGGAAACCTTTGAGGTGACCTTGGAAACCACTCGGGTGCTGATGGAGAAGCGGGGCGAAGAATTGGCATCCCGCGATATCTTGGTGGTGAGCGAGTCGGGCTTATTTACCCGCGATGATTTAAATCAGGTGGAATCCTATGGTGCCGGTGCGGTGCTGGTGGGGGAAGCGCTGATGCGTCAAGATGATTTGGCTAATGCGGTTAAAACGTTGGTGCAAAAGTAAGATTCAGGGATAAACGCCATGTCATCTACTCCGCCGCGATCGCTGCCCCCTGATGCCCTACGCCGTCTGGGTCGGGTGCGATCCCTTGCCCGCTGGTTAGACCGCGCCATCACCATTCCCGGCACTAAAATCCGGCTAGGGCTTGATGCTTTGGTGGGACTACTGCCGGTGGGAGGCGACTTTATTGGGCTGGCAATGTCCATGTATCTAATGGTGGAAGCGGCACGGCTAGGTGCTCCGGCGGCGTTGTTAACAAAAATGGCGGCGAACGTGGCGGTAGATTTGGGTCTGGGCAGCGTTCCGGTAGCGGGAGATTTTGTCGATGTGCTGTGGCAGTCCAATTCCCGCAATGTGGAACTACTGGAAGAATTTTTGGTGGAGTCGGGAGAAACCCTAGAGCCCGACCCTGAGGTGCCGTGGGGGTTGTTAATTGGGCTATTGGTGTTGTTGCTGGCGGGGGCGATCGCCGTGTTGATTGTTGCCGGCTGGCTAGTGGGTGTGTTCTTTAGCGCAATTTTCAGCTAGGACCGTTACGGCTGAAAATTTATGGGACTGCGCTAACAGAACTGCATTGATTAAGACTGCACCCACGGAATTGAATATAGTCAGGGAAATACACGCGATAGAGACCGTAACGAGGTGTAACTATGGCAACGGCGATCGCCCCCGATACTTCTGATATTCAGTCCTACACTTGGCAGGGATTTCGATGCACCTACGAAAAATTCCCATCGCCTTCGGAGTCCCCGGACCAGCCGGCGCTACTGCTCATTCACCCCATCGGCGTCGGTTTGTCGCGCGGCTTTTGGACTCGATTTCTGCGGGCATGGCAACAGGAGGGCACCCCGGTCACGGTGTATAACCCGGACCTGCTGGGCTGCGGCGATGGGGATATTCCGGATCGCCTCACCCGTCCCGAAGACTGGGCGGCACAATTGTGGCAGCTTATTGAAACGGAAATTAAGCGTCCAGTGGTGCTGGTGGTGCAGGGGGCGCTACTGCCGGTGGGGCTAGAGCTGTGGGCGATCGCCGATGCCAAAGGAAAAGGCAATACCATCCACTCCATGGTCCTTTCCGGTCCCCCCGCCTGGCGAGTCATGACCACCGTTCCCCCCACCTGGCAAAAGCGTCTGCTGTGGCACGGCTTTTTCCACTCTTTTATTGGCAACTTATTTTTCCGCTACGCCCGCACCGAGAAATTTTTGCGCAAATTCTCCGCCAAACAGCTTTTCGATAAGCCTGAAGATGTGGATCAGGAATGGCTAGAGATGATCTGCGCCGGTTCGCGGGACATGGCGACTCGCCACGCCGTATTTTCTTTTTTGGCTCGCTACTGGCAGAAGGGCTACGGAGACGCCATGAAACAGTGCCCTATCCCCATACTGGCCATTTTTGGCGACGCTGCCTCCAGCATTAGCGACAACGGCAAGGGGGAAACTCCCGAAGATCGGGTCAAAATCTATGCTGAGGTTTTTCCCAACGGGAAGTCGCAGAAACTCCCTGGTCGCAATGTATTGCCCTATGAATCCACCACAGAATTCACCGCTGCTGTGGTGCAATTCTTACGGGATCAAGACATTGTGTCTGGCTAACCATTGGAATCTCATTGAAAATCCTCAAAAACTCGGTGAATCCACTTGACTGGTTTGTTTTCTTCGGTAAACGACCCAATTTAAGTCATCAAACCTAAATATTTGCCATAAAATCTTCCTCAAAAATGTCTTGAAACCCTGATGAAAGTTGTCGGGTTTTTCTTTTTGGAATAATGTACAATAATCAAAAGTCCAGAAACGGGAGACGTGTCATGGGACGAATTGCCTCGAGGGATCCGGTGCAGATTTATCTCAACGAAATTGGCAAAATTCCTTTATTGACTGCTCTTGAGGAGCGAGAGCTTGGGCGAAAAATTCAAACGTGGTTGGCGCTGCCCAATCCTCATGAAGCGCGATCGCCTGTTGAGTGTCAGGTAATTCGTCAGGGGCGGCGGGCAAAATCTAAATTAATTTCGTCAAATTTGCGTCTGGTGGTGTCCATTGCGAAGCGCTACACTGACCGGGGATTGGACCTGCTTGATTTGATTCAGGAGGGCAATTTGGGTTTAGACCGTGCTGCTGACAAGTTCAATCCTGCTTTAGGCTACAAATTCAGTACCTATGCCACCTGG
The DNA here is from genome assembly GCA_937883785.1 of uncultured cyanobacterium. Lineage (GTDB taxonomy): Bacteria > Cyanobacteriota > Cyanobacteriia > CACIAM-69d > CACIAM-69d > CALGDE01. Next base: position 27,171 of record CALGDE010000148.1, read on the forward strand.
TGGATTCGCCAGGGAGTGGTGCGGGGACTGGCAAATCAAGGGCGCACCATTCGCTTACCGGTGCAAATGGTAGAGCGGGTGCGGAAGTTGCGCCAGGCGAGTTCTCGGCTGACGGCGAAGTTAGGGCGCACCCCTACAGTGGAAGAGCTAGCGGAGGAGCTAGAAACCACTGCCGACGGCGTTTGGGCGTTAATGCGCCATACTCGTACTCCTCGCAGTCTCGATGCGTACGTGGTATCGCGATCGCCCCAGGGTTCCAGTACCGAAGACCGTTTAATTGACCTGATTGCCGACCCGGGGCATTCAGCGCAAGTCTTTTGGACTGACCTGGAGCAGCGGGACCATATAGAACGATTGATGACGGTGCTATCGCCGAGGGAAAAATATGTGATTGGCCGCCGTTACGGGCTAATTGAGGGCGATCACCGGTTGGTGGCGATCGGTGAAGATATGAAGCTGACCCGGGAGCGGGTACGGCAAATTGAGCGCCGGGCTTTGGAGAAGATGCGAGCGATCGCCCAGGAAACTGCATAGGGGCTTGCTGCCCTCTTCTTGAGAGAAGGCTGAGGGGGATCCTGTCCCCCTGCGCTAACATTTGTGGCGATTGCTCAAAATTCAGAGGACCTTCCCAATCCCCACTTGATAAAGGTGCTGTGCTTTTAAGGCGTGTCATCGAGGTTCAAATGATGACAGCCTCTAGTTTTTGCGTTGCTTCCGTGGGGCTTTAGGGCGTCATAGGAAATGTGATGCGAGGTAAGCGATTTCTGAAGCCGCTGAGTATTTCCCAGGAAATGGTGCCCAGTTGATCAGCCCAGTCCTGTGCAGAAATTGCTAACTTTCTCGAATATTGGCTGGTACCTAGTAGGGTCACCATATTTCCTGGCTTCAGGCGTGGAGCCTCCGTTACATCTAGCAGCAACTGGTCCATCGTGATGGCGCCAATTTGGGGGATTAGCTGATCATTGAACATGACCGACAGTTGACCGGACAATCGACGGGGGACGCCGTCGGCATAGCCAATGCTGACGGTAGCTACCTGGGTGGGGCGCTGGGCAACAAAGCGATGACCGTAGCTAACCCCTTCGCCAGGGTTAATGGTTCGAATTTGGGCAACGCGAGCATGAACACTGAGCACTGGTTTTAGGTCTAGGCGATCGCCCAGAAACTCTGCCGGACAGAGTCCATAGAGGGCCAGACCAGGGCGCACCCAGTCGTAGTGAAAATTTCGGTTGCTAAGGATGGCGGCGGAGTTGGCCATATGGAGAGGCGGCAGGGGACGACCCAGGGATTCAATTTGGGCGATCGCCTGATCAAAGCGCCGATGCTGCCGATTTGCCCACAGGGGGTCGGGTTCATCAGCGGTGGCAAAGTGGGAATAAATACTGGCCAGTTCCAAGCTGGGATGGGCGTACACCTGTTGCACCAGCGATCTCGCATCTTGCCAGGACACTCCCAGCCGCGACATCCCGGTGTCGATATTGATGTGCACTTTTAAGGGGCGATCGCTAGCCCTCGCCGCCCCTGCCAACCGCTCCACCTGCTCCAAAGTGCACAGGGTTAGCTCCAGGTTGTGGTCCACGGCAATTTGCATTTGCACCAGGTTTTGCAGGAGCCCCAGCACCAAAATTGGCGCATCAATATTTGCCTGGCGCAGTTCAATGCCCTCCTCCAGGGTTGCCACCGCTAGGCGGGTGGCTCCCGCGCTTAATACGGTGTTTGCCGCGGCGATCGCCCCATGTCCGTAGGCATCCGCTTTGACCACCGCCATAATTTCCACCCGCGGCCCCACCCATCGTTGAAGGACCTGCACATTATGAGCCAGGGCATTAAGGTCGATAGTGACCCATGCCCGCTCCCGTTCTAGCCCCAGCAATCTATCGGTAGGACTAGAATTGACATTAGGTTTTCTCATAGGATCGGGTTTAGACGCCCGATTCTCGGCGGGTACCGCTAAAATACCTTGGGGCGTGTTCTCTGATGGCATAGTTCTGTGGCGCTTTTATGAGTGAGGTTCACTCGTTTAGGCTGGATCAGGGCAGTGCGAAGGAGACTGCAGACCTCGGCAACGATCGGAGAGACTTATGGAATTTTCAAACGTTGCATCTCAGCTCAATGCCTGGGTGATTATGCCGGAAGGGGTAGTCATCCTGACACTGCTGTCGGTGCTGCTAATTGACTTAATTGTGGGACGCACCTCGGTGCGCTGGACCCCCTACGTGGCGATCGCAGGATTAACCGCATCCCTGGGAGCCCTATGGCTACAGTGGGACCCGGCGGATCCGATCGCATTTCTAGGCGGATTTAGTGGCGACACCCTGAGTACTCTCTTCCGAGGCATTATTGCCCTGTCCTCAATTGTCACCATCCTAATGTCTATTACCTATGTGGAACGGACAGGGACGGCATTGGGGGAATTTTTAATCATTTTGCTTACGGCCACCGTTGGTGGCATGTTTCTGTCGGGCGCGAACGAGCTGGTGATGATCTTCGTGGCGCTGGAAACCTTGAGTATTTCGTCTTATTTGCTGACGGGATATATGAAGCGGGATCCACGCTCCAACGAGGCGGCGCTGAAATACTTGCTAATTGGTGCCTCCAGTTCGGCGATTTGGCTTTATGGGGCGTCCTTGTTGTACGGACTGTCCGGTGGTGAAACGCGACTGACGGCGATCGCTGCCAATCTCGCTGAAAATGCCGACGTGCCTCCCCTAGGTTTGATCGTTGCCCTAGTGTTTGTGGTTGCCGGTATTGCCTTTAAGATTTCTGCCGTTCCCTTCCACCAGTGGACTCCCGATGTATACGAAGGATCGCCCACCCCTGTGGTGGCTTTCCTGTCCGTAGGGTCTAAAGCCGCCGGATTTGCCCTTGCAGTGCGTCTTTTGGCTGCTGCCTTCCCGCTGGTCTCTGAGCAATGGCACTTTGTGTTCACGGCCCTAGCTATCTTGAGTATGGTGCTGGGTAACGTGGTGGCGCTGGCGCAAACCAGCATGAAGCGGATGTTGGCTTATTCCTCCATTGGCCAGGCGGGATTTGTTCTAATTGGGCTGCTGTCCAACTCCGTAGATGGCTACGCCAGTATGCTGTTCTACTTGCTGATTTATCTGTTTATGAACCTGGGTGGATTCACCTGCGTCATTCTGTTCTCCCTGCGTACCGGCACCGACGAAATTAGCGAGTATTCGGGGCTATACCAAAAAGATCCGCTTCTGACCCTAGCCTTTAGTATTTGCCTGCTGTCCTTGGGAGGGATTCCGCCACTGGCTGGCTTCTTCGGCAAAATTTACCTGTTCTGGGTCGGCTGGCAAGCAGGCTTGTATCCCTTGGTATTGGTGGGCTTAATCACCAGCGTTATCTCCATCTATTACTACATCCGCGTGGTGAAAATGATGGTGGTGAAAGAGCCTCAAGAAATGTCGGTTGCCATCAAAAACTATCCCAAAATTCAGTGGACTTTGCCGGGAATGCGTCCTTTACAGGTGGGTTTGGTGTTGACGATGGTGGCAACTACCTTGTCGGGGATTTTGGCGAATCCGTTGTTTACGCTGGCTAATAACGCCGTGGTCAAAACGGAAATGCTTCAGGCAACCCTTAAGTCTCCTGAGGCAACGGAAACAGCTCGGGCGATCGCTCCTCCCGTAGCAACCACTCCCCCCGATCCTCAAGGTTAGTCCTTAAGGCTAGTTCTAGAAACCATCAACGGTTCCGTTAATCTTGCGTCCCCAGCTTGCTTATGTTGGCTGGGGGCGCTTTGCTTTGGTGACGGCATCAAAAAACTTGGATTGGCTTGAGCTGTAGCGTCGTGAATCTAAACGCTAAGGGGCGATCACCGGCGGCTGGGCTGGAGGATTGTCCGACCGCAGTTTCGGCGAATTTAAATTCGATTTTGGACTCTCCGGCGGGAGCAGTGAAGTCTACGGCGTACTCCAGGGGTTGATCGGGAAGGGCGGGATATTTAATTATTTGTGGTGTTTGACCATTTTGGATCGTGAGCATAATGGCTTGATTGGGGATCCCAGTAACGCCGCCAAAGGTCAAGCGCATCCGCTGCGATCGCTCCAAGGTCAAGGTTAGTGTTGTGGTGTTGCCGATCGCCCAACGCCATCGCCCTGTTTGCCGTTCCCGAACCCGGCTGAGCCCTTGGGTATCCAGACCACGGGCGATCGCCACATCCATCAAATCCACGCCGTCGGGATGTCCCAATTCTGGGTCATCAAAAGGCGGATCGAACGCTAGCAACTCTTTGGTTAGTTCTGGGGTTTGGGTATTGGGAATAAAAGCGAGGGTGCCCATTTTGGGAAGGGTGGCGATTGCGATGGGATCGCCGAAACGCCGGGTAAATTCCTGGTAGCACGGGTCAGGGAGGCGATCGCGGTGGAGTTGAATCCCGGCAAAATCTTGGCTGCGATAGAGTCGCTCGAAGAAGTCCCACTCTCCTGGTTTGAAGCAGCGGCGCTCTCCGGTGGCGCGGTAAATATCGGGATGGTTCGGTTGCATCAAGCGGTGCAATCCCATTTGCAAATATGGCTCGATTTGGCTGGGGTGCAAGCGTCCGAAATATTGCCCCATTACCTTTTTGCCGTGAAAGCGGCTAAGCCAGGGAATCGCTGGGTCAGTGCTGGCGTAGGGGCAGAGTCCGTTGATGCCGCCGATGCCGTTGCCGCCGATTGCGCAGAGGGGCCAATCCAAAATTGCTTCCCCTGACCTGTCGCGAATTGTGGAGAAATAGTTTTGAGTTTGGGCGGGGATTAGGGGGAGGCGATCGCCCAGCTTAAGCCCGTATGCCGTTGTCAGTTCGAGTCCACCAATAATCAGCAAAGCCGCTGCCAAGATTCTACGTTTTGGCCAGCGTTGGTATTGAATTCCCAGGACAAATAGGGACGCAAAAATTGGCAACAGTAGCGTTATCCGACCGCCCACTCGGTTGAACCTGGACCAGGGAAATAGCTTTAGGGTAGGAAAATCCTGGGGATGATAGGCGAGCACTAGCGCCAGCATGATGACGAATGGTAGATAAACGCGCCAGTTACGGCGAGATTGCCAGAAACCGGTTGCGGCGATCGCCAACACAAACCACCCTACGACGCCGTCCCAAGGATCTTCGATGGCGGCGGGGAAAATTTCCGGCAGTGTTGTTGGATTTAGATTGGGCAATATTGGTAATAGCAACCGTAGGGGATTGGAGAACCAAACGCGCCCATACACTTCGGAAAAGTCGAACGCCGTTGCTGTGGTGTAAATCTGCAAAACTAGCGGCAAGTACAGCCACAGTCCCCAGGCGATCGCGCCGATTGAAAATAAAGCTAGGCGATCGCTATAAATATGGCTGAAAATATTGCTTTTCTGTCGAGTTACTGTCACTAAATCACGAAAATCTCTGCGTCCTTTTCGCCCATTTCTCCTTTTAAACCTTCGCCAAATTAATAAGGCAAAAACATATCCCTGGCATACCGTTAGAGACATTAATCCATAGCCCGCCACATACCCCAAATCCTGCCCTAGCACCAACAATACCAACGCCACCCGCCACAAAATCCAACCGACACTAACCCGCTCACCCCGCACCACTCGCCCGACAATGACAAAGTCAGTGACGATGCTGAGCAGAGTCCAGTGAAAGACTGAAATATTGACGTGGTACGGGAATTTACGGATTAGCCCGTAAAAATTAAACAGCGTAGCAATGGTGGCCGCTCCCAGCGATCGCCCAGGACCAAAATCTCGCCAGAGCAGCGCTGCTGTTCCGGTCAACCCAACTGCCACCGAACCCAGAAAATACAACTTCACCCACGGTCCTGCTCCCAACCCTTCCCAAAGCCAGCCGCATAGAAGATCTCGCTCCATCCCCCAGGCTTGGAAAACGCTGGTGGTGCCCTGAGGATAAAACACCGCATTGTTAATCAAATCCAACTGGGGAACTGGCAAAATTCCGCCTAGCCAGTCCCAGCGTAGATATTGAGAAAAATAAAAGCCGGTGTAATCCCATACGTCAGTGTCATCGCCCGCCAGCAACGGCAACGACAAATCTCCCACCGTGACCCAGGCAAAAATGGCAAACCAGACGGCGATCGCCCCCGTCAAAATCAATAGTCGCCGTCGTCCTGCCATCCTTGAAATCTCAATTTTTCAGTACTCAAGCAAAATACTGGGGCACAATTAATGAGCGTGCCATTATACGCGTGCCATTAATATGCATGCTCTTTGGAGTTAACCATGCTGACGGTTGTTTCGCCTGAAAAACTTTATCTCTCTCCAGGAACGGTAGTGCGATCGCCCGCCACTTGGCAGGACTATCAAACCCTATGTGACCAACGGGGCGACAATTCCATCCCTCGCCTAAAATACCGTGCTGGAGAAATTTTGCTGATGTCCCCGCTTCCTCAACATGGCAGAGATTCAAGTTTGATTGCGGACATTATTAAGGTGCTACTCGATTCAAAAGATTGCGAGTATGACTCTTTTACTTCAGTGACAATGCAGTTACCAGAGGAAAGCGGAATTGAGCCAGATTACTGTTTTTATATCAATAATTGGGAAGCAGTTTCTGGAAAAAAATATATCGATTGGGCAAATGATCCGCCGCCAGATTTAGTCTTGGAAGTGGATGTTATAAACTACTCCAACGTGGAAGATTATTTGCCCTATAAAGTTCCAGAAGTCTGGCTATTTCGCCGTGATGAAACTCTAATTTATCGGCTTTTTGATGATAAGTATAAGCTGCAATCTCATAGTCAATATTTTGAGAATTTCAACGTAGCTAAGATTATCGATCAAGGTTTAGATATTGCCTACAGTCGAAACACTAGTGCGGCAATTCGGGATTTGAAGAAGCGTCTTGCTGGTGATGACTAATAGTTTTTACGGGTGTATTAATGGTGAATTCGCTGATAAATTTGGCTGGTTTTGATGCGCTGATTTTTGATTTGGGGGGCGTGATTATTAATCTGGATTATCAACGCACCATTAATGACTTAAGTGCCCACTGTGGTTTTGATGTGGCAAGTCTTTACACTCAGCAAGCGAAAACGGATTTATTTAACAAGTTTGAGGCGGGTTTGATTGAGGCGGTGGAGTTTCGGGCGGGGCTGCGATCGCTCCTAAAACTATCAGAAACTCAACTGAGCGATCGCGATTTAGACACAGCTTGGAATGCGTTAATTTTGGATGTTCCTGTTGCTCGCCTAGAGTTTTTGAAATCGCTTCAAAAAACGCCGACGCCTACGTTTTTGCTATCAAATAATAATGCGATTCATAAGGGGCGATGTGATGAGCTTTTGCGAGAAACAACGGGGGATGCGGGGGCACGTTGGGATGACTATTTCGTAAAAGCTTATTTCTCCCATGAGATGGGCGATCGCAAACCTAATGCCAGCATCTTCCAGCGGGTAATTGATGAGCAACAGCTTGATCCTGAGCGCACTTTATTTTTGGAAGATACGCCGAAAAATATTGCGGGGGCGCGATCGCTGGGCTTGAAAACGTTGCAGATTACGGCTGCTGTAGAAATTGCGCATTTGCCCTATGTGGGTCTGGTTTAGCTACGGGTGGAGAGGTTGCGTTTTTTGGGTGGGGTGACGATGGCGTATGTGTATATTTTGCGGTGTGGTGATGGGTCGTTGTATACAGGGGCGACGGTGGATGTGATGCGGCGGCTAGGGCAGCATCAGGCGGGGCGGGGGGCGAAATATACGCGATCGCGGTTGCCGGTGGAGTTGGTGTTTGCGGAGTTTTGTGGGGATTGGTCGGCGGCGCTACGGCGGGAGCGGGAGATTAAGGGGTGGAAGCGGCGGCAAAAGTTGGCGTTGATTCAGGGGGATTGGGAGGCGGTGTTACGGGCAGCGGAGGATCAAAATAAACCCCGAAGTTAAGGATCCGTATCGCTGATAAATTCTTTTTCGATGCGCTCTAGGTCTTTCTTTGCGCGCAGTTCAGTGTGGATTTTGTGGGCGATCGCGTAGTGGGTGCTGAGCACGGTCAGAATCATCACGATGCCCATACACTTTTAGCCAGGAGGCATTTCGGGAACACCTCCTGGCTTCTCAGTTTTTGGGATTCGCAGAAAATCTACAGCTCCAGCCCGATGCTGAAGGCAGACTTCTGGCGCGACCTATCGCTCAAGCAGCTCAATCTCAAACTCAAGATCGCTACCAATGCTCGAAAGCTGGGCAATCTTGCCGAGATCCGTGTTTGACCAGATCACACTGGTGTCAGTAGCTGAACCCTCATTATGATCACCGTATTTCTTGGAGAATTCTGCAATCAATTCTTCAAAGGAATATTTGGTCTTGAGTTCAGTCTCAAATAGCAACTTCAGGGTGTGTAGGGTGCGCGGCTTGCCTTCCAACTCCAGGAAAAAGAGCTTGTATCCCTTCAAGCCGGGGATATCGCTCACCTCCACCGTACTAAAACCGAATTGGTCGATCGCCTTCGCTCCGGGCAGAACCCCCTCTGCCTCGTCTAAGCTCATTCCCTTTTTCAGCCCCACATCTGCCACAACTTTGGGAATCCATCCTTTGGTGTCGCTGCAACCCAGAATGGAACAGATTTCTGACGATTCAGCCACCTCAGCAGCGGGTTCCTCTCCATCCTTGGATTCCGCAGCCGCAGGAGCACTAGTTTCACTTACCTCACTTGAGTCTCCCGCCCCAGCCTTGGGATCGTCGGCGGGTTCCCCACAGCCCGTCAACACTGCGACTGGAAGGACAATTGCCATGAAAAACTTGAGGCTGTTGCGCCGAAGAGTTGATACTGCAGTGATTGCCATAGGATTCTTTCCAATATAATTTCATTTCGACCGTTATCTTGCCTGCAATAGGTACTGAGTGCAATGGGCAAAGGATCCAGGTAATTGTGAAATGGCGCTGCTAATTTAACTATGATCACTAGCTCAATCAACTGGTTGAAACAGCCTCAGAATACTCAAAGCTGCATATAAAACTGCATTTATGCTGAAAGGGAAGAGCTTTTTGTGTGCCCTATGTCCCCAACTTTTGACGTTGTTTTAGTAGGAGCCACTGGGTTTGTGGGGCAAATTGTTTGTGCCTATTTGCTGGACCATGCCCAAGTGGAAACCTTTTCCTGGGCGATCACCGGACGTTCTGTGGAAAAACTGAATCGTGTGCAAAGTCGCCTGGGAGAAAACCCGCCACCAGTCCTTATGGTAGACGTGACGGACGAGCAACAGGTGCGGGAACTGTGTGGGCAAACCAAGGTAGTGATTACGACGGTGGGACCCTATGCGCTGTATGGCGAAACCCTGGTGAAAGTGTGTGCGGAAACGGGCACGGATTATTGCGATTTGACCGGGGAGGTGCAGTGGGTGCGGCGAATGCTGGATAAGTATGAGGCGATCGCCCAGCAGTCGGGGGCAAGAATTGTCCATTGTTGCGGCTTCGATTCAATCCCGTCGGACCTGGGCGTTTTTTATTTGCAGCAGCAGGCGAAGGCGCAATTCGGCGACTATTGCGATCGCGTAAAAATGCGATTGAAAGATGCCAGCGGAGGATTTTCGGGAGGCACCGCCGCAAGCCTCGTCAATATTGTGAAGGAAGCCGCCGCCGATTCTGCCCTGCGAGAAGCCCTACAAAATCCTCACATCTTGTGCGAAAACGGGACGAAAGAATTCGCCCATCCCCCGACGCTTATCCCGGTACAAATCGATAATGCGTTCGAAGAATGGGTGACGCCGTTTGTAATGGCGGGCGTTAATACTCCGGTGGTGCTGCGCTCCAATAGCCTAGCGGATTGGGCATACGGCAACACGTTCCAGTACGACGAAGGAATGTTGGCGGGAACCAACGCGCCCGGTTTCCTCCAAGCCTACGGTTTAAAATTTGCCCTCGATATATTCGGCATTGCAGCGGTGATCGCCCCCAGCCTACTGGAAAAAATCATCCCAGCCCCCGGCGAAGGTCCCAGCGAAGAATCCCAGGAAAACGGCTTTTACGACCTACGGTTTTGGGGAGAAACGGCGGCGGGCAAAACGATTACTGTGAAAGTTACGGGAGATCGCGATCCCGGCTATGGATCCACCGCCAAAATCCTGGCGCAAGCGGGCTTATGTTTGGCAAATAACGAAGAGAAAACTGGCGGCTTTTGGACTCCTGCCACCGCTTTTGGCACAATCCTAATCTCCCGTCTAACCCAATACGCAGGGCTTACGTTTGAAGTGTTGGAGTCGTCAAAATAGTTCCAATTGTTGATGTCGCGATCGCTCATATTCCTGTTGTTTGAACTTCATATACCGCTCAATTACGCCCTTCACCTTTTGCGCCGCTTCAAACTCTTCCCCCTGCTCCGCTTTCAATCGCTGTCGCACAATCGCCCGCAATTCTGAAATTACTTTCCCATTAACTTTTCGCGTCTGTTTCCAGTCAATTATTTCATCAGGATAAGAACTTCTGTCCAAATATCGCTTCTGTTCAATTTCCGGCAAACTATAGCCCCGCAATTCCGGCACCCAATGGCGAATAAACTGTAAATTCGGGTCGCGATCTACCAAGTTTTTACTAGGATTGTAAATTCGAAAACTATTGGAAAAAGGGTTGGTAATTCCCGCCTGCATTTGCCACTGCCAATGGTTAATCGCAATATCTCCATCCACCAAACAATCCATAAAATGCTCAGCGCCATGGTGCCAAGAAACGCCACAGTTAATCGTTAAAAACGTCACGCACATTGCCCGCGTCCGAAAGTTCATCCAGCCCATCGTCTTAAGCTGGCGCATACTGGCATCAATAATTGGAAATCCCGTTTCCCCTTCTTTCCAAGCCTCGAATAATTCTGCCTTTTCCCCCTCCAACGGCTCCGACGAATACCAGTCGTCGTACTCGCGATAATAATTTTTCTCCCCAATATCAGGGCGGTAATATAAACGCTGAGTGAAAGAATCGTGCCATCGTAGGCGATCGCAATAGCTCTTTATGGAAAAATCAGCCTTCACTGCCCGAGGATGATCCTCATCCTCCAACTGTCTCAATCGTCGCTGCATTTCCTGATAAATAATCCGAGTGGAAATTGTGCCAAAAGTTAGATGGGGAGATAAATGGGACGTGGATCCTTTTTGCGCTAACCAGGGCTGAGAAAGTCGCCAGTGGTATCCCCAGAAACGGCGATCGGCAAATGATCGCAACGTTTCATGGGCAGCAGTTTCGCCCCCACGAAAATCAATTCGCCGCAAATTCCAGAATCGCTTGTACTTATTAAAGAGTGTCGGAAAATCCACAATTGGCAGATCTGAACTTTCCCAGCTGAGCTGCGCTGTTTTGATGCGTTTTGGCGCTGGAGCGATCGCCCCTTTTAAGTAACTCTTATGATCCTTTAGCCAAGTTTCCCAATTTATCTTTGGCTGCTGAATATAGTGGTTAGTGCCAATAAATAAATCTACATTTTGATCTTTGCAAAACTGTTTGATTTGGCGATCGCGATTAATACCGTAGCGAACTTGTACGTCACGATTGAACAGCAATCTTAACTCATTATCTTTCTGGCTAAAGTAGTCAACTAATCGCTGAATAATATCAACGGAATTACCTTCAAGAAGATAAAGCTGGCTGCCTCGAACCCGTAAATTTCGATCTAAATCCAATAGCGATTGAAATAAGAAATTAATACGAACCGGCGTTAGCTGAGTATTTTGATAAAACCATGGATCCACAACAAAAAAGGGCACGACCTGATCACCACAGTTAGCCGCCGCTGCCACACATTCGTTGTCCAGTAGGCGCAAATCCCGCCGAAACCACAGTAACTGCATAATCCGCAGATTTCACGCTCGAAGCTCTTTCTTGTTCTTCTGTATTCTAGATTTTTTCGACACAATTAGGGTGCCGCCTGTTTTTGACAGCAGCGCTGTAACTATAGGAGTCATCTACATTGGCTAGCTTAAAATTCGCCACGTCAACACAGTAAAAAAGTGGTCGGACAGCCAACCACCATATATTGAAAAAGCCACAATCAAAGTATTTTCCGGACTCTTTCACTATAAATTAATCGAAGAAGTTCTTGATAGAGTCAATGGCAGAACCAGCCTCTTCTTGCACTTCACCGCGCACTTCTTCGGTAGCTCGCTGAGTGCGACCAATATCTTCTTTCGCCCGCCCAATTACCTGGTTTGTACCACCTTCAATCTCACTACTAATGTTGCCAATTGCCCGCTGAGTGGTACCAATATCCTTCTGGGCTTTCCCCTCAATACGCTTACTTGTTCCAGCCGCAATATTGTCAGCAACCGCCGCTGCTTTATCAGAGATACTAGAACTGTTTGTGCCTGCGATCGCCACATTTTCCGTCACGTTACACCAGGACATCACTGACAGCAAAATCCCCAACACTAAGGCTGCTCCTAATCGACGAATAGACTTAAATAAGTTGGAAATAAAATTAACTAAATTCATAAATAGGTTCCCTCTTCTGCTCATTTCACCATAAGAATACGGAAGTGCGGCAATGCAAACATGGCGCTAAAGTTTGAGACAATCCCTTCAAAAGATAGATATTACTCTAATAACTATTTGGATAGCACATACTAGAAAATCAGAATTTCTCTTTATCCAAGACGTTGTCTTTTACCCCCCAGCTTCTGCGCAGCAGGTTCTTTTCGGACTGGCTGCCCAACAATTTTCTTGTTTCGGAATCCATTAAATTCACTGCGCACAATCTTTCCCGAGTCCCAAGTTGTGTACCAATATACGAGCTGAGAAACACTCAAATAGCTATCAACAAAGCTTCCATTAGATCCGTTGTGGGTGTGATTACTCTCAACACTTACTTCTGCCAGATTATTGAGTCCAATCACCTCTTTTCCCTCTTGAATCCAACGACGAGTCCAAAAGTACAACAGGGCTCTTTGGAACCACTTAATAATTAGGCTGGCGTTGGGATTTTTAAGGTTATCTAACAACCAAGGAATTCGATCACCCCAAGAGAGAGATTTGGCAGGACTTCTGCTAATCCAATGAGTGGAATAATGGACATTATTTCTATGCCAATGGCGTTCTCGCTCAGGAAAGAAAGACTTGAAGATGGTATGTAAAAACGCCGTAGCAGTATCTGAATTAGATATTGCGCTTGCCGTTAGTTGAATTAAACTCTTGGGATGTTTTTGGTGATCGCTTTCGTAGGTCAACTGCAAAGCCGCACTAAAATGAATATCTCCTGTCAAAATCACAATACGATCGCGATTTCTAAATAAACTAGCTAGAAATTCAGCCCGTGTTTCCTCTTCTAAATTCCACGAGTCTCCTACGTCAGCGTCAAACACACGCCCGAGGCGCTGGGAAAAACGCTGTGCGGTTCTCAATAACTCAAGGCTAAAAACATTCGTTGGTGCAATCACAAAGGTCAAAAAGTTGTCGGGGCGATCGCTATTTTTGGGATCTAACATTGCCCCAAGCTGCTCTTCAAACGCGGAGGGACTTAACAACTGTGGAATTGCGTTACTGTCCCCCGCAGGATACCCTCGCTGGGTGCGGGTATCTAAGGCAATGACTTCATAGTTAGTCGTCTCTATTCGATAATGCCACTGAAGACAAGGAGAAGCATGGTACAAACAAAAGCAGTTGCCATCTCGTATAAACTTAGGCTGTTCAGATGAGTCAATGAACGGCAATCCTAACAGCTCATAAATATTTTTTGTGGCTTTGTGATTTGCTCCCCCTGACTGACTCCAGCGCTCTGTTTGAGTTATTAATTCTTCTCCTATTGTTCCCTTAGAAAACTGGTTTGGCGTGTTGCCCCATCCCTGAAATAGGGCGTAGGTAAGGAGAGCATTTCGCACCACCTGACGCCCTAGAAGCTTGCCGTAAACGCGATCGCACCAGGTTTTGTTTAAATTCCAATCGTTGCTAACATCATGGTCATCAAAAATCATATAGGTGGCAATATTAGCTAAAGCCCGACGCACATACGGTTGGGACGCTTTAAACTGATGTAAATTATTTACCTCTGCCGTCCACTTACGAGCTTCCTTTCCCTTTAGCCCCCGCTCAGAAGCAGTGGGAAAATCAATATCCCAACAACATTGGGACCAAGAGAGTAGATAAATAACGCAATATTCTTGAAAGCGAAAAAGGTGACTTTTGGACTTCTCCGGCGAGTTTTTTAAGGATGCGGTAAAGCCAGCTAAATCTCTGGCTAGTCGGGTGCGATCCTTGGGAAATTTATCTCCTTTTTGACGGATCAAAGGGTCAATGTCTAATGCATCAGTCCAGTCAAACAGACGATCGCAATTAACCTGAATTCCCCACAGCAACGGCTGCGATAAATCATCACCGTAAATTTGATCTCCCGTCATAAAAAGCTGGTGGGGACGATCATCGGGGCGGTGCGCTGTTTCGGCGATCGCCAGGTCCAAAATTGGTAGTGCGTCCAGGTCGCGATCGCCAATTTGCCGACAGGAACCATGAAACAAACGCAGCTGATTAATATCCTTTGGTGGCAAGGAAAATGTAGGGTAACCGTGGGAAAAATAACTTACAGTGACCTCTGGAAAAGAATCAGAATTGAGAGCTTCTCTTAGGGATTTTTCTTGCAACGACGGCTCGTCGCTTAAGAGCTAATTTATAAAGTAAATCTTAATTAGCTAACCTGCGCATCATCAAG
>CALGDE010000149.1 GCA_937883785.1 uncultured cyanobacterium
AAGGGCTAAGAGGAAGATACAGGAAGCCTTTTAGCCTTCTTGTCACCCCGTCAGTCTTCAGACACAGTTCTCGCACGTCGTCACTGTAGCCTCGGTGAGTTTGAGGAGTTTCAATGAATTGCCGCCCACAGTCACGGCAGCGATGATTCTGTTTAGAGCCTCGGAAGCCATTTTTTGAAATGGCGGTGGACTGACAGCGAGGGCATTGCATAGGTCGGGGGAGTTTGGATTCGATGGCTGATCACTTCCCATCATCTCTCAATCCTGCAACGCCAGATTTTGCAATTCACGATTCCATCGCTGATTTCCTGACGTTGTTAACGAGTAAGGACGACCTAACCCAGGAGCTGGAACTACAAAAGGACAGGCTAAAGTAGGCTTTAAAGGAAAAGGAAGAGATTGCGGAAAAGGCGGAAGGAGTAGCCCGAGATCGCGCCCAAGAGGCAGAACAGGCGCTGAAAAAACTCAAAGAAACTCAGGTGAAGCTCATTCAGACGGAGAAAATGTCTGCCTTGGGACAAATGGTGGCGGGAATTGCCCACGAAATCAATAATCCTCTTAATTTTATTGCGGGGAATATTACCCACTTGGAGGGCTATGCCGAGGATTTAATGGCGATCGCCTCCCACTGTGATGAACACGATGCCTATGGCGACACTGTTTTAAGGGAACAGCTTGAAAATGTGGAAATTGAGTTTCTCCTGGAAGACTTGCCGAATATTATTCGGTCTCTCAGATCAGGAGGAAAGCGTATTAAGGACTCCGTGCTTGCCCTGAGAAAGTTTTCTCGGCTGGATAACAGAATTGTTGACACTGTGGATTTACATGAAGGAATCGACAGTGCCCTGCGCGTTTTAGCCCATAAGCTAGAGCACAACATTCACGTCAAAAAAGACTACGGAACCCTTCCCCTGGTCAAGTGTTATCCCGCCCAACTGAATCAGGTGTTTCGGCATCTTTTGGCCAATGCTGCCGATGCTTTATTGGACTCAGAATTGGATTCAGATTGCCGTGAAAAGGTCATTCGCATTGGTACAGGCTTAAACAACCAAGGGTTGGTGTATGTGTCCATTGAAGATAACGGAGCAGGTATCGCTGAAGATATTCAAAGAAAAATTTTTGACCCTTTCTTCACCACAAAGCCAGTGGGACAGGGGGCAGGACTGGGGTTAGCGATCGCCTATCAAATTATGGAAGATCACCGCGGGTTTATTGAGGTTAAATCTGACCCGGGGCAAGGCTCCACCTTTACCGTTTGTGTCCCCGAACGCTAATTTTTTGACCCTAATGTTGTGTTTGGTTGCCTGAAGTATTTGTAATCGTTGTGAATTGGGGTAGAGGCAATTGGGGTGGTTTACCCTAGAAAACTCAGGTGTCTGTGAGCAGGTGTTTGTTAGTTCCCTGCTTTTCTCGAGGCTATGACTGGACCGGGTGATCGCAACATTCCCAATCGCAACTGCTTTGAGGTGGTGTTTGATGATTTGACGCCCATGATGCAGGAATATGTGCGCACAAAAGGCGACCACGTGCAGGCGCTGCTGCTGTACCGGGTGGGAGATTTTTACGAAACGTTTTTTCAGGATGCTTGCACGGTGTCCGAAGTGTTGGAGCTGACGCTTACCAGCAAAGACGCGGGGAAAAAAATTGGACGGGTGCCCATGGCTGGCGTGCCCCACCATGCGTTAAATCGATACGCAGCTCAGCTGGTGAATCGAGGTTATGCGGTGGCGATCGCTGACCAAACGGAGGATCCCGCCCAAGCCCAGGGACTGGTGCGGCGGGAAGTGACCCGGGTCTTGACGCCAGGGACAGTGATTGAAACGGGGATGTTGGCTGCCCGGCGGAATAATTTTTTGGCGGCGGCGGTGGTGGCGGGCAATACCTGGGGGCTGGCCCACGGGGATGTGTCCACGGGGGAGTTTTGGACCACCCAGGGGGAAGGACTGGATCCGTTAACCCAGGAGCTATTGCGGCTGCAGCCGTCGGAGGTTCTGACGCCGGTGGATGCGCCGGATCTGGTGGGATTACTGCGCCCTGGGGAAAGTCGCGATTCTTTGGAAAATCGCGGCGGCAAAATTTCCGATGCCCTACCCCAGGAATTTTGCTACGCTCTCCGTCCGGCGTCGGCTTTTGGGCTCGATGAAGCGCGGCAACGGTTAATGCAGCGGTTTCGGGTGCGATCGCTGGAGGGATTAGGGTGCGATCGCCTGCCCCTAGCCATTCGGGCCGCCGGGGGACTGCTGGAATACATCCAGGACACCTTTAAGGGGGGCAGCGACGGCAACGCTGTGGAGGGGGATCAGGTGCCGTTGCAAACCTTGAAAACCTATACCATTACTGACTATTTAATCCTGGATCACCAAACTCGCCGCAACTTAGAAATTGTACAAACAGTGCGGGATGGGTTATTACACGGGTCTTTGTTATGGGCGTTGGACCAAACGGTGACCAGTATGGGCAGCCGGGCATTGCGACGATGGTTGCTGCAGCCGTTGTTGGATACCAAATCTATTACTGCCCGCCATCGGACCGTGGGGGAACTGATTGGCAACACCCAACTGCGGCGGGATCTGCAGGCAAATTTGCGACAAATTTACGATCTGGAGCGACTGGCAGGGCGATCGGGGGCCGGCACTGCTAATGCCCGAGAACTTATGGCTTTAGCCGACTCTCTGCAAAAGCTACCGGATTTAGCGCAGTTAGTGGCGACCTGTCAGTCTCCTTACCTCAAAGCCGTGAACCAGGTACCGGAGCCGCTGGAAAAGCTAGCGTTGCGCCTAAAAAGTTTTTTGCGGGCGGATTTGCCCATTTCCATTACTGAAGGGGGTCTGATTCGCGATGGGGTTAGCGGGGAGTTAGATGAGCTGCGATCGCGGGCAGTGGATGATCGAACCTGGCTGGCGGCGTTGGAACAGCGGGAACGGGAACGGCTGGGGCTGTCGACCCTAAAAGTTCGCTTCAACAAAACCTTTGGCTATTACATTGGCATTCCCCGCGCCAAAGCGGACCTGGCGCCAGACGACTACATTCGCAAGCAAACTCTGACTAACGAAGAGCGCTACATTACCCCAGAACTGAAGGAGCGAGAGGCGCGGATTTTATCCTCTCAGGACGAAACCAATCTGCTGGAATACGAAATCTTTTGTCAGTTGCGCAACGGGGCCGGGGAGCTTGCGGATCCCATTCGCTCCGTGGCTCGGGGCGTCGCTGCTGTGGATGTGCTCACCTGTTTCGCCGAAGTTGCGGTTCTGCGAGGATATTGTTGCCCAACCATGACCCGCGATCGCGCCCTGAAAATCACCCAGGGTCGTCACCCGGTGGTGGAATATTCCCTGCCCGACGGATTTTTTGTGCCCAACTCCACCGCCCTAGGCAGCTCTGATAAAAACACTGCCAGGTCCCATCCTCCCGATTTGGTAATTCTTACTGGTCCCAATGCCAGCGGTAAAAGCTGCTATTTGCGCCAGGTGGGGCTGATTCAGTTGATGGCCCAGGTGGGCAGCTACGTTCCGGCTCAAGGGGCGACATTGGGCATTAGCGATCGCATTTTCACCCGGGTGGGAGCTGTGGACGACCTAGCCACCGGGCAGTCCACTTTTATGGTGGAAATGAATGAAACGGCAAATATTCTCAACCACGCCACCGAGCGATCGCTGGTGCTGCTGGATGAGATCGGACGGGGCACCGCCACCTTTGACGGACTTTCCATTGCCTGGGCCGTTGCTGAATATCTCGCCAATGATCTTAAAACCCGCGCCATTTTTGCCACCCACTACCACGAGCTAAATGAACTGGCGGCATTGATTCCCACCGTGGCTAACTTTCAAGTGACGGTCCAAGAGCAGGGCGATCGCATTGTTTTCCTCCACCAGGTTCAGCCGGGTGGTGCCGATAAATCCTATGGCATCGAGGCGGCTCGTTTAGCTGGCTTGCCCCAAAAAACTATCCACCGCGCTCGCCAAGTTATGGGGCAAATCGAGAAGCACTCCCGTATCGCCACGGGGCTCCGTAAAACCAATGACAAAAAAATTAAAAAAACTACAAATTTAAAAAGTATCCAAGAAACAAACTCTCCCCTAAGTGCATCGTCAGAAACAGCGGTTCAAGAGCAGCTGGACATCCTCAACCTGTTTTAGGTCTGCGGTTTGTTAACTCTGAATTTGTAGAATGACCATGGCGCTGTCACTAGTGACTGCAATGGCACAGCTTGAAAATTAAGGGGTTAAGGCTACGGCCTTTGGGGTTCCTCATTGGAGAGCGTGTATTCTCCTTTGCGTAAAACTTGTGTGATCTGGGGCGCGCGCTCGTTAAGAGTTAACGTCTGGTGTAGTGCCGTCATCAATGCTTTTTGCGAAAAAATTGGGGCTGAAACCCTTGCTGCTGGGCATCGAGGATTAACTGAGCGTTGCCTTGGTGACAATCTGCTCTACCAATTGTGTCTCCATCAATCTGTACTCTAGTTCTTCTATGACTTGGGATTCTGCGTCGCGACCTCCAATGTCCTCACCGCCGGACGACACCTTGCCTGGGAGCTCTTCTTCCGATGATTTACACGTTTCCTGGGATGACTATCATCAAAAAATCGAGCAGCTTGCCTTAAATATTCACCATTCCCAGTGGACCTTTGATGCAATCGTTTGCATTGCTCGCGGCGGCTTAAGGGTTGGGGATATTCTGTCCAGAATCCACGATAAACCCCTTGCTATTCTCTCAGTGCGCTCCTACGGCGGAGAGGTGGGGCGCGATCGCCTAGGGGTGACCCTCTCTCAAACCCTGTCCACCACGGTGCCTCGTCTGGGTCCCAACGTGCTTCTAGTGGATGATTTGGCAGATTCTGGAAGTACCCTTCAGCGATCGCTACAGTGGCTACACCAACACCATGGGCAAGACGTGGAAATAATTAAAACGGCCACCCTATGGTGTAAATCCACTTCAGCGGTGACCCCCGACTACTACATTGACCAGGTGGACGGCGATCGCTGGATTTGCCAACCCTTTGAGCAATATGAACGCTACCGATTACCCTCTCAATAGCTCTTCTTTACTTTCTTAATCTGTCCAAGAATTTTGTGGGGCATGTTAGCCTAGTAAATATACGGAAAGCACTCGAATTCTCACTCCTCTCATGGTTTGCTGTTTCAAGGTTGCAAAGCTTTGGTTAATAAGCCGGGCTTTAACGCTGCTGTCTCTTAAATTTCTGAAAGCGGCAGAGACGCCTGTGAATAGTTGATCAATGTTGCATATTTTCCTGTTTGAATGTCTGAGAGTTGAAAAGTGTTAGGCATTGTGCCAGCTTTTGCTTAAGGATAATGGTCTCCCGCCTGCCTAGGGGGAAATTCCAGCGCTGCTTATGCGCTTTCCAAGGGCAACTTTGTTGAAGGACAAAGTTCTCGAAAGCGTTTGGGTCGTTTGAGCTAATAGTTAGGTTTGCTTTCGCAAGATTTCCCTAAGCCTTCTTCCCGGGTTTTAGGCGAGCATAAAGGCTTTGTTTGTTGAGGTTTATCATGACGCACACATCAGAGAGGAGTTCTAGGGCGGTTCAAGGGATGGCAACAGCCGTTGCTGACCCTATGTTTCGTCCTTTAGGAGCCTATTTCGTGGAAGCAGGATTGATTAGTCCTGCCCAGGTTCAGGTGGTGCTCAATGATCAGGAAATGACCGGACTGCGGTTCGGCGAAATTTTGGTGCAGCGTGGCTGGATCAAAGAGAAAACCGTTGAGTATTTTGTAGACAAGTTGGTTGAGCCAGAGCGGCGATCGCTGCAAAAGTCCCTGGCTTGGCAAAAAGCTACCGTTAATCAGAAGCCTGCCCATCGTAAAGGATTTGTCACGGGGCCCCCGGCAGCACCTCCGGGTAATCGTAAGCCACGGCAGGCTGCCAGCCCATCAAATCGGACAACCACATTGCGTCCGGCGGCAAGCCAGCATCGGAAAGGGTTTGTTGCGTCTGGACAGCGTAACGGTACGGTATCTGGTGCCGCAGCGGCCTCCACCACTGACTATAAAAAGGCAGAGGATAGCACCAGTGAAGTGACCACCTGCTCTGGCTTGAGTCGTGACAGTGGCTATGACGAGGCTGCAGAGAGCTTAGTGTGGATCGGCTAAACTTCGTGAGCGGCGGTTTTGGTTTGGCGATCAAAGCCGTTTGGTTTGGCGAAATATAACTTTTAAGCACTAGCTTTTACGTGCCATGGATGAGTCTGCCGCATCTAAGGAATCCGAGTCGGAAACTGATGATATTGGCTTTGGGCGATCGCTTTCCCAGACAGCATCAGGGCGTCGAAGCCGTATCTCCACAGAGGTGGCTGAGGCAGTGCGTGACGGCGGCTATCCAGCGACTAAGAAACCCCGAAAGGGAGGGCTGGGTTGGCTCTTAGGGGCGCTGGCATTGGTATTTGCTGGAATTGCTGCAATGGCTCTGTGGGCGTGGAGTACAGGACAGCTAGAGGATTTGTTGGCAGGCGACTTATTTGCTCCCAAAACGCCTGACGTGGAGGAAGTGTCGGATCCCAACGCGTCGCCGACGATTAATTCCGATGACTTGTTGGGCCATTTGCCCTACGAGGAAGCGCCGGAAGACGATTTAGTGGCGATTTCCGCTGATGGGCTATTTTTGCTGCGTTCAGCGGCGGCCGAAAGTTTCCGCGAACTAGACCAAGCGGCGCGACGGGATGGTATTTCTTTGGCAATGATTTCGGCATTTCGATCCATTGCTCAACAGCAGCAGATTTTCTTTGATATCAAGGCTAACCGTCGCCAAACTCCCGACGAGCGGGCAGAGGTAAGTGCTCCTCCCGGCTATAGCGAACACCATACGGGCTACGCCATTGATTTGGGCGACGCGGCAGTGCCGTCGGTGAATTTGAGCGAGTCTTTTGAGGACACTCGGGCGTTTGAGTGGCTGGATCGCAACGCCGTTCAGTTTAATTTTGAGCTGTCCTTTCCTCGGGACAATGTGCAAGGTATTGCCTACGAGCCCTGGCATTGGCGCTTTGTGGGCGATCGCCACAGCTTAGAAACGTTCTACAAGGCTCGATATCAAGTGAGACCTCGCCCAACGTCAGCGACATCGGAGGGAGACGCTGATGGGTCAGACGAGGCAGAGGACTGAATCAATTTAGTCATTAAGGACGTCAGCCTTAGCGACATCCATCCACGGACACCACGTACACGTTGCCCACGGTGCCTACATTGCCCACAAGGGTATTGACCTGGAAGGGTTGCAAGACGCGATTGTTGCTGCGACGACGGGGAAATGCCTGCATTTGCACCAATTCGTTGGCTTCGGTAACCACCTTTTGATCGTAAAATCGGTCGTTGGAATCATCGCCGTACTTTAAAAAGGCTTTGACGTTGTAAGTGCCGGAATCTTTAAAGAACAGATTGACGCGGAAACTGGTGAAGTTAATTTCCGTAGGCACCACAAAGTCCGTGTTCCAGTTACTGCGAGACACAAGCAAGCTGGGCAAAGACACGCGCTTGATCACCTCTGGATCATTGCCACCGACGGGTTGAAGGGGCAGGGGACGGCGACAGGCTATCTGGGGGGGGAATCGCTCAGGTACCTGAGCTACGGGGGCAATGGTAGTCATATTGACCGTTGCAGGGAACAGGCTGGTGGGGGCTGCAAGACCCAGTAGAGGAGCGATCGCCAAGCTGCCTGTGGCTAAGCTGCCCGTGAGTAAGGAGAGCGATCGCTTTTGAAATAAATTGCAGGATATGGGCAATGGATTAAACGGTATTGTCATGACGGGAAATGGCTATGAAGTTTAGGATGACCAAAGGTTAACTTAATTATCCCAAAGCACTACTGTGACTGATTCCCCCGTGACCGATTCAGGCTCCGACTCCAAGGCAGACCCGGCTAATTTGCCTGATTCAACGGATAGGGCTCCCAATGATAATCAGCTGCCCCAAACGGAGCTGGAGAAGGAACTAGCGGAAGATCGGAAATCCCAGGCACGGGGGCTGTTGCAACGGGGAAAAGCTGCCTACGAATCGGGTCGATATCGCGATGCCATTAATACTTTAGAAACGGCGGCGGGAGTGATGCAGAACCCCATCTCTCCATTGGGGGGGGAGATTTCAGTTTGGTTAGTAACAGCCTATGAAGCGTTGGGGTTACGGGACAGTGCTTTGGGACTGTGTCGAAAACTCTGTACCCATCCCGATTTTACGGTGCGAAAACAGGCGCGGCGACTGTTGGAAATTTTGGAGGCGCCCCAGCTTAATCGTCCCAAGGAATGGATGACAGAAATTCCCGATCTCTCTTCCCTAGAAGAAGATGAGCGCTCTCAGGTTCCGATTAGCCGCCCCCGCAAAAACACGAAAAGCTCAGTAACGGAGCCTCCCGCTGAGCCGCCATTACCCCCTGAAGAGCGTCGTTATAACGATGGGCTGTTTTGGGCGATCGCGTTAGGGGTCTTGACGGTTGGTTTGGCGGCGTGGGCGGTCATTTAATATGCAATATTTCTGACGATTCAAATGTGGAGCGAGGCACGATTGCGATGGATGAAAATCGAGAACAACTTCGAATTCGCACCGCTCAACGAGAGGATATTGAGACTTTGTTTGAAATTCGAACAGGGGTCGTCGAGAATTACCAATCTCGCGAAGAAATAGCTGAACTAGGCATTACTCCAGATTCCGTTGCCACCATGTTAGAAACGGATTGCTGTGCATGGATTGCACAGCTAGAAGAGCGGGTGATCGGTTTTTCCATTGCTAGTGCCACGGAACGGACGATATTCGGAATTTTTGTGCGACCTGATTTTGAGGGACGAGGGGCTGGGCGAGCTTTGATGGAAGTGACTGAGAGGTGGTTTTGGGATCAAGGCATGGATGAAATTTGGCTGTTAACTGGCAATGACCCAACCCTCAGAGCCTATGGTTTTCATCTGCATTTAGGCTGGGTGCCGGTGGGCGTTGAGCAGGATGGAGAGTTGCCAGGGGAAATGAAATTTATCAAGAAGCGCTAGGGGAGGTTTATATTGCTTAGCCAGCTTAAAATTCGATGCGCTTTATCTTCTGATATGGGGGCGATCGCCCAGGTGATAACTGCCGCGTTCCCCAAGGAAGGAGCGATTATTGTTGACTTGGTAAACGACTTAATTAAAGATCCCACAGCTCAGCCTGTTGTGTCCTTAGTGGCGACCCTTCAAGGCGACACTGGTGAAGAAATTGTGGGGTATATTTTGTTCTCTAATGCTTGGTTAGAGGGGGGCGATCGCACCGAATCCATCGTGATGCTCGCCCCTCTGTGCGTCCATCCCACCCATCAAAAACAAGGCATCGGCGGACAGCTCATTGAAGATGCAATCCAACGGTTAGCGGCATCGGAAGTAGACTTAGCGTTTCTCCTGGGCTACCCCAGCTACTATCCCCGCCATGGCTTTTCCCCTGCTGGTAAACAAGGTTTTATCCCCACTTATCCCGTGCCTGAAAAGGATGCAGATGCGTGGATGGTGCGGGAACTGAAACCTGGGGCGGCGGAATCTCTCTCCGGCAAAGTCATTTGCGCCGACGCCCTCAATGAACCGCAGCATTGGCAAGAGTAGATCACTGGTGTCGATTCCTGGATTTATTTTATTGTCTGCGGATTAGAAGGTCATATTCCGTACGGATTTCACTTCCCCTGTTTTGCAACAGAATAGATTGTCCACCTTATGGTTGATGTATGGCCGGCACTGGGCTGCTAACAATGGTTAGTACCTTGGAAGGAGTAAATCTATGGGTTCTGCCCCCCCTAGTCAAAATTTTGACTCAGCCGTTGACAGTGTGGCTCGTGCTTTCAGCGCATTCTCAACAGCTTTACAAGAAGGCACGAACACTGTGGGAGATGTTTTTGTTAGTTCTATATATCCGTTAATAGAGAGAACCACTCGCTTCTTTGGTACTGCTGTTGCTCCGATCGCAGACATTCCTTTTATTAAGTTTGCCACTGGGCTCCCTGGCTTGAGCTGGCTGTTGGCAGCCTTGGGGCAGGTTAATGATGACAAGGTGCGCCGAGAGGTGGCAGAACTGCGGGTCAAGTTTCCCCTTGACACGAATGAGAAGCTGGCGCAGCGGATTGTGAGTCAAACAACGCTTCAAGGGGCCCAGGTGGGACTGTTAACTAATCTCATTCCTCCCTTCGCAGTGCTTTTGTTTGCATTAGACCTTGGGGCGATCGCGGCTCTACAGGCTGAAATGATTTATAAGATTGCGGCGATTTATGGCTTTTCCACTGACGATGTAGAGCGTCGGGGGGAAGTGCTAGCAATTTGGGCGGTGTTTACTGGCAGCTCTGGCACCCTGAAATCGGGCTTGAGCTTTTTGGAACTCTTGCCAGGTTTGGGAACCGCGATCGGGATTTCGTCCGATGCCGCGATCATTTACGGCGTCGGTTGTCTAGCTTGCCGATATTACGAGGTGAAGTTAGGAAGACAGCTCAAAGTGCAGGGCACTTGAAGGGCAGTATTAGATTGACTCGTCGTTCCCATGTTTAGTACCCAGCCCCGTACTTATACCGTTGATGAATACCGCGATCGCTAACAGACTGCGGAGCAACGCCATGAGTATCGCAACGGAGAAATTATTCCAATAACCGGCGGGTCGCGATCGCACAATAGAATTGCGGCTGTTGGATCTGAATACCGGTCTTGAGAAGGTTTTGAAACTTGAGGCGATCGCTCTGGAATTGCAACTACGGCCCATCTCCATCTATCGCGGCATTGCTTTCGGTTGATACTCAATTGGATTGATGGCGCTATGGTTTGGGCTTTGAGGCTTTGGCTAACCTCGTACAATAATTGCTGAGCTATTTATCCACTTCGCGCTGACTCCATGGATTGGACCCGCCAGACTAAAAAGCAATTCCGTGAGGCTTTGACGACGGTTTATCCCAGCTATGACTTGCTGGAGATGTTTTTGGAGGAGGATTTTGGTGAGCGGTTGCCCAGCATAACTTCAAAGACGGGGCTGGAAGTGGTGGCTTTTGCTCTGCTGAAATGGGCGGACGCAAAGGGGCGGTTGGATGAGCTGTATCGGGCATTTTGTGAGGAAAACCCGGATAATCCGGTGACTCAAGAGCTGGTGCAGTCTTTTGCACAGGTGTCTTCACCGAAGCCCAAAGCGACGCCTAAAGATACGCCGAAGATTCGACCGCTGTTTGAGTTTGAGACGGTGCGGGTGGATGAGCAGGGAAAAGTTATTGAGCGTCAGCGGAAAACGGCGGAATATTGGGATTTGGATTTAGGTGAGGGGATTACTTTGACCTTGGTGAAGGTGCCAGCAGGTCAGTTTTGGATGGGGTCGCCTTCCGATGAATTAGAGCGGGACGCTCTTAAAAAAATTATTGATGACTATGAGGAGGGACCCAGGCATTTAGTGCAGATTCCAGAGTTTTGGATGGGAAAGTATCCAGTGACCCAAATGCAGTGGCGTCGGGTTGCGGCTTTGCCAAAAGTGCAAGTGGATTTAGAGGTTGACCCGTCGGAGTTTAAGGGTGCTCAGCGTCCTGTGGAGCAAATTAGCTGGGATGAGGCGCGAGAATTTTGCCAACGGGTGTCTCGCTTTACTGGGGAATCTGTTGGCTTACCTAGTGAATCCCGGTGGGAGTATGCCTGTCGGGCTGGCTCCGATACTGCGTTTGCTTTTGGTCCGACGCTAAACGCTGAAATCGCTAATTACGACGCTAACTACACCTATGACAAAGGACCGAAAGGTAAGTATCGAGAGGAAACGACACCTGTGGGGCAGTTTCCAGGAAATAGCTGGGGTTTATTCGATATGCACGGTAATGTTTTGGAATGGTGCGACGATGTGTGGTTTTCCAATTATGATGGTGCGCCTACCGATGGTTCGGCTCGAAAGTCAAGTCAAGTAGATCGTCGTCTGCTGCGCGGCGGCTCCTGGAACTACGATCCTAGGTATTGCCGGTCTGCCTGTCGCAACTACTTTTCGCGCGGGTTCCGCGTCAACTACATCGGTTTTCGTGTGTGTTGTGTGGCTCCGAGGGCTTTTTAGCGGTTGTCCAGAGACCTTGCCCTTTGCTCTTAAGCCCTTTTGCCCTTTGCCCCCTTCGCGCTGTGCGCGAAAAATTTTTCAGCACTTCAATTTCAGAAAGTTGCAAGAATCAGGTACGCCCCTATTGGCTTCGAGTCTTAGGGCTGGGTGTTCCGAAACTCCTTTAAACTGATTAGGTTGTTTTTGAATGCCTGGCGCGACTGTTTCCGCCCATCTCCTAACCCATGCCCGCATTTTTGTTTGAAGTCGGTACCGAAGAACTCCCCGCTAGTTTTGTTGACCAGGCGATCGCCCAGTGGAAAACCCTGATTCCTGCGAGCCTGAAGGAAGCGGATTTGGCGGTGGAGTCGATTCAGTATTTCGGCACCCCTCGACGGTTGGCGGTGTTGATCGAGGGTTTACCGGAGCGTCAGGAAGATAAGAACGAAGAAATTAAAGGACCTCCGGCGAAGGCTGCGTTTCGTGATGGCGAGGCGACTAAGGCGGCGATCGGTTTTGCCAAGAAGTATGGGGCGACGCCGGACGCCTTGGAAATTCGACCGACGGACAAAGGGGAATTTGTCTTCCTAAAGCATTTTGTGGCGGGGCGGACCTCGGCGGAGTTGTTGCAGGAGTTGGCTCCCCAGTGGGTTCTGGATTTAGAAGGGAAGCGGTTTATGCGCTGGCGCGACGGGGAATTGCGGTTCCCCCGTCCCATTCGCTGGTTGGTGGCGCTGCTGGATGACCAGGTGGTGCCGGTTTCTTTGACAGTGCGGGCAGCGGCTGATGGTCAGGAAGAATTGACAGTAACGAGCGATTGCCAATCCCAGGGACACCGAGTGTTAAACCCTGAGCCAATTAACTTTGCTTCGGCAACAGAATATATAGAAGGACTTCGCGGCGCATCGGTATTGGTGTCACCCCAGGAGCGGGAAGACTTAATCGTTAAGCAGATCAAGGCAGCCGAGGCGGAACTGGGCGGCACCATTGAAATTGATGAGGACCTGCTGGCGGAGGTGCGCGACCTCACGGAATTCCCCACGGCGGTTATCGGAAAGTTTGACGATGAGTTCCTAGAGTTGCCGCCGGAGGTGATCATTACGGTGATGGTGACTCACCAGCGCTATTTTGCTGTGGCGGAAAAAGGTAACCCCGCAAAACTGCTGCCAAACTTTATCGCCATTTCCAACGGTGACCCTGCAAAATCGGACATTATCGCCGCCGGTAACGGTCGGGTGATTCGCGCCCGTTTGAACGATGGTCAGTTCTTCTACGATGCGGACCTGAAGCAATCCTTGGAAACCTATCTGGCGGAACTGGAAAAGGTCACCTTCCAGGACAAGCTAGGGTCTATGGCGAAAAAGGTGGACCGGATGGTGGCGCTGGCGGAATTGCTGTGCGATCGCCTCAACATCACCGGCGACAACCAAACCACTGCCCTCCGCGCCGTCAAACTGGCAAAGGCAGACCTGGTCACCCAAATGGTCAAGGAATTTCCCGAACTCCAAGGGATTATGGGTGAAAAATACGCCCGTACTGGCGACGAAGGGGAAGCGGTGGCGATCGCCATTGGAGAACACTATTTACCGAAAGGCGCTGGCGATGCCCTGCCCCAAAGTGAAGCCGGTCGCATTGCCGCATTGAGCGATCGTTTGGATACCCTAACTGCTTTATTCGGTATCGGCATTATCCCCAGCGGCTCCTCCGATCCCTTTGCCCTGCGTCGCGCCGCCAATGCGATCGTCAATATTCTGTGGGATGCCAACTACAACTTAGATCTAGACGAATTGACCGAGGCGGCGATCGGGGACTCTCCCGAGAATGGTGACGCTGTGGACCAGGTGAAAAACTTCTTTGGGCAGCGCTTCCAAACCCTGTTGCAGGAAGAGAAAACTATTGACTACGACCTAGTGAATAGTGTCCTGGGAGACTTGGAGGGCGATCGCGATAGCCTCCAGCGGGCACTGCAAAATCCCCTCGACACCCTGGTTCGCGCGCAATTCCTACAAACCCTGCGGGGGGATGGTCGCTTGCAGGAAATCTACGCAACGATCAACCGGGCGGCGAAATTGGCGAAGAAAGGCGACCTCCCTGGCGATGTGCTCGACCCCAGCACCTGTGTGGACCCTGCCAAGTTTGAGCAGCCCTCTGAAAATGCGCTGTGCAACTCCCTGCAATCCCTTGCACCGATGGTTCAAGACGCCCGCGCCACCCAGAACTACGACAAAGTAGTAGAAGCGCTTCAATCCCTCGCTCCGGTGGTGACCGACTTCTTCGACGGTGAAAACAGCGTGATGGTGATGGTTGATGACCCCGCTATCCAGAAAAACCGTCTGAATTTACTAGGGCTGTTGCGTAACCAAGCCAGTATTCTTGCGGACTTTAGTCTGATTGTGAAAGGGTAGGATTTCCTGAAATAAGGCAAGTCGGCGGTGTCGATACGTTAGCTCGAACCTACTCCCAATGAAAAATCAAAATAAATTGGACATTGTGTCGATTACCGTCTAGTATCTTTAATCGTCGCCAATTTTCGGACTTGCTTCCTTGGCAGCGCAACTCATAAGTTCCGAAAGCAGATACTGAATTGGTTTTTTCTTTCGAAAAGCCTCTTTAAGTCTGGGCGCAACCGTTGTACCAAAGCGTGCAACATCCCAAGCTTTCCATCAGCTTGCTTTAAGCGATCGCAAAACATACTTGGCTCCCACTGGAGTTTCGTAGCCTCTCCGAGAGAGAGGGTGCAGTAAGTATTGAGCGCCCGTGTGCAAGCGAACGGAAATTCATCGAGACTGCTGTGACTAATCCCTGGGTGTGATCCCTCGATTAGTGCTGTCATTCTCCGATTTCAACCGCACACAAGGAGAGAGTTCCATGTCTCTTGGCATTCTCGGGACCAAGCTGGGCATGACCCAAGTGTTTGACGACACGGGCAAAGCCATTCCGGTTACCGTTGTTCAAGCCGGTCCCTGCACGATCACCCAAGTCAAAACAAAAGAGACAGACGGTTATTCCTCTGTCCAAATTGGCTATGACGAGGTTGCCCCCAAAAAGCTAACCAAAGGCGAACTGGGTCACCTAGCCAAGTCTGGCGCGTCTCCCCTGCGTCATCTTCGGGAATATCGCCTAGAGGATGTATCTAGTTTCGAGCTAGGACAAGCCGTCACCGCCGATATTTTTGACGAAGGTCAGCTTGTGGATGTGGCCGGAACCAGCATTGGTCGAGGCTTTGCTGGCTTCCAAAAGCGTCACAACTTCAGCCGTGGTCCCATGTCTCACGGTTCTAAAAACCATCGCGCCCCCGGTTCTATCGGTGCCGGTACCACCCCTGGTCGGGTTTACCCCGGTAAGCGCATGGCGGGTCATATGGGTGCCGTGCGCAAGACGATTCGCAAGTTGCAGGTGGTGCGTGTAGATGGCGATCGCAACCTGCTGCTCATCAAAGGCGCTGTGCCCGGAAAAAGCGGCAACTTGCTCAGCATCGTGCCTGCAAACTTAGTCGGTCGTAAGGGGTAAGGCAGTAAATGGTTAATTGTGTTGTAAAAAGCTGGGACGGCGGCGACGCCGGTCAAGCTGAATTTAATTTAAAAGTTGCCCGGGAAGAAACCGCATCCCACGTGGTGCACCGGGCGCTGATTCGTCAAATGGCCAACGCCCGTCAGGGTACCGCTAGCTCCAAGACTCGGTCTGAAGTGCGCGGTGGTGGTCGCAAGCCTTGGCGTCAAAAGGGTACTGGTCGTGCCCGCGCCGGTTCTATCCGATCGCCCCTATGGCGTGGTGGTGGTGTCATCTTCGGCCCCAAGCCTCGGGATTATTCCACCAAGATGAACAAAAAGGAGCGACGGTTGGCATTGGCCACAGCGTTCCAAAGCCGCTCTGAAGAGTTAGTGGTGGTGGAAGACTTCGCCGACCAGCTCGAAAAGCCTAAAACCAAGGACCTGTTAGCGGCGTTGAAGCGCTGGGGCGTTGAAGCCGATGACAAGGTGCTGTTGGTACTAGCAGAGCGTGACGACAAGATTTATCTGTCTTCCCGCAATGTGCCCAACCTTAAGGTGCTGATCGCAGACCAGATGAACGTTTACGACGTGCTCCACGCGGATCAAGTTGTGGCCACAAAGAGCGCTATTTCACGGGTTCAGGAGGTGTACGGTGTCGCTTAAAACCAAAACTCGCTTAAACGAGCGCCAGTTGGCGGATATTGTCCGTCGCCCCATCATTACCGAGAAGGCGACCCAGCAACTGGAATTTAACAAGTATGTGTTTGACGTTAGCCCCAAGGCTAACAAAGCCGATATTAAAGCGGCGATCGAACAGCTTTTTGACGTGAAAGTCATCAAGGTGAACGCCTACAACCCTCCCCAGAAAAAGCGTCGGGTTGGACAGTTTATCGGTCACCGTGCCCATTACAAGCGTGCTGTTGTCACCTTGGCTGAGGGCAGTTCCATCGAATTATTCCCCGAAGTTTAGGTTTCAAGGATAGCTACTAATTATGGGTATTCGTTCCTATAAACCCTATACACCCAGTACCCGTCAGGCGACCGTTTCTGACTTTGCGGACATTACCCGCTCTAAGCCAGAAAAGTCCCTAACTAAGGGTCACCATCGTAAAAAGGGTCGCAACAATCGCGGTGTTATCACCAGCCGCCGCCGAGGTGGTGGTCACAAGCGCCGCTATCGTCAAATTGATTTCCGCCGTAACAAGCTCGATATGCCAGCGAAAGTGCTGTCTATTGAGTACGATCCCAACCGCAATGCTCGCATTGCCCTGTTGGAGTACCAAGACGGTGAAAAGCGCTACATCTTGGCTCCCGCCGGTTTGGGCGTGGATGACCTAGTGCAGGCGGGCTCCGGTATTCCCATTGAAGTGGGTAATGCTATGCCGTTGGCGGAAGTGCCTTTGGGTACTGTTGTCCACAATGTGGAACTGACTCCGAAGAAGGGCGGTCAAATTGTCCGCTCTGCTGGTGCCGGTGCCCAGGTGGTGGCGAAAGAAGGTGATTACGTCACCTTGAAGATGCCGTCCACGGAGGTACGGATGGTGCGCAAGGAGTGCTTTGCCACTATCGGTAACGTGGGCAACGCTGAAATCCGCAACATTAGCTTGGGTAAAGCGGGACGTAGCCGCTGGAAAGGGCGTCGTCCTAAGGTTCGCGGTAGTGTGATGAACCCGGTGGACCACCCCCACGGTGGTGGTGAGGGTCGTGCGCCTATTGGTCGCAGCGGTCCGGTTACCCCCTGGGGTAAACCAACGTTGGGTTACAAGACCCGTAAACGCAAGAAAGCTAGCAGTTCCCTGATTGTGCGCCGTCGTCGTAAGACGTCCAAGCGCGGGCGGGGTGGACGTAACGCTTAAGGCGCTTCTGGTCGAGATTTTCCCATTTACTTTGTTTTTCCCTAGGTATAGCCGGTAA
The DNA here is from genome assembly GCA_937883785.1 of uncultured cyanobacterium. Lineage (GTDB taxonomy): Bacteria > Cyanobacteriota > Cyanobacteriia > CACIAM-69d > CACIAM-69d > CALGDE01. The sequence continues at coordinate 17,390 of CALGDE010000149.1, forward strand.
CGCTTATGGCTCGTTCTCTTAAAAAAGGACCGTTTGTCGCAGACAGTTTGCTGAAAAAAGTCGAGGCAATGAATGCGAAGGGCGACAAGCAGGTCATTAAAACTTGGTCTCGCGCCTCGACAATCCTGCCCCAAATGGTGGGTCATACGATCGCCGTTCACAACGGTCGCCAGCATGTGCCGGTGTATCTCAGTGAGCAAATGGTGGGTCACAAGCTGGGAGAGTTTGCTCCCACTCGCACCTTCCGCGGTCACATTCGAGATAAGAAAGGTCGCAAGTAAGGGCCATAACGGCGCAGGAGATTTTTAGCGATATGGAAGAGTTTGAAATTAAAGCCACAGCCCGTTATGTGCGCATGTCCCCTCGGAAAGTGCGACGGGTGTTGAACCAAATTCGTGGACGCAGCTATGCGGAAGCGCTGGTGATTCTGGAGTTTATGCCCTACCGTGCCTGCGAGCCGGTGCGTAAAGTTCTGCGCTCAGCAGCGGCTAATGCGGAAAATAACGAAGGGTTAGACCCGCGATCGCTGGTGGTGAGCACTGCCTTTGCCGACCAGGGTCCGTCTTTAAAGCGTTTTCGCCCCCGTGCCCAAGGGCGTGCCTATCAAATTCGCAAACCCACCTGCCATATCACCGTGGCAGTGGCTGAGGCAGCGTAACTGACCCATCGGTTAGTGGAAATTTGAAGTAAAAGACGCCAACAGTACGATCACACGGGACAAACACATGGGACAGAAAATTAATCCGGTTGGTTTCCGTCTCGGCATTACCCAAGAGCACCGCTCTCGCTGGTTTGCCGAGGGGCAACGTTATCCGGAACTTCTCCAAGAAGATTACAAAATCCGCGAGTACGTGGATAAGAACCTCAACAGCGCCGGTATTTCACAGGTGCGCATTGAGCGTAAAGCCGACCAAATTGATTTGGAAGTGCACACCGCTCGCCCTGGGGTAGTGGTAGGACGCGGCGGCAGCGGCATTGAAAACCTGCGCGTCGGTCTACAGGACTTGCTCGGTAGCCGCGATCGCCAAATTCGCATCAACGTGGTGGAAGTGGCCCGCGTGGACGCTGACGCTGTGCTGATTGCCGAATACATTGCCCAACAGCTAGAGCGTCGGGTGTCTTTCCGCCGGGTTGTGCGCCACGCCATCCAGCGGGCTCAGCGTGCCGGTATTGAAGGCATCAAAGTGCAAATCAGCGGTCGTTTAAACGGTGCTGAAATTGCCCGGAGCGAGTGGACCCGTGAAGGTCGTGTGCCCCTGCACACTCTGCGAGCGGACATTGATTACGCTTACCGCACTGCCAAAACCATCTACGGAATCCTAGGCATCAAAATCTGGGTTTTCAAAGGTGAAATTATTCCCGGTCAAGAGAATCTGGCTAAGACCAACGCTGCACCGCCTCGTCGCCGTCAGCCCCGTCGCCGTCAGCAGTTTGAAGACCGTTCCAACGAGGGGTAGAGAACAATGCTGAGTCCAAAGCGAACTAAATTCCGCAAGCACCATCGTGGTCGCATGCGAGGAATGGCTACCCGTGGTAACAAACTGAACTTTGGCGACTACGGGCTACAGGCAACGGAATGTGGTTGGATTACCTCCCGACAGATTGAGGCGGGGCGTCGAGCGATGACCCGTTACATTCGCCGGGGTGGAAAGATCTGGATCCGAATTTTCCCGGATAAGCCGGTTACGATGCGTCCCGCAGAAACTCGAATGGGTTCCGGTAAAGGATCTCCCGAGTTTTGGGTGGCGGTAATTAAGCCGGGGCGGATGCTCTATGAGCTGAACGGTGTGCCTGAAAGTATTGCCCGGGAGGCAATTCGTTTGGCGTCGTTCAAGATGCCGGTGAAGACCCAGTTTGTTAAGCGTACGGAGGCTTAGTTATGGCATTGCCAAAAGTTGAAGACACTCGCAAACTGAGCGATTCAGAATTAGCTGAGCGGGTGGTGGCGGTGAAGCAGGAGCTTTTCCAGTTGCGGATGAAGCGATCGCTGCGCCAGGAAATCAAGCCCCACGAGTTTAAACATCTCAAACATGAGCTGTCCCAACTGCTAACGGTGGAGCACCAGCGTAAGCAGGGTGCATCCGAGGGCAGTACTTCAGACCCCAGTTCCCAGGAGGAGTAATGCCCTATGGCAGTTAAAGAGCGCGTTGGCGTTGTGGTCAGCGACAAAATGCAAAAAACGGTGGTGGTGGCGGTGGAAAACCGGTCTGCCCACCCTAAGTACGGAAAGATTGTGGTCCGTACTCGACGCTACAAAGCCCATGACGAAGAAGACAAGTGCAAGGTGGGCGATCGCGTGCGAATCCGCGAAACCCGCCCCATGAGTCGTACTAAACGCTGGGCGATCGCCGACATTCTAGAAACATCTCCGAGGTAAACAGCCATGATTCAACAGGAGAGCTACCTAAACGTTGCCGACAACAGCGGTGCCCGCAAAATCATGTGCATTCGCGTGGTGGGCGGCGGTAACCGTCGCTACGGGCGCGTCGGCGATGTCATTATTGGCGTTGTTAAAGACGCCTTGCCCAATATGGCTGTGAAGCGTTCTGACGTGGTTCGCGCTGTTATCGTGCGCACCAAAAAGAACATTCGCCGCTCCAGTGGCATGAGTATCCGCTTTGACGACAATGCAGCGGTGTTGATTAACCCCGAGGGTAATCCTCGCGGCACCCGTGTTTTTGGTCCCGTTGCCCGTGAGCTACGCGACAAAAATTACTTGAAAATTGTTTCCCTTGCGCCGGAGGTTCTGTAATGAAAAAAGGAACCAAGCTGAATAAAAATGGCAATCCTATTTGCCACAAGATGCACGTCAAAAAGGGCGACACCGTTCAGGTAATTACCGGACGGGATAAGGGGAAGATTGGCGAAGTTGTGGCGATTTTTCCGAAGAAGAGCACCGTCGTTATCGAAGGTGTGAATCGGAGAACGAAGCACATCAAGCCCACCCAAGAGGGAGAGTCGGGGCGGATTGAAACCACCGAATTCCCTATCCACAGTTCCAACGTCATGCTCTATTCCAAGACGGAAAAGGTGGCCAGCCGAGCCAGCTACGTCGTGGACGAGAACGGTCGTAAGGTCCGCAAACTCAAGAAAACAGGCGAGATTATTGACTAAGCTCCTGGCGGTGGAGAAGTGGCGGCGGGGATACAGGTGACTGCCCCTTTCCTTCATTTTTTGACCGACGGGATGTTCCGAGAATCACCATGGCATCACGACTTAAAAACTACTACCAAGAGACGGTTCTACCGAAGCTTACTGAAGAGTTTCAGTACAAGAACGTCCACCAAGTTCCTAAAGTAATCAAGATCACGGTGAACCGTGGTTTAGGTGAAGCGTCCCAGAACGCTAAGGCCCTTGAATCCTCCCAAAAGGAGCTAGCCACCATCACAGGTCAGCAACCGGTGGTGACCCGAGCTAAGAAGGCGATCGCGGGCTTTAAGCTGCGCGAAGGTATGCCCGTTGGCTTGAAAGTTACCCTGCGCGCCGACCGGATGTACAACTTTTTGGATCGGCTAGTAAACCTTTCCCTGCCTCGTATTCGCGACTTTCGCGGCGTCAGCCCCAACAGCTTCGACGGTCGGGGCAACTACTCCTTGGGTTTGAAAGAGCAGTTGATTTTTCCCGAAGTGGAATACGACAGCATTGATCAAATCCGCGGTATGGATATCTCGATTATTACGACCGCAAATACAGATGAGGAGGGGCGTGCCTTGCTGAAGGCATTTGGAATGCCCTTTCGGGAGAAATAGCAGCGTGAAGGAGCTAGCTAACTATGGCAGTTAATGACCCCATTGCAGATATGCTGACTCGCATTCGCAACGCGAGTATGGCTAGACACCAAACCGCCAAGGTGCCTGCGACTAAAATGACGCGCAGCATTGCCGCCGTACTGGAGGCAGAGGGATTTGTGAGTGGTATAGAGGAAACCGGCGAAGGTATTAGCCGTACCCTTAACCTGGGCTTGAAATATAAAGGCAAGCAGCGCCAGCCAATTATCACCACCATCAAGCGAGTGAGCAAGCCTGGACTTCGGGTGTACTCCAACCGCCGTGACTTGCCAAGGGTGCTGGGGGGCATTGGCATTGCCATCATCTCCACCTCTAGCGGCATCATGTGCGATCGCGACGCCCGTAAGCAAGGCGTTGGCGGCGAAGTCCTGTGCTACGTCTGGTAGAGCTTCCAGGACGTTACTGAATCATTCTATTAACAGCCTCAGGAGGTTCTATTAGCAATGTCACGAATTGGCAAACAGCCAGTCCCTATTCCCAGCGGCGTTACGGTCACCCTCGAAGGGCAGTACGTAACGGTAAAGGGACCCAAAGGAGAGCTACAGCGAGAATTTCCCGCCGAAGCCACCTTTGAACAGGACGGCGATGCAATCAACGTTAAGCGGATTAATGACTCCCGCGTTGCCCGTCAGCGTCACGGCCTATGCCGATCGCTACTGGCCAACATGATTGAGGGCGTTTCCTCAGGATTCCAGCGCAAGTTAGAAATCCAGGGCGTGGGCTATCGAGCTCAGGTGAAAGGCAAGACCTTGAATTTAAGCGTTGGATATAGTCACCCGGTGGATATTCCTGCCCCCGACGGCATCCAGTTCACCGCTGAAGGTCCCACCAACGTTACCGTTAGCGGCATCGATAAGGAGCTTGTGGGTAACACCGCCGCTCGCATTCGCGCCGTTCGTCCCCCAGAGCCGTTCAAAGGCAAGGGCATTCGCTATCAAGGCGAGCAAGTCAGACGTAAAGCTGGTAAGACAGGTAAGAAATAATGAAGCAAGGTCGTAAAGCCTTAACTCAACGGCGCCACCGTCGAGTTCGGCGTAAGATTACTGGCACCGCAGAGCGCCCTCGCCTCTGTGTTTTTCGGTCGCACCAGCACATTTACGTGCAAGCCGTTGACGATGCGGCTCAGCACACCCTAGCAGCGGCATCTACGTTAGACCCTGATCTTCGAGCAAAGCTGGAGAGTAGCCGAGATCAAGCGGCATCTGCTGCCGTTGGACAACTTGTGGCTGAGCGACTTAAGGGCAAAGGCATTTCCCAGGTGGTGTTTGACCGCGGCGGAAATCTTTACCATGGTCGTGTCAAGGCGCTAGCGGAAGCTGCCCGCGAAGCCGGTCTGGAGTTTTAGGTCGAAAACGTAGTCGGAAATATTAGGACAAGACAATGGCGAATCGTCGTAAGAAAGATCGCAATCGCGAAAAAGATTCCGAATGGCAGGAACGGGTGGTGCAAATCCGCCGGGTAACCAAGGTGGTCAAGGGAGGTAAGAAGCTTAGCTTCCGGGCGATCGTAGTAGTGGGCGATGAAAAGGGTCAAGTGGGCGTTGGTGTGGGTAAAGCCGCTGACGTAATCGGCGCCGTTAAGAAGGGTGTTGCCGATGGCAAAAAGAGCCTGGTTTCGGTTCCTTTGACCACGAACAATTCCATCCCCCACCCGTCTCAAGGTCGTGGCGGCGGTGCATCGGTAATGATGCGTCCTGCGTCTCCAGGTACTGGTGTAATTGCTGGTGGTGCTGTGCGTACGGTTTTAGAATTAGCCGGCGTTAAGAATATTCTGGCGAAGCAATTGGGATCTGATAACCCCTTGAACAATGCCCGGGCAGCTTTGAATGCTTTGGGTTCCCTGCGGACTCTTGGTGGTGTGGCGAGTGATCGCGGTATTCCTATCGAAAAAATGTACTCAAAATAAACTTTGACGCCGAGTCAAAGTTTAAAAAGCTGAGTTCAAACCTTTGAAGTTCACATCAGCCTGAAACAAGCAAAAGCTTAAATTATGAGACTGAAAGATGCGAAGCCCCAAGAGGGCTCAAAACGTCGCCGCCGTCGTGTTGGACGTGGCATTGCCGCAGGTCAAGGTGCAAGCTGCGGCTTTGGCATGCGAGGTCAAAAATCCCGCTCCGGTAGTGGTACTCGCCCCGGTTTTGAGGGTGGACAGATGCCCCTGTATCGTCGCGTACCCAAGCTCAAGCACTTTACCTTGGTTAACCCTAAGGAATTTACCCTGATCAACGTGTCTGATTTAGGTGATGTTGCTGCGGGAACTACAGTTAACCTGGCGTACCTGGTGGATGAAGGCATCATCACTGTGGGTAACTCTCCGTTGAAGGTGCTGGGAGATGGTGAGTTGAACGTGGCTTTGACCGTTGAAGCTGCTGCTTTTAGCAAGTCTGCCAAGGCAAAAATTGAAGCAGCAGGGGGCACTTGCACAGTGGTTCCCATGGGACCTGAGAAGTGGGTTCGGTCCAAGTAACGATGAGCTCTCTGCTTTGTTGTAAGGCAGTAGGGTAGGGCTCAACTGGTACGATTAAGTTTTACGGATCCTTTTAGGTACGGCGAAATGGTGGTCAGTCGCGACAGAAGCCCGTCTGCACAGGAAACATTTGCACAGATGGCCCAGGCCGCTGGACTGAGAGGTCGGCTATTGCTGACCATTGGTCTATTGGTGTTGGTTCGTTTGGGCATTTACCTACCGGTGCCCGGTATTGATCGAGCAATCTTCTCTGCTCGCATTGAGTCGAGTGGTTTAGGGGGAATTGTTGGATTTTTAGATATTTTCTCCGGTGGCGGGCTGTCTGCCCTAGGCATTTTCGCCTTGGGCATTTTGCCATTTATTAATGCCTCCATCATTATTCAGCTTTTGACGGCGGCGCTACCTTCCCTGGAAGATTTGCAGAAAAACGAGGGTGAGGCCGGACGACGAAAGTTGTCCCAAATTACTCGCTACGTAGCCTTGGGATGGGCCTTTATCCAAAGTTTTGGCATTGCTCTCTGGGTCTCAAGCTTGGGGGCTGCAACCACTCCCGGTCCAGTTTTTATCATCGAAACGATGTTGGCACTGGCGGCTGGGTCAATGCTGGTGATGTGGTTAGGAGAGTTGATTACCGAGCGTGGCATTGGTAATGGTGCGTCGCTACTAATTTTCGTCAATATTGTGTCCACCTTCCCCCGCTCGGTGGGACAAACTTTCGCTCTGGCTCAAAGTGGCGATCGCGAAGTTGTGGGCGGCATTATTCTTCTGGTGTTGGCATTCTTGGCGACCATCGTTGGCATTGTGTTTGTGCAAGAAGGAGCGCGACGAATTCCTATTGTGTCTGCCCGTCGCCAGGTGGGGCGTCGTGTTTATCAAGAGCGCAGTAGCTACTTGCCCCTACGTCTAAACCAGGGGGGAGTAATGCCAATCATTTTTGCCACTGCGGTTTTGGTGCTGCCGGCCTCTTTGGCACAATTCACTAACAATGAAGTTCTGGCTCGGGTCGCGACTTATTTAAGTCCCACGGGAATCACTCCCTGGCTGTACGCCTTAGTGTACTTGGCACTGATTCTTTTCTTTAGCTACTTTTATGCGTCTTTGATTGTGAATCCGGTCGATATGTCCCAGAACCTCAAGAAAATGGGGTCTAGCATTCCTGGAGTTCGCCCTGGTCAGGCAACCAGCGATCGCATTCAGCAAGTGCTAAATAGGCTCACCTTTTTGGGGGCAGTGTTTCTCGGACTAGTGGCGATTGTTCCCACCGCCGTTGAAAGTGCGACCAACGTCAGAACCTTCCAAGGGTTGGGCGCAACATCTTTTCTGATTTTGGTGGGTGTGGCCATTGACACCTCCAAGCAAATTCAAACTTACGTTATTTCTCAGCGTTACGAGGGCATGGTGAAAGAATAATGCGTCTAATTTTTCTAGGACCGCCAGGGGCAGGCAAAGGAACTCAAGCTCAGATTGTGTCAGAGTGGCTGAGTATTCCCCACATTTCCACTGGGGACATTCTGCGAGCAGCAGTTAAAAACGAAACTGAGCTTGGGCTAAAAGCTAAAAGCTACATGGATGCAGGGGATTTGGTACCTGACTCCTTAATTCTGGATATGATTCGTGATCGCCTGGAGCAGCCTGATGCAAAATCGGGCTGGATTCTAGATGGCTTTCCCCGCAACGTTGCCCAGGCCCAAAAGCTAGATGAAATGCTAGCCAGTATGGGGCAGTCCTTTGATCGCATCCTGAGTCTAGAAGTTCCCGATGATGTTTTGGTCGCTCGACTTTTGGGTCGTGGTAAAGATCAGGGGCGTTCTGACGACAATGAAGCGGTGATTCGCCGCCGCCTTGAAGTTTTCTACGAATCCACGGCCCCTATTTTGGAGTTCTACGGCAATCGACCCGAACTTACCATTGTTAATGGCGACGCTGAGCTAGATGCTGTTAGCGAGAAGCTGAAAACTGCGATTCGTCCCCTCTCTAGCGTTTAGGGATATGCTTATTTGTAAGCTCCGATACATAAGGGAGCTTATTCGGTTTGATTGCGCTGAAGCTTTTTTGTCATTTTGAAGCCATTGGCTAGGAGATTCCACTTTGTCTAAGCAAGATTTGATTGAAATGGAAGGGACCGTAACGGAGTCCCTTCCCAATGCCATGTTTCGAGTGGATCTCGATAATGGCTTTAACGTTTTAGCCCATATTTCGGGAAAAATTCGCCGCAACTACATCAAAATCTTGCCGGGCGATCGCGTCAAAGTGGAATTGACTCCCTATGACTTAAGCAAGGGGCGGATTACTTTTCGCCTCAAGAATAAGCGTTAGATCATTAGTCGATGGATGTGGAGATCGTTGCCCCAGAGTAGCGAACCTGTTCCATCTTGATTTTCTTGGCAAGTTTAAGCTGTTGACGGAAAAGACCGAGAGGGATAGTATAGGGGGCTGGTGATGCCCCTTAAAAAGGTCAGGATTTTCCGGCTATCTATCCAGGCACTCAACAAAAACTAACCCTTAACCACCACTGAACGAAGGAGATTCAAAAAGTGGCAAGAATCGCTGGCGTGGACTTACCCCGCGACAAACGTATCGAAATTGGTTTGACCTATATCTATGGAATCGGCCTGTCGCGATCGCAAAAAGTATTAGCAGCAACAGGCGTCAACCCTGATACGCGGGTTCGCGAATTGTCTGACGCTGACGTCGCTGCCCTGCGTTCTGAGGTAGAGCAAAGCTACGAAATTGAAGGGGACTTGCGCCGTTGGGAAGCAATGAACATCAAGCGTTTGATGGACATTGGTACCTACCGTGGTCGTCGCCACCGTGCCGGGCTACCTGTTCGTGGACAGCGAACCCGCACCAATGCTCGGACTCGCCGTGGTGCTCGTCGCACCGTCGCCGGCAAGAAAAAGTAAATCTTCTGGGATGATTCTCAGGCTTCTTTTACCAGCAAATTATTCGCCCCTAGTTTCCTACTTGTACTATCTCAACTGTTATGGCTAAGCAACCAGTTAAGCGCTCCGGATCGCGCAAGCAAAAGCGTCATGTGCCCAGCGGCGTCGCTCACATCCAGTCCACATTCAACAACACCATTATTACGATCACTGATCTGAAGGGAGACGTTGTTTCTTGGGCCTCAGCTGGGTCCAGTGGTTTTAAAGGAGCAAAAAAAGGTACTCCTTTTGCCGCCCAAACTGCTGCTGAATCTGCCGCCCGCCGCGCAGTGGAGCAAGGCATGCGTCAAACGGAAGTGATGGTGAGTGGTCCTGGGTCAGGTCGTGAGACAGCTATCCGTGCCCTTCAAGGCGCAGGCTTAGAAATTACTTTGATTCGTGACGTTACTCCGATTCCTCATAATGGTTGCCGTCCCCCCAAGCGCCGCCGCGTTTAAGATGATGCCACCCCATTAGAGGACTTTTGAACTGTAGTGGTGTTTTAAGGTTGAACCAAAGCCTGTAGGAGTTGGCATTTTTGGCAATCAGTTGCTTTTAAGAAATTAGGGTGACTAGGAGCTTGGGGAGAAAGGGGAGGAATGCCAGTGATTTTGGCAATCTCCATGATTTTTTCCCGTTGATAGGGGTATCAAGCTCGCCTTGAAATTGTTAAGGCGATGGATCAGTACAAGCTGGGAGGTGACGTTGTGACGCAGTTTCAGATTGAGTGTGTAGAGTCGAGTACGGAGAGCAGCCGTAATCAGTATAGTAAGTTTGTTCTAAGTCCCCTAGAGCGTGGTCAGGGTACCACCGTGGGTAATGCTTTACGACGGGTGTTATTGGCGAATCTGGAAGGGACCGCGGTGACGGCGGTACGCATCGCTGGCGTTAGCCATGAGTTTGCCACTGTGCCCGGTGTTCGGGAAGATGTGCTCGACATTTTGCTGAATATGAAAGAGCTGGTGCTCCGCAGTCACACTGATGAGCCGCAAATTGGTCGGCTACTGGTTAAAGGTCCGGCTGTGGTTACAGCGGATTTGTTTGATTTGCCGTCGGAAGTGGATGTGGTGGATCCCACCCAGTACATTGCCACTTTGGCTGAAGGTGCCACTTTAGAAATGGAGTTTCGCATTGAGCGGGGCAGTGGTTACCGGGCGATTGACCGGGGACAGGATGAGTCGTCAGCGATTGATTTTCTGCAAATCGACTCTGTTTTTATGCCGGTTCACAAGGTGAATTGGTCTGTGGAGAATGCTCACATTGGCGAAGCTGTTGACCAAGATCGTCTAACTTTGGAAGTGTGGACAAACGGCAGCGTCTCTCCGCAGCAAGCCCTGAGTCAAGCGGCGACGGCACTTGTGGATTTGTTTAATCCATTGAAAGATTTCACGCTAGATGCTGCGCCCAGTGAGCAGAAAGAAAATCAGGACCCCAGTAGCCAGATTCCTATTGAGGAACTGCAGTTGTCGGTTCGCGCTTATAACTGTTTGAAGCGTGCCCAGATTAACACTGTGGCTGACTTGCTGGAGTTTAGCCAAGAAGACTTGCTTGAAATCAAGAATTTCGGGCAAAAATCGGCTGAGGAAGTTATCGAAGCGCTGCAACGGCGCTTGGGTATTACTCTGCCCCAGGAAAAAGCTGCCAAGGCTTAGGACTCGCTGGTTCTAGTTCCACAAGCTTTTCCATTGCCTTCTAATGGCTACTTTGAAGCTAATTGTCGATTGTTCGCACAATTTGATGATTAGCTTCATGTTTTTTGGTATTATTTTCGTCTGTCTATTGCAATAAAAGTCCCCTAGAAAGTCATGCGTCACAGTCGTCGCGTTCCTAAGCTAGGTAAGCCTGCCGATCAGCGGAAGGCTTTGCTTAGGGCGCTCACCACTCAACTTATTCGTAACGGTCAGCTTAAGACCACCAAGGCACGGGCTAAAGCTGTGCGATCTGAAGCTGAGCGGATGATCACCTTGGCTAAGGATGGTACCTTGGCTGCCCGTCGTCGGGCGATGGGTTACATGTATGACAAGGATCTCGTTCATGCCTTGTTTGCAGAAGCTCCTGAACGCTACGGTGCTCGTAAAGGAGGCTACACTCGAATTCTTCGCACGGTGCCCCGTCGTGGAGACAATGCTGAAATGGCAATTATTGAGCTGGTTTAACAACCGTAAGCTGAGTTACTGTCACTACTGAAGGCAACGGACTTTCCCATGACATCATCACAGCAGCAGCGTATTGCCTTGATGATTCAGTACATGGGCACAGGGTTTCACGGTTGGCAACGTCAACCTAATGAGCGCAGTGTTCAAGGGGATATTGAAGCTGCTCTTGATTCTGTTCTAGGGAGACCTACTACGTTGCACGGCGCAGGACGCACCGATGCTGGTGTGCATGCGGCGGCGATGGTAGGACACTTTGATGCAATAGGTCCGATTCCAGCTCATCGCTGGGCTAGTGTTTTAAATTCTCGTCTGGCGGATGATGTGGTGATTTTGGCGTCTGCGCCGGTAGCTAGTGATTGGCATGCTCGGTTTTCTGCAAGCTCGCGGCGATATCGCTATACCCTGTATACCGATCCTAAGCCTAATTTGTTTCTTGCCCCCTATACCTGGCATTATTATCAGGAGTCCCTTGATGTTGATCTGATGCGGAAAGCGTTGTTCCCTCTTGTGGGGCGCCATCATTTGGCAGCCTTTCATCGGACTGGGTCCAACCGCCCCCATTCTTGGGTGGATGTGCATGAGGTTCAGTGTCAGCGACGGGGCGAAGTTGTGGACATTGAAGTCCAGGCAAGCGGTTTCCTATACGGAATGATGCGTCTCCTGGTGGGGATGCTGGTTCAGGTGGGACGCCGCATTTATACGCCAGAAAGTTTTACGGAAATTTGGCAGCAGGAATGGCGCGATCGCGTTAAATATGCCGCTCCGGCCCGTGGGTTGTGCTTACTCAGTGTGGGTTATCCGGAGTCCCCGTTCCCCGAACGCATCGGTGCAAATACCTTGCCCCATTTTTTGATTCCGTCTGTGTAGCGGCTAGTGTCGCAGCCAAATTTTGCCTTAGGGTAATGGCTTCGTTAGCTCGCTGCCACAAAGGCAGCTCTTTTTTGAGTTTTTACCATTTTGTTTTTTCGCCATTGAGCGATTTCGATTTAGAGCGATCGTTATGACTAAGACCCACGTTCCTGCTGTAGATTCCATCAATCGTCGATGGTATGTAATTGATGCCGAAAACCAACGTCTTGGACGTTTGGCTTCGGAAGTTGCTTGCATTTTGCGCGGCAAAAATAAGCCTGAATATACTCCTCACATGGACACAGGCGATTTTGTCGTGATTATTAATGCGGAGAAAATTGCCGTTACTGGACAAAAAGCAACGCGCAAATTTTATCGTCGCCATTCCGGCCGTCCCGGCGGTATGAAAGTTGAAAGCTTTGAGAAGCTCCAGGCTCGCATTCCTGAGCGGATTATTGAAAAGGCAGTGAAAGGCATGTTGCCGAAAAATGCCTTGGGTCGCCGCCTGTTTACCAAGTTGAAGGTATACGCTGGCCCTGATCATCCCCATGATGCTCAACAGCCCGAAATCTTGTCCCTGCAAACTATTCCTGGAGGTAACTAATAATGCAAGCTACTGATGGTCGCGCGGTTTACTTAGGCACTGGTCGCCGCAAATCTTCTATTGCTCGCGTACGTTTGGTTCCAGGAACCGGGCGGATTGTGGTTAATGGTCGCGACGGCGACAACTATCTTCAGTACAATCCCGCCTACTTGAATGCGGCAAAGGCACCCTTGGAAACTTTGGGGCTGGAAAGTGAGTACGACGTGTTGGTTAATGCCCACGGTGGCGGTTTGACGGGACAAGCAGATGCGATTCGTTTGGGCGTTGCTCGGGCACTGTGCGAAGTGGACCCTGACAATCGTAAGCCTCTCAAAATTGAGGGATATCTAACCCGTGATCCCCGTGCTAAGGAGCGTAAGAAGTATGGTTTGCGCAAAGCACGGAAGGCTCCTCAGTTTTCCAAGCGATAAAAACTGCTGCGGAATGGCGAAAAGCAACAGCGGAAATTTTTCGCTTTTTCGCCCCGTACATACTTTTGATGCTGACTTTGTTTCCACCTAATTTATTGAGAGAGAGGCGTTATGCCAAAGCCAAATATTCATCCTGAGTGGTATCCCGAAGCCAAAGTTTATTGCAATGGCGAAGTAGTGATGACCATTGGTTCTACTAAGCCTGAACTCCACGTGGATGTGTGGTCTGGTAATCATCCGTTTTATACCGGTACTCAAAAGATTATTGATACCGAGGGACGCGTGGAGCGCTTCTTGCGTAAGTACGGTATGTCTAGCGCTGATGCAGAGGACGAAGGTTAAGTTGAGGGACTGTTTGTGCCTAAGCTTTCCCTGTTTCCTGCACGTGTTTTTGGCGATCGCGCCTTTGTAACCTATGGCTGAGTCTTACTTACTGGACAAATTAAACTCCGTTGAACAGACGTTTCATCAGCTCACCCGTCAAATGGCGGATCCTGATGTGGCCTCTGATCCGACGGAGTTTCAGCGGGTTGCGAAGGCGCGGGCGTCTTTGGAGGAGACGGTTAATACCTATGAAGCGTGGCAGCAGGCGTCAGAGGAGCTAGTGGGCGCAAAAGAGGTGTTGCGCGAATCCCAGGGAGATGAAGAGCTGCGGGAAATGGCAGCTTTGGAAGTTGATGAATTAGACGAGAAAATAGTCGAGCTAGAAAATCGGCTGAAAGTATTGTTGCTGCCCCGTGACCCCAACGACGAGAAAAATATCATGTTGGAGGTGCGCGCTGGCACTGGCGGAGACGAGGCTGGTATCTGGGCTGGAGATTTGGTGCGCATGTATAGCCGCTATTCCGAAGGACAAGGATGGCGCGTTAAGTTACTGAGCGAATCGGTGGCGGACATGGGTGGCTTTAAGGAAGCCATCCTGGAAGTACAGGGAGATAATGTCTACAGCAAGCTGAAGTACGAAGCTGGGGTACACCGGGTACAGAGGGTGCCGGCGACGGAAGCAGGTGGTCGAGTCCACACCTCTACAGCGACGGTGGCGATTATGCCGGAAGTGGATGATGTGGAAATTGAAATTGATCCGAAGGATATTGAAATGACGACGGCGCGGTCTGGGGGCGCAGGTGGCCAGAACGTAAATAAGGTGGAAACTGCCGTTGACTTGATGCACAAGCCGACGGGGATTCGGATTTTTTGCACTGAAGAGCGATCGCAGCTGCAGAACCGAGAGCGGGCGATGCAAATTCTTCGGGCAAAGCTATATGAAATGAAGCTACGGGAGCAGCAGGAAGCAGTGAGCTCTGCCCGGAGATCGCAGGTGGGTACTGGGTCGCGCTCTGAGAAAATTCGCACTTACAATTACAAAGATAATCGCGTTACTGATCATCGTTTAGGACAAAACTTTGGCTTGGGCGGTGCTTTGGAAGGGGATATTGAAACGATTATTCAGTCTTGTATTACCCAGGACCAGCAGGCGCAGCTAGCAGAATTAGCGGAATCAGCGTAGAAATGCCTTTGATAATCGTGTCTCGGGTACCTGACAATGGGGACCTGGGCGGTCTACGATAGCTCAACAGTGTTTGCTTGTTTGTGGCACGGCAGGAGTGAAATAATGGCGAATAAGGATGGTTTCGGCAGCGGGCTAATTGTTGGTGCTGCGCTAGGTGGACTGGTGGGCGCGCTAATTGGGGCGTCGTTAGCGTCGCGGTCTGAGGAAGATGAAGTATTGGAGTCGGGACGCGATCGCCGCAGAATGCGTGGAGGTCGGGGGGGCGCTAGTTTGGAGTCTGCCCGCCAAGGATTAGAAGGTCGCATCGCTCAGTTAAATGAGGCGATTGATGATGTGCGTAGTCAGCTAGGAACGCCGCTGCCGATGGATGTGGAGAACGGTGGTCGAAGTGAACCCACGCCGCGATCGCAGCCTGAATAACCTGTGCTTGTACGTTGGGATTTTATTGGGCAGTTGAGCTTTAGCCCTCGCAGTTGAGGGTGTTTTCCAGGACTTTCGCCAGTGCTTGTCGTCTAGCCGCGTTGATCTCACAGATATCCGCAACAGTTTCAGGCGAGTGAATTTCGACAGGTACTTCGGGCGTTGTCTGGGGATTGATACCTTGGAAGGTAAGTCCGAATTCCTGATGCAACCAAAGCAGATCAGGGTTGAGGGCGACGATGGTTTCGCGCACCTCGAAAAGGAGTTGGGGGCGCGTGTAACCAGGCAAGTTGCGATCTAACTGGGTTAGGACATGGCGCAAGCGGTCCGTTTCTGCCGTGAAAATGTTGGGTTGATCGCCAAATCGCTGCAGTCGGTGCTGTTGCAGGATATCCATCGCCTCTGCGCTGATGGTTTCATTGGCTACTTGTGGAGCAATTATGTCCTGTAAGTTGGGCAAGCTCGGGAAGACTCTCCCCATAAAGTCCTTAGTAATGTCCCCATCCTTCAATTGACCTCGCTCAAAGGCGGCGACGGTTAGGGTGTCGGCCATGCTCATAAACCGAGAAATTTTGTTGCGATACTGACGATTCTTGAACCGAGGCAGAATGTGCGAGCCTTTTAGCACCTGTTGTGCATGGGACAGATAGTGTCCGGCGGGGTTTCGAATATAAACAACAACGTGAATATGATCGCCAATTTGACGAAGATCCTGTTCGAATTTTTGTAGCTTTTCCGGTAGCCGAGTATTGAAAAGCCCTTCTGCGGAAAAAATAACGGTTTTCAAATCACGTTCATTGACCGTTGCCCTTACAGAACCTAGGAATTTTTTGTAGTCAATTTTGCGGCGGTCAAGGTTGTCGCTGTAGTGCTGTCGTAGGCTGCGGGATAGGGTTTTTGGCGATCGCAACGCCGCGACTAATTCTTTATGTTCATCCTGGTAGAGAACTCCTTCCGGGTACAGGATGCCGTTCTCTTGCAGCAAGTGGCGGTTATGCCCCAGCGCTCTCTGCAGCGCTGTGGTGCCAGTTTTAGGCATGCCAATATGGACAATGATTTCCATGGTTTTTCCCTGCCACTGCTACCCGACTTTTGGCACCTACCCCTTAATTTACTGTTGGCTTAAACATTGGTCTGGGTTGTGCCCATAAACGCAAACACTACGGGCGCACCCTATGGCTAGGACGTGTCATCAATTGAGCGCCAAAAACCTTACGTAGTAGGAAGTAAACGCCCTTCTCATGCGAAAAAAACGGGGCTGAAACCCTCGTAGCTAAAGGCTTTGAGACTTAAACGATGATAGCTCCTAGCTAAAATCTTGATTTTTAAAGCGCTCTTGGGCTTCTTTGAAGGCTTTGGACATGGCAGTTTGGATGGTTTTTGGGTCAGGCTTCTTGCCGCCCATTAAATCGCCGAAATAGACGCAGGCTCCTTCCCCCAGCGCCCAAGTGTATGCCGCTGCCCAGGATGCTGCGATCGCCCCGCCAAATCCAGGAATAAACTTAACCAGCTCCCGCCCAATGGTTTGGGCAATAAACCCTCCGGCGATCGCCCCAGCAATGCCACCGGCCTGAGACGGCGACAGGGTTTGACCATAGAGTTTGCCTAATAACCCCACCAGCGAAACCTGCAGTGTGGTGAGCACTGGCATAGTAGCAAAGGGTAGGGGCACCGCTGCCAACGTCGCTGTCGCCATGGAAAATGCCAAAATATAGCGCCGTGCGGCCCCCCGGTACAAACCGCCAATTTGCGTTAAGGCATCGTCATCCAGCAGTCGATGAATTGCCGTGGCTTCTGCCTTGGGTAATAGGTCTGCCAGGGCATTAATTAGCGCTTCGCGTCCGTAGTTTACTGGAGTGTAGTCGTCTTCAGGCTGGGTAAAATCGATGGGCACCACTCGGTCCGCTAGGGAATCGAAACTTTTGGAAATTGCCGCGATCGCCCGTTCCAAATCGTCAAAGTTTTCGCTTTTGTTTCCACTGTTACCCCTGTTGGTGGGTGGATAAGGGGGATGGTTGATCTCGCGATCGCCATAGGCTTCATGAAGGCAGGTAATTGCCAATAAACACGGTACATCCGACGTTCTTCGGCGCACGCGGGACACAATTTTTCGCAGGCTGTCGGTGGCGAAATCGCTCGCCTTGACCGTTACCACCACAATGCGCGATCGCTGGTTATCGCTATTGTCCTCAGTGGTAAGCCCAGTCGTTAGCTCTTCAATCAGCGCCTCATCGGGAGACCGTCCATTTTGGGGGCGATCGCCCAACCCCACCGTGTCCGTAAACACCAGCCAAGGTAAGTCATCAGACGGATAGGCATAGCGCTGCGTATGCTGGGTATGGGGACGAAATCCCTGCCCCACAATTTCCGCCGACACCCCCGTTAGCCCACACACAATGGAGCTTTTTCCTGACTGGGGCTTGCCAAGCAACCACACCTCCGTCGTCGGCAACTGCTCCCGCACCGTTTGCAAAATTTCCGCCAGCTGCTCATCGCTGACGTTGAAATTTGCACCGAGCCACTCTCCTGCCCGATCCGCCCAATCCCGAGCGATCGCCCCCACCTGCTCCAGCGGTGAATCTTGACTATCCTGCGCCACGCCCTTCTCCTAAAAACCGGTACCCTAAAAACCATTATCGCTGAGTGCCAATTTTCCCTGCCATGTCCACCGCTTCCCCTCCCTTAACCCTCGACATCAAACCCATTCAGCTTCCGAAAATGGGCTGTGGCACGTGGGCATGGGGCAATCGCCTGCTGTGGAATTACGACCCCACCATGGACGATGACCTGCAACAGGTGTTTAACCTGTGCGTTAACAATGGCGTGACTCTTTTTGACACTGGCGACTCCTATGGCACCGGCAAGCTCAATGGGCGCAGCGAAAGCTTACTGGGAAAATTCGCCATCACCTACACCGGTGAAAACCACGATGCCCTGTGCCTTGCTACCAAACTTGCTCCTTATCCCTGGCGACTGACGCGCCAGTCAATCATTGACGCCGCCAACGCTTCCCGCGATCGCATGGGACGTCTGGACTTGGCCCAACTGCACTGGTCCACCGCCAACTATGCCCCCTGGCAAGAGCCGGCACTGTTAAATGGGCTCTGTGACCTGTACGAGCAGGGCATTATTCGCGGTGTGGGGCTGTCGAATTTTGGACCAAAACGGCTGCGGAAAATGTACCCGATTTTTCGCGATCGCCAAATCCCAATTTTGACCTTACAAATTCAATACTCGTTACTGTCCACCTATCCTGTAACCGACTTGGGATTAAAGGAAACCTGTGATGAATTGGGAATAAAAATTATCGCGTACAGCCCGCTATGTCTCGGTGTTTTGACCGGCAAGTATAGTGATGACGAGGGCACGAAACCAAGCTATCCCAAGGGACTGCGTAACCTGCTATTTCGACAGTTAATTCCTAATGCTGAACCGGTGGTCAACTGTCTGCAGGCCATTGCTAAGGAACGCGATAAAACCCCGGCTCAAATTGCCCTTAATTGGTGCATGGTTAAAGGTACAATTCCGATTCCCGGCGCGAAAAATCTCAAGCAAGCTCAGGATAATCTGGGTGCCACAGGTTGGCTGTTGGATAACGGCGAAGTGGATGCTCTCGATAAAGCCGCTGCCAGCGTGAGTAAACCTATGGTGCAAAATGTATTTCAGAGCCGCTAAAGGATGCCTTCAGACAGGCTATTACCCTAACTACGATTTAACGTGACGATGACTTTCTAACAGATGTATTGACCCTATGCACTGCTCCTAAACTTGATGAGTACGGCTCTTCGTTAAGCTTAATTGGGTAGGGCAATAACTGGCTCCATCAATGTTTCTAAATCTTGGGGATAGGCGATCGCAAATCCCTGAGCATAGTCAATCCCGATAGTGCGCAAACGCTCAACTACCCGTTCACTTTCCGCGTACTCTGCAATGGTTTCAATGCCCAAAGAATGGGCAATACGATGGCAGCTTTCCACCATTGTTCTATCTACTTTATTGGTGGTTATTTCACGCACAAACATGCCGTCAATCTTTAAATAATCCACGGGAAGGGTACGTAAATAAGCCAACGAACTCATGCCACTGCCAAAGTCATCAAGGGCAAATAAACATCCCAGCGATTTAATTTCCTCAATAAACTTTGTGGCTCGTTGGAGATTGGCGATCGCCATGGTCTCCGTCACTTCAAAGCAAATCTTACTCGCTGGACTCCCTGGATAACTCAAACACTCTTTTAAAAAGCTGAAAAAGCTCTCACTGCTAAGACTCTCTCCCGACAAATTAATTGTATAAATGCAATTGTCAGAATGCTTTTCTAACATTGACCAGTAGCGTTTTAGAAAGTTTTTCACTACCCACCGATCAAGATCGGGCATCAGGTTATATCGCTCGGCGACCGGTAAAAACTGACCTGGGTTAATCAGCTCTCCATCTTCACTAACCATTCGAATTAGCACCTCATAAATGGTTGGATGATCGGCGTGATGGAGAGGAATAATCTTTTGAGCAAATAAACAAAATCGCTCTTCCACTAATGCTTGGTTGATTTTTACTAGCCAGGATTGCTTACCGTACTGAGTGGCAATATCTTCTTGTCTTAAAGTATAAATTTCTAGCTGATTTTTTCCCCCACGCTTGGAGTTGTGGCAAACGGTAGCTCCCACATTTAGAATATTGCCGACGGCTTTATT
The DNA here is from genome assembly GCA_937883785.1 of uncultured cyanobacterium. GTDB lineage: Bacteria > Cyanobacteriota > Cyanobacteriia > CACIAM-69d > CACIAM-69d > CALGDE01. Next base: position 37,205 of record CALGDE010000149.1, read on the forward strand.
GGCTTCGTTCCACTGCACTAAACCAATGTTTGCACTCAAGGTGAAAGCTTGATCTTGCCATACAAATTTATCGCTCTTAATACCGCTGCGAAATTCATCAATCATTTCCGTGGCGCGATTTAGGGAACAGAAAGGCAATAAAACGCCAAACTCATCTCCTCCTAGTCGAGCAATGATTTCCGCAGATCGAAAATAATGTTTTAAAACTTGACCTGCATAGGATAGAAGCTGATCCCCAGCAACGTAACCAAAAATGCTATTAACTAGGTCTAATTGATCTAAATCCACATAGCAAAAAATATGATTGTAGGGCGTATCAATATCCTGATTAACTAACTCTTGAAGCTTAATATCTAGTGCTCGATGGTTATACAGTCCTGTGAGTCCGTCATGGGTGGCCTGCCAAGACAATTCCTGTTCCAGATAATAAGACTGGGTCATATCTCGAAAGGCTAGAACGACGCCCACCGCATTTTGATGGCGATCGCAAATAACATTGGCAGAACCATTAACCACCGACTGCTGTCCCGTTTTTGAAACCAGCAAGTGACGCCCTCGCCAACTTTTTAGCCTTGCTTCATTAACTTCTCCCGCAATGAGGCAAGGTCGTCGCTCTTCCGTTGTGATGCTGTATAAATTCACCACCTCATTAAGGGGCTGGTGCCATGACTCTTCCTGAGACCACCCTGTGAGCTTCTCTGCTACTGGATTCAGCGTTTCAATCTTCCCGGTTAGGTCAATGGTGATCACTGCATCACCAATAGAACGTAGGGTGACCTGTGCAAACTCCCGCTCTTGCGCCAGTGCATTTTCAACGCGGTGTCGGTACGTTAAATCCTGCCCAAGCAAAATCGTACTTTGGTTATCCAGTTGAGAATTAAGCCAAGCTAAATCCAAAGATTTTCCTGATTCAGTCTTGACTTCAATTTCTCGCCATGTACCTTCTTCATGATGCAATATCTTGGAAAGTTGTTGTTTATTATGGGTCGAATTAGAGAGGGACTGAAGTTGTATTTCTGTATTGTCTTGCTTAGATGCTTCATCGCCAAATGTATCTTTAAAAAGTTTATTGGCTAAGCTGATTTTTCCATCTTGTTCATAGACTGCCAACAGCAACGGGACATTATCAAAAATGTTGCGAATAATCTTTTCCCGATACTCCAACTTCTTCTTACTTATGCGCAAAGCAGAAATATTAGAAGACGAACCGATCATGATTAGTGGTTCGCCGTTGGTATCTCTTAAAGCAAGACCTCGCCCTGCAAACCAGCCGTAGCTTCCATTAGCTAGTCGGCTGCGATATTCAATGGAGAAAAAGGATTGCTCACCACTGAGATGTTTATTCAGCGCCTTTAATACGGAGGGGTGATCGCTTGGATAAATACAATTTAGCCACGCATCGTAGCTGTCTTCAATTTCATGGGAGTCGTACCCATGTAACTCGCGCCAACGCTGGGACAGCTTGAACGTATTGTCACTTAGATCCCACTCCCACAGTCCATCGTTGCTACCTTTCAACGCCAAGTCCCAAAAGCGACTTTGGGCTTCAGCCTGAGCTTGCATAACTGTTTTCTGTACAGCGCTCTTGGCTAAGAATGCACTTTTAAGGATGCTGCGGCTGCCAACGCCAATTAACCCACTAAAAACCCGTCCAAAGCGCACGAAAATCAGTGAACGATAGGCGGGTAAGCCGATGACAATCAGCAAGGTGACAATATCAAGAATGTTCCATGGATTTCTCAAAAATTGCCATGGCTTCTTCCTGTGATTGATGATTTTTAACGCCAAGTCAATAACAATTAGGACCACTGTTAAAGCAAAAATCGAGTTGAGCGCTACTCCCCAGGGCAAAATCTTTGGCGCCAGAGATTGCAGTAGTAACAACAATCCATCAATAACTAAAAGTATCGTGATCCAGTTCCTCAGTTTTCTTTTGCTGATGAGGTTCTTGATGGACGTTTTGGGTCTTTGTTTCATGGTGCAGCCTAGGAGAGAGTGAAAATGAGTGGGGTTTTTAGGAGAAGGTCACTACATGGATAGGCTTGCACTCTGGGTTTCTCGCTTGGCACCTATCCAGAAATACCGTGAAGAAAGAGTCAAGAATGAAGACACTTAATGGTGAACTTGAGATGACGATTTAAATTGTCAGCGGTTATTTTTCTGGCGTTAATCGTTGAAGGGATAAAAATAGATACAGAAAATAGATATATGGGTGAAAAACATATGGGTGGATCAAAGCTTGCTCACTTTGCCTGTGTGCTGCTTTTAACGCCAAGTGATTGAGCGGTGATCTGGGCTTTAAATATAATTATGAGGACCATTGTTGCAAATAAATGGTCCTAAAAAACATGCGAAGTTGAATTTTATTGCCACTACATTCTATTTGCCGTATGCGTGGTTTTCTCTGTTGTTAAGGGTGATTATGGCTATTTTTCGCTGCGTCTAGTTTTGTTGGGTGAAGTTTAATAGGCGTTGACGGAGCGTTTTCAGACCCAGGCGATCGCGAGCGGCAATAAACGCAGCTTCGGGGTAGTCTATCTTCGCCTGGTCAAGGGCGTCACTAGACACGGCGTCAATTTTATTAAAGGTCAGCAAACTGGGACCTGGAACCACGTCCATGGTCTCTAAAATTGCGTTTACCGCATCAATTTGATGCACCCAAGCGGGATGGGATAAGTCCACCACATGCAGCAGCGCGTCTGCATCGGTGACTTCCTCTAAGGTGGCGCGAAAGGCATCGACCAAGGGCGGTGGTAGGTTCTGGATAAACCCTACCGTGTCCACCAGTATAATTTGCAACGGTTTGTGGGTAACGGGGTCGATGTCCGTTAGGCGTCGCGTGGTGGGGTCCAAAGTGGCGAAGAGCTGGTCCGCTGCGTAAGCTTCAGCATTGGTAAGGGCGTTAATTAAGGTGGACTTGCCCGCGTTGGTGTAGCCAATAATGGCTACCACCGGCAAATCTTGTTTTTGACGACGTTCCCGTAGTCGGCTCCGGTGGGCTTGGAGCTGATTAACGTCGCGCTGTAGCTTGGCGATACGTCGCTGAATGGCTCGCCGTTCCGTTTCCAGTTTTGTTTCTCCTGGTCCACGGGTGCCGATGCCGCCCCCTAGGCGGGACATGGCTTGCCCTCGACCCACCAGGCGTGGCAGTTGATATTCAAGTTGGGCCAACTCCACCTGAAGTTTGCCTTCGCCGGAGCGGGCTCGCTGGGCAAAAATGTCGAGAATGACTTCGGTGCGATCAACGGCGCGGACCCCCGTGGCGGTTTCCACGTTGCGCGCCTGCACGGGAGATAGGTCCCGATCAAAAACAATTAGGTTGGCTCCCAGCCGCTGAGCTGCTAGGGCTAAATCTTGCACTTTGCCGCTGCCGATTACCGTTTGGGGATGGGCTCGCGATCGCCGTTGCAATATCGTTTCAATCACATCGCCGCCCGCTGTATCCACCAAGCGCCCCAGCTCTTCCATGCGCTCGCTAAATTCCAGGTTGGACACCTCGTCCGTTTGGATCCCCACCAGCAATACCTGCTCCCGGTTCCCTTCCACCTGGCGAGCCACAAACTCCCGGCGGAATTCTTCCTCCAACCCCCCTACAAAATCCACAAAGTCCCAGGTGTCTAGCTCATCCAGGCTCAAGGACGACAAAATTGTGGTGCCTGTCACGGGACTGTTAGCTTCTTCAACTGCTGTCTCCGCCGGTTGTTGTGACGAAGCGGCGGACCTATTGCTAAGGGGAGTGTCGTCGATCGTATCAACACGGTCGGAAATTAAGTGGGCGACGTGGGCTGCGGAAACATAGCCCGTTGCGCCGCCCCCTCGCCGCTCAAAGCCGCGATCGCTGACGCTGAGGAGCACTAGGGCATCGAGGCGCTGCATCACCAGGGCCGTTAACGTGGCGGTGTTGGGGGGGCGATCGCCATGTTTAAGCTGGGTGGCCACACAGCGAATGCCCGACAAGCGC
>CALGDE010000150.1 GCA_937883785.1 uncultured cyanobacterium
CCATTGCTCAAAGTCTTAGACTGTTGTCCTAAGTCACTCCGTCGCCGCTATAGAAGGCGTCAGTTCGACGAAAAGCCCTTCTCAGCAAAAGGGGGGGATCCTCTGATGCTTGAGCCGATAGCGGAAAGTCTTGGTGACGGGGGATATGGTAAGAGGATCCCTCATCGGTCAACCCTTAGTAAGGGGGGCAGCGGATTTGAGCTAATTTTGTGTCCTCGAACTGATATCTCTCAGTCCCCCCTCAGTTCTCCCTTTGTAAGGGGGGAAGCCGATGCAACATTTGTTCTTGGACTCAAACAACATGTCTTGGGTAAGTCCTATTCAAGCCTTCAAGCACGATCTCAATCCTAAAAAAGATCCTTTCCTACTAAAAATTTCTCTTTATAGTTTCCCTTCATAACCATTGGCGTATCCTGGGGAAATTCAAAAAAGCTGAACAATCAGAAAATGCGTTTAGGGCTCAAAACTGGTTGACGTGATTAACCTATAACCGCCCTAATTAGGTCTAGATAAGTCTCTGTGTGCAACCTGCGTGCAACCTGCTTATAAGCAAGGTTAAAGCGTTCATTCCTTCACTAATCCTTCATCAGAAGCTTGACAAGCGTAGAGGGATGAGAGTCAATTCTTGAGAGATTGTCTCAACAATCTGGCACGACTTTATGTGGGTACTTGTCCGCCCACAGCGGTGATTCTGCCTGAAGCCAAGCATCATAGACGGTTATGGAAAATTTAGAAAAACTCTTTTCAGCCGGCGGCATTGTTATGTGGCCGCTGCTGGCATTTTCGCTAGTGTCCCTAGCTTTGATTATTGAACGTCTAGTGTTTTGGACGCGCCTTAACCGCCGCCAACGCAAGGTTATGCAAGGTATTTTGCGTCTATATCGCGAGTCTCCAGCGGAAGCCTACACTCGACTACGTCAAAGTGCTGATTTACCCCTCGCCCGAATTTTTCTTGAAGCGTTGGAAATCAAGGGCGCTAGTCCCAAGCAATTTCATCTGGCTCTCGCCAGCGCCATGCAGGCAGAGTTGCCTAACCTGCGACGGTTCAACACCATGTTCGCCACGGTAGTTAGCGTTTCTCCCCTGTTAGGCTTGCTGGGGACAATTTTGGGACTTATTACCTCTTTTGAAGCCCTTCAGCTCAGCAATATTTCAGAAAATGCCGATGTGGTAACCGGCGGTATCAGTGAGGCGCTGGTATCAACGGCGGCAGGTTTGGTGGTGGGTATTGGCACACTGCTGTTTGCCAACTTATTCCGAGGTTTTTATAAGCGTCAGGTGGCGTTTATTCAGGAGTACGGTGGACAGCTCGAGATTCTTTACGAAGTGCATTACGAAAACGGGCAGGCTGCGATCGCCGATGCTGCCAACCCATCCGGTCAAGGAGATGTAGCGGAGGGGTCCTATGTACGATCTTGAGGAAGCGAACGAAGATTTTGAAATCAACATCATCCCGATGATTGACGTCATCTTTGCGATTTTGACGTTTTTCATTATCTCCAGCTTGTTTTTATCCCGCACGGAAGCGCTGCCGGTTAACCTGCCCAAAGCGGATCAGTCGGAGGTGCAGGAGCGCACTCGGGTCACGGTCACCGTCGAAAAGTCCGGTGACCTGTCCATTAATCGCCGGGCGATCGCCCTGGAAGATTTGGAAGCGGGCGTGCGGGGTCTTATTGAAGACGGCAAGCAAATTGTGGTGGTTATTAATGCAGACAGTGACGTAAACCACGGTCGCGTAATTGCGGTGATGGATACGCTACGGGGCATTGAAGGGGCGGCGTTGGGTATTGCAACGGAACGTCCTTAGGTTTTAGGAGACAACTATGGAATCGCGTCCCCTTAATCAACGCCCTAAACCTCTGCCCAATCGCCCGTCTAAGCGCCCCCCCAATTCCCTGTCATCGTCGGTTTTCCTGTCCCTCGGGCTGGTGGTTTCCATCGCGGCGCTATTTGGCTGCCTGTTCCTTAGCCTTTCCCTGGGGGCAGCGGATATTGATGGGGGCACCGTGTGGCGATCGCTCTTTCAATTTGACGAAAGCTCGGTAGACCAACTAATTATTCGCACCGTCCGATTGCCCCGGGCAATGTTTGCGATTATTGCCGGAGCCGCCCTTGCCGTTTCGGGAGCCATTACCCAGGGACTCACCCGGAACCCCCTCGCCGCCCCGGATATTTTGGGCGTCAATGTGGGGGCATCCTTTGCGATGGTGCTAGCCATCACCCTAAACGGGCAAGGCTCCATTGGTTTCGCCTTTGCCGGCGCAGCGGTGACAGCCTGCACGGTGTACTGGCTGGGGTCCATGGGGCGCAGCGGCTTGACGCCCGTAAAGCTCATTATTGCCGGTGCCGCTTTAACGTCCCTGCTTAGCTCCCTAACCACCGGTTTTTTAATTTTGAACCAGCGCACCCTGGAAGATATTCGCCTATGGTTGGCGGGGTCTTTGGCAGGGCAAGATTTGGACACCATGCTGCCAGTGTTGCCCTACATCGCCATGGGGCTGGCGGGTTCCCTGCTGCTGGGACGACAGTTGACGCTGCTTAATCTCGGTGAGGATGTGGCCCAAGGGTTGGGACTGCAAACGGGCTGGGTCAAGGTGGCGGCGGCGGTGATTGTGGTGCTGTTGGCCGGCGGCGTTGTGTCTCTGGCAGGTCCCATCGGATTTTTGGGGCTGGTGATTCCCCACGTGGTGCGCTTTGGGGTGGGGGTGGACTACCGATGGATTTTGCCCTATTCCATGGTGGCGGGCGGTATTTTTCTATCTATTGCCGACACCATTGCCCGCTATGCGCTCCGCCCCTTTGAACTGCCGGTGGGTATTATGACCGCCATTATTGGCGCACCGTTTTTTATTGGCTTGGTGCGATCGCGCCTCAAGTCTCGCAATAAACGGTAGCCTCCTGGCCCTTTCCCCTTCTCAATTTCTTCTTATCACTTGGCTTTCAGCTTGATTCCAAACGTGTTTACTCCCGGCGACAGCGCTTCTACTCCGTCCTATGGCTAGTCAATCGAATCCCCCTGGCGAATTGAACGAATTTGAGTCCCCTGGCGTTGGGGGCGATCGCCGTAAACCCTGGATTTCCATTCGTCCTCGCCAGCCGCGAATCTCCTTTCGCGTAGATCGGCGAGTGCCCCTGGTGCTGGCAGTTTTGAGCGCCATTGCCCTGGTGTCTCTGGTCCTGAACGTGAGCCTCGGCGAATATCCGGTGCCCCTGTGGGACGCCGTTAAAACCATTTTTGGTCTATCGGATAATCCGGACTACGTCTTGGTGATTAATTCCCTGCGCCTGCCTCGGGCTTTGGTGGCGCTGATGGTGGGAGCAGGGCTGGCGGTGGCGGGGACCATTTCCCAGGCGATCGCTCAAAACCCCTTAGCGGCCCCTTCCATTATTGGCATCAACTCCGGGGCCAGCCTGGTGGCGATTATTTTCCTGGTGGTGTTTCCCACCGCTGACGTCACTTGGTTACCGGTGGCAGCGTTCCTTGGGGCGGCGGCTATGGCGCTTGCTATTTACTGCCTTGCCTGGATTGGGAGCAGTTCCCCCATTCGCCTCATCCTAGTGGGCATTGGTTTGACGGCGATGACTGGCGCCATAAGCAGTATCTTGATTACCTTCGGCAGAATCGCCAACGTTAGCCAAGCCCTAGTGTGGCTCACCGGCAGCGTTTATGGTCGCACCTGGCAACACCTGTTGCCGCTGCTCCCCTGGCTGGTGATTTTTATCCCCCTATCCATGGTGCTAGCCCGAAATCTAGATGCCCTGAATTTAGGCGACAATTTAGCCAACGGGCTAGGCAGTCGGGTGGAGTGGACCCGTGGGGTGCTGTTGCTATGTACCGTTGCCCTAGCGGGATCTTCAGTGGCAACAGCAGGTACGGTGGGCTTTGTGGGACTTATGGCTCCCCACCTGGCGCGACAGTTGGTGGGTCCCTCCCACGCCGGACTGATTCCCGTAGCGGCGTTGGTGGGGGCGTGCCTGGTGGAAGTGTCGGATTTGGCAGGACGGATACTTTTTGCTCCCACCGAACTCCCCTGTGGCGTCATCACCGCCATTATTGGAGCCCCTTATTTCCTATGGCTCCTATACCGCAACCGCTAAGGCTCTGGGGGCACACTTAGCCTAATCTCAATCCTTTTCCCATCGTCCCTATCAGCGCATTCACCGTTACCGCAACGTCACCCTAACGTCCCTAAAATGCTTCTCGACACCGCTTCCCAAATCGCCCTAACCACCCGTAAGTTAACCCTCGCCTACGACGGCAACGTCATTATTCGCGGGCTGGATCTGGCGATCGCCAAAGGTCAAGTCACGGCGCTGGTGGGTCCCAACGGCTGCGGTAAATCTACCCTGCTGCGGGGGATGGCTCAGCTGCTGAAACCCAAAACGGGAACGGTGTATTTGGAAGGGGATGCGATCGCCAAATTGCCTGCCAAAACCCTGGCAAAACGCCTAGGAATTTTGCCCCAAAGCCCATCGGCTCCGGAAGGCTTAACGGTGCGGGAATTGGTGGCCCAGGGACGTTACCCCCACCAAAACTGGCTCCAACAATGGTCCCAGGAAGATGAGCGGCAAGTGGACCAGGCGATCGCCACCACGGACTTGTACGAATTCGCCAACCGCCCCCTGGACACCCTTTCCGGTGGACAGCGACAGCGGGCGTGGATTGCCATGGCCCTAGCCCAAGACACAGAAACCTTGCTGCTAGATGAGCCCACCACTTACCTGGATCTGGCTCACCAGCTTGAGGTGCTGGACTTGCTGCACGAACTCAACGTCAACCAGGGCAAAACCATTGTGATGGTGCTGCACGATTTAAATCAGGCGTGCCGATACGCCAATGAAATTATTTCCCTACGATCAGGACAGGTTCATGCCCAGGGCAAGCCGGAAGAAGTGATGACGGAACAACTCGTGCGGGAAGTGTTTGGACTAGATAGTCGCATTATTCCTGACCCGGTAGTGGGAACGCCCCTGTGTGTACCCATCAGTCAAGTGCGATCGCGCAAGAGCTGAGCATTTTACTTACCCCTCCTGACTTACACTCCCCCTTGGTAAGGGGGCTTTCCGTAAGTCCTGCTTATTTGGCTTGTTACTCTTCCAGCAACGACTCGCGGAGTTGGGTCAAGATTAACTCCGCACCTAGGGGACCATTGAACACGTTCCATTCGTAGAAGGTGCGGAAGTAAACTTGATCGGTTTTGCTCGCAGTTAAAGATTGGGCGATCGCATTTTCCCCCCAGTCCGCTTTAATTCGAGCAAGCTGTTGACCAATAAGAAAATTTTGCCGTTCCACCAGCGCTTTTTCGTCGATGATATCTTCCGCCTCGACCGCCTCACTAGCCTCAGCGCTATAGCCTAGGACAAAAACCATATCCGCTTCGTTAAGGCTGGGCAGCACTTCAACGGAGGACGGAATAAAATTCTGCGTAACCCCAGGGGGAGTCACCACCTCAAAGCCGATCGCCTGGAGCATTTGCCCAATAAACCCTTCGCCGGTCAGGATAAATATTGCCCCCTTGGTTAAACTTTCCCCGGTCAACAGCAGCACCTTAGGGCGCTGGGAAACCACCTCCGCCAAGTCTTTTTTCGCCTTCGCCAGTTGTTGTTCGTAGCGGGCGATCGCCTGATCCGCTAAATTTTCATCCCCCAGCGCTTGGGCCATCGCCCGTAAATTTCTACGCCATTGATTTTTTTCGGTGCGCGGTCCTAGGGGTACTGTCGGCGCCACTTTGGGCAGCAGGACTTCCGATGCAGATCGCACACTCCAGGATTCCCCCAGAATTAGATCAGGTCTAAGGAGAGTCAGCACTTCCAACGATGGAGCGCGTCCCGCTGTGCCCAGGTAAACGGGCTTGGTGGTCACAAAGTTGCCCAGGTAGGGGACGGCGACGCTGGGTTGTTCCACGCGATCCGTTGTAATGGGCAGGGGCGTTACTATACCGGCGGGCTGGCGACCAAGGGATAGGAGCAGGTCCAGGGAGTGGGCATCAAGAACAACGATTTTTTCCGGGGATTCACACACTTCTGTTTCCCCGGAAAAATGGGAAACGGTGCGGCAGTCACTGGCGATCGCCTCCGGTGCCCCCTCCGCAGCTGATGGGCGATTGGATTGAGGGCGATCGCCGCCACAGGCTGTAATGCTTAAACCAGCCACCAGAGCCAGCGCTCCACAGCGAATGGGCAACGAACGGTAGAACCAACGCATGATCAAAATTCACCGATGAATAGTTAGCGAGGAGAAATCCAGTTAAGCCAGACCCTCTAGAGTATGTGCAAGCAATATTTTTCTGCCCCGTTGTCTCTGCTTTGCAATTTAGGGCGGGCTCCCGCCGTAGAAATTTATGGTCAGTTCGATAAAGAACAGGACGATTTTGAATCCCGTAATGAAGCTGAATCCGCGCTATGGGCTTTGCCAACCCTTCGCGAACAAGGAATGCCACAGAGGAAGTCAACTTGAAAGGGAGAACAAGGGAGAGCCAGCTTCCCCCTTTCCCGAAATTTTTGGCTGAAAGTTTTTAACTGAAAGTTTCTGGCTTAAAGCTTGAACCGTATAAAATCCCCCCACCCCTGTTAATCAGGGGGGCTCCTTGTTAAATGGCATATTTAGCGCCTTCTCAAGATGTTAGCCAAGGGGGGATTTTGAGCTAGAAGCGGATTGAGAACGAACCAATCACCGTAAAGCCTTCGCCAGGATAAATATCCACATCGCGACGGTTGGCGACGCCTTCGATGTATTCCACATCGAAAATATTGCGGAAGTTGATGCCCGCGGTCCAGTTCTCGGCTTCGTATGCGATCGCAACGTTGGTCAACAAATAATCATCGACGGTGAAGCTATTGTCCAAATCGCCGAATCGCTCGCCAACGTAGTTTAATCCCACACCAAAGCTAAGCCCCTCCAACGATCCAGACTGAATCTCATACCTCGTCCACAGGTTGGCAATATGCTCAGGGGCATTAAACAGTTCGTTGCCCGTTGTGCCGTCGGTGCTATCGAGAACTTCCGTATCGGTATAGGTATAGTTAGCGACGATATTCCAGCCGGGCAAGATTTCGCCAATAATATCTAGCTCGATACCACGACTGCGCTGTTTACCACTGGGCACAGAGAAGATCGGGAGTAGGGGATCAGGAAGCGCCACATTGTCCTTGATCAAGTTAAAAAGCGCCAAGTTGGCAAATAGCCTGCCATCAAGGAGTTCAGCGCGCACGCCCACTTCAACCTGTTCGCCCTCCTCCGCCGCAATAATCCCACCGTCAGATGTGGTGCCGATGTTGGGAGCAAAGGATTGTCCGTAGCTGGCATATAGGGAAACGTTGTCCGAGGGTTGGTAAACCACACCAATCCGAGGCGTCCACGCTGACTCTTCCCGCTTACTTTCGGTCTCGCCGCTGATGGGGTCAGACGAAGTGCTTTCTTGGTAAACGTTGTCGAAACGCAACGACCCCAACACAATCAGGTTGTCCGTTAGCTGAATTTGGTCCTGAACATACACGCCGATGCTGTCGGTGCGTCCCTCAATTATCCCCACCGAGGGAAAACTATTGAAGTTGCTCTCTAGCAAAGCGTCATAGTCGGGGTCAAAGATATTAAAGGTTTCCGTGATGGGCGGGAATGAAGCACGGGTTTCGGTGCCGCGATCCCAAACCCTAAACAAATCGACTCCAACCAGCAATGTGTGTTCAATATTGCCGGTATTGAACTCACCGACCACATTGGTTTGAATCTCTAGGTTGCTAATGGGTTGCTCAAGACGAATCTGATAAATTTCCAGATCGCCGGTTTCTTCGTTGAAAAATCCCGGCAGGAATCCTGCGCTGACCAATGTCCCGGCTCCATTGGCGGGAACGGTGGTGTCGTAGCGATTGAAATAAAGCGAGTTGCGGATTTTCCAATCGTCATTGAAGCGGTGCTCTAGCCGATAGCCTAGACGCAGGCTTTCCGCCGTTAGCACGTCATCGCGATCAGACAGGGCGCGATCAAAGGGGATATCTGCAATGCCGTCACCGATCGCCACTAAACCGAATTCACCGGGGCGGCGATCGTTGCTGTATTCCCCTTCAAAAATCAGGTCCGTGTCGTCATCCAGATCGATCGCCAACACCGGCGCAATAAAGAAGCGTTCGATAGGGGTATCGTAGTCTCGGATATATTCTTCGGTGCGATACAGGGCGTTGATACGGTAGCGAATGCGCCCGTCTTCGGTCAGGGGACCGGTGAAATCGATGCTGGGTTCCAGGAGGGAACGGTTACCGCCCCGAAAGCTAACTTCGTAGCGGGGTTCTGCCAGGGGCTCTTCGGTCACCAGGTTAATCACACCGCCAGGCTCTGCGGCTCCCACCAAAATCGACGCCGGTCCTTTTAACACCTCCACACGCGCAACGTTTGCCAGCTCCTGGAAACCGATGTTGTTGTTGCCGCCATTGCTAAGGCGAACGCCGTTACGCACCACCGAAGCGCTGTCGAAACCTCGAAGGGTATAGCGCTGTCCCCGGGGATCGTCTTCACCGGCGATCGCACCACTCACGTTACGAATGGCATCGTTTAGACGAATAACTCCCTGGTCCTGAAGGGTATCCTGGGTAATCACCTGGACGGATTGGGGAACATCCAGCAGGGGCGTGTCCGTGCGGGTGCCCACACTGGCTCTGGGCACATAGTAATCATCTTCCCCATCGCCAACTACGCCAATTTGGATTGCATCATCATCGTCACCGGTACCCGCTTCACCGGGGGTTATGGCTAACGTTAAGCCAGCGGTGCCGGAGCTAATGCTAACGGCGGGGGGAGCATCGCTGCCAGTGATGGAAATCTGGAGGCGATTCCCCGGTAGCTCGCTCACCTGAATAAGGGCAATGCCGTCCACCGGCTCAAATTCTTCAATGTCGTTGCGAGACGGCACGGCGTTGGGAATTTCAAAAACCAGCGCATTGCCGATAACCCGAGAGCTATCCGGTTCTGCTAAGGTTCCCCCGCCCGTTTCTAGGGTCACCTGCACACCAGCATCAGTGGGCTGAACGGATAGCCCGGTAACGGTAATTACGCCGTCAGCTTGGGCAAGCTGGCTAGCCTGCGGGACCGCCGTATCACTGGGCTCCTCGGGCGATCGCGCCTCAGCAGCATCGGTCATCCACAGAGCCCCGCCTAGGCTGAGCAGCATTAGCAGACTTAACTTTGATCTGAATTTTGATCTAAGTTTTGATCTTGATTTTGACTTAAATACGATGGGCTTCATTTTCGTTCCTCACACTCCCACTGAAAAACAGCCTTAGCGGTGCGAGTCATCGTCATGCCGGCCGCCAAAACCAAATCAGTGTCGCCAACATAAAGGAACAATTGATTTCAAGGGAGAGATTTTGATGCCCAAACGCATTTTTTGCCAACTTCAATGGGTCGCCTTTTTTGCGAAATATCGCCCCTGACAGCCTCAGTAACAAATATCCTTAGCTTGCCCAGCCCCAGGCCTGCATCTGGAATGCTTTGGGGTTGATGCAGTATTTTTGGCGGAATGCGGTGGCGAACTTACTGCGGCAGGTATAGCCCACCGCTTCAGCCACCTGGGCAACGGACAGTTCCGACATCAGAAGCAGCGATCGCGCATTACGCAGGCGACAGTCGCGCACATAGCCAAAGGGCGTTGTGTTGTAAATGTGCCGAAATCCCTGATTCAGCTTAAAGCGATTGGTACCCACTAGCCGCGCTAGCTCCTCCACGCCGGGGGGATTAACAAAGTTTTGCCTTAAAATTGCGCTTGCCTGGCGCACATAGTCAGCATCCACACTGACCCGTTGCTGCTGCTCCATCGCCACCAGCCGTAGCTCGATAAGCTTCGCCGCCTGCCGCTCCAAATAGGACCGCCGCGTTTTTCCGTGATAGGGACAGCTCAAAATATTGTCGATAATGGGCGCCATTTCCTCCGTTAGCGGCGTGCCCAGGGCATAGTCAATTTCAATGCCATCCCGGCGCAGCGCCCCTGTCGATTGGTAGTCCATAACGTACAGCGGCTGTACGTCCCGTACATCGTGCAGCCGGTCAATCATACGGGCGATCGCCTCCTTGGAACTGCCACTGCGGCGATGGTGGAACAGCCGATGGGCAGACTGCACCATATTGGCAACAACATCAAACGTATTCGGGTCGAGGCGATCGAGAAAATCGTAATAGTGGGACGTTAATTCAGGGCGTTTAAAAAACAGCTCTACCTTAAATAAACGCTGTCGTGCCGGAATAACGGCCAAGCTGGACCAACCAAAATCGGGAATAAAAAACGTTCGGTTTGAAACTCGACTTTCCAAATGAAACGTAAACTCCAGGATATCCCCCGGTCCCGCAGAATCTACCGTCACCTCATGGTTAAAGGCATAGTCCAAAATCCCCAGGGTTAAATCGTCCCGCAGCGGAATGTACTGGTGATAGCCTTGCCCCAGTTTTTTTGGACATACTCGAATAACGTCGGAAGTATCCGCATGGAGCAACTGAGCATCACTGGCAGTGCTGGGCAGCAACAGGTTGCTCCAGCTATGGGGAAGGGGAGGAGTCATGGCAGCACTGGAACAGCGTGCGGCTGGTTGATAAGGCAGGAATCGTGAAAAGATTATTGATAATCTCTTGCATTAATCCCGATGCCTATTATTTCACGCGACGTCAGTTCAACGGAGAAAAATCCGCTCCCTCCCCTGTCAAGAAAGACCTGTCGTCGAAGCGTGCTGTGCTTTTTACAAAATAATTTTTCCAGGTACTGTCTAAGGGACCAACCTGGATTGGACGTTACGTTGTATTGATGCCGTCACACCGCTAGTCCACAATGCGCTCGGGTAAAGATTGGCGTAACTGTTGCAGAATCGACTCGGCGCCCACGGGGCCGTTAAGAAGATTCCACTCGTAGTAGGTGTAAAAATACACTCGATCCTTCTGACTGGCTTCTAAGGACTGGGCGATCGCACTACTTTCCCAGTCAGCTTTGATCACCGCCGTTTGCTGGGCAATGATGGCATCCCTTTCCTTGAGCAGTTCATCGGTGTTCATGGTCTCCAAGGTTTCCAGTGGGGGGACCAATTTGGCGGCGTCAGCGCTATAGCCCAACACAAACACCAAATCCGCTTCGTTTAGCTCTGGCAATAGTTCCAGGGATAAGGGCACGATACTGCGGTCTATTCCCAGGGGTGATATCACATCAAACCCTGCGTCCTCCACAATTTCCCCCATAAAGCTGTTTTCGGTAACGGCCAGGAGCACCCCCCGTTTGAAGCCGTCGCCGCCCACCAGCAGCACTTTTGGATGGGTGGCTGTCACATTTGCCAAAGCTTTGCGGGTGGTTTCCAGCTCTTTGTCGTACTGGGCGATCGCCTGATCCGCCAACCGTTCATCCCCCAAAGCCTGGGCCAGCACTCGAATATTGTCGCGCCAGTTTCCCGGCTCAGACCGCGGAAATAGGGACACCGCTGGGGCAACTTCCGACAGCATGGCGTCCGAAATTGCTTGAACACTCCACACTTCCCCCACCACCAAGTCTGGCTTTAGCTGGAGCAGGGTTTCCAAAGAAGGGGGTTGACCAAAGGATCCCAAATACGCCGGAGTAGTGGTGATGTGATCGCCCAGGGACGGAATAAACACCTCGGGATGTTCCACCCGGTCAGCGTCTAACGGGACGGGCGTAACCACCCCCGCTGGCTGTTGCTTTAACCCCAGAAGAACATCTAAGGAATGGGTATCTAGGACGGCGATTTTTTTCGGGCGATCGCAAATTTCCGTTTCCCCCGCCATATGGGTAACGGTGTAGCAGGACTGTGCCGCTGGCGCTGGCGATGATGAATTTTCTGGTGAATTCGACGACGAATTTAATGCCGTATTGCCACCACAGGCTGCCACCACCATGCAAGTTCCTAGGGCCAGCAAACCATAGCCAAGGCGAAAGCAATCACTCCACCCCTTGTTAAACCAGCGCCTTAACCCGCCCATATGCAAAACCTGTGGTGCTTCCTATGTTGTTACCTTGTGTAGTGATTTTATATTGCCGTGCCCCTGAGGCTATCAACTAGGGCTGTCATCAAATAAACATTCAACAAACATCAAAGGCTTTAGCGGTAAGTGCTTCAGCCCCTAGTGTTTTTTGTTTTAAAAGGACGTGTATTGTCTATTGCATAAAGCTTCTAGCGCTGAGCTTCTGGCGCTTAGCTTCTGGCACTTAATTAATAAAACGCCCGACAACAGCGCCAGGCTCAAAAGGAAACAAAGTGAACATGGATGACAGCCTCAAAATCATTGAGCCGCGCCCTAAAATCGGACCGAGACCGAGCCAACCACCGTAAACCCTTCGCCAGGGTAGTTTCGATCCGAACGGGAGTTGATGGTGCTTTCGATATAGTCAACGTTAAACAGGTTGCGGAAATTCACTGCTGCTTCCCAGTTTTCACCCTCGTAAGCGATCGTTGCGTTGGTCAGAAAATAACCGTCCACTTCAAAGCTATTGGCAAAGTCGCCAAAACGCTGACTTACGTAGTTAAAACCACCCCCAATCCTCAGTCCTTTTAAAGAACCTGCTTGGATTTCATAGGTGGTCCACAGGTTGGCGACGTGCTCGGGGGCGTTGAAAAATCGATTACCAAAGTTGCGATCGCCCTCGTCAGTAATTTCCGTATCCAAATAGGCGTAGTTAGCCACAATATTCCAGCCAGGAAGAATTTCGCCAATGATATCCAGCTCCACGCCGCGGCTACGCTGAGCTTCACTGAGGATCGAAAATCCTGGGTTGTTCGGATCGGCGGTGGCGACGTTTTCTTTATCCAGGTTAAATAGCGCCACACTAATTGATAGTCTGTCGTTCAGCAATTCCGCCTTTGCACCCACTTCAAACTGCTCACCTTTTTCCGGCTCAAGAAAGCCCCCTTCGACGGTCCTTGCAAGATTTGGCGTAAAGGAACGACTATAGCTGGCGTAAAGGGAAATATTATCCGACGGCTGGTACACCACACCCAGCCGAGGCGTCCAGGCTGAATCTTGGCGCTCACTTTCATCCGGTGGCGCCACCGCTAGAAGCTGTGAGGTGGATTCCTGATAAATGGACTCAAAACGAAGCCCCACCAGCACAATCAAGTTGTCAAGAATTTTGACCTGGTCTTGAACATAAATTCCTAAGTTGTCAGAAAATCCTTCACTGATGCCGCTTGACGCCACTTCTGGGTCATCAAAATCCGGCAGCGGCGGCAATGCATCGTAGTCGGGATCGAAAATATTCAAACGCCCGATAAAGCTTTGATCCGGCGGAAACACTGCGCGGATTTCATTTCTAATATTTCGAAAACTCGCAAAATCAATACCAGCAAGGAGGGTGTGCTCAATGGATCCGGTCGTAAATTCACCCACCACGTTGGTTTGCACTTCTAAGTTGCGGGAAGACCCGTTAATCTGAGTGGGATAGAGAAAGCGATCGCCCGTTGCTTCGTCAAAAGCGGTTGGAATTAAGCCCGCGCCGGCGAGCAGGTTGGCAAAGTCAGAATTAATGCGGCTTTCGAAGCGGTTGAAGAAAAATGAGTTGCGCAGTTGCCAATTTGCATTGAAGTCATGCTCAAAGCGATAGCCCACGCGAAATGATTCGGATGTTGCCTTGGCTCCAGGATCGGTAACCGCCCGATCAAAAGGGATATCTGCCACGAGATCGCCAATCACTGGCAAACCGAAATCATTGGGGCGCTGGTCGTCGCTATACTCCAGCTCCAGCGTAAACCTCGTATCGTCACCAATATCGAACGCGATTACCGGCGCAATAAAGAACCGTTCCAGTGGAGTATCAAAATCGCGGAAATAATCTTCAGTGCGATATAGGGCATTAAGACGATAGCGAATGCTGCCATCAGCGGTCAGCGGTCCGGTAATGTCAATATTCGGCTCCAACAGTCCCCGACTCCCAGCTCGAAATCCCAGCTCGTAGCGCGGTTCCCTCAAGGGCTGCTCATTAACCAAGTTAATCACGCCGCCGGGCTCCAGGGAGCCAAATAAAATCGATGCAGGACCTTTGAGCACTTCAATGCGCTCCACATTCGCCAGCTCCTGAAAGCCACTGCTAATCACGCTACTGCCTCTGCCGCCCGCCAGGCGCCCCCCATTCCTGAGCTATCCATTAGGCACAAGTCGGCGTAATCCTTACTTGGCATAGCTTTTCGCC
>CALGDE010000151.1 GCA_937883785.1 uncultured cyanobacterium
AGGTGCTCAAGGAGTGTGAGAACCTTTTTGATGCCATTGCTCAAAGTCTTAGACTTGTTGTCCTAAGTCACTCCGTCGCCGCTATAGAATCGCCTCAAACTCAGACCCGATTTTGCGACGCTGGCACTAATTAGATTCTTCGCACAAACTTTCGCACAAACGCCGAACTTCACCAAAAGACTCAAGTGGGTGGTTGGGTCTTTTGGTGAAGTTCGGTCACCAGGGGCCGTCGTTATTTAAATTTCAAAGCCCTTAACTGTAAAGGTTTCAGCCCTTGATTTTTTTGCCGCCGCATCCTGGATGTTAAACGGAACCCTACATTTGCGCCTGGAGATAGTTGGGCAATCCAATTTTTTCGATTAGCCCCAACTGCTGCTCCAGCCAGTGGGCATGGTCTTCCTCCGTGTCCGCCAAAATCGGCAGTAGCACCTGGCGTGTTTGGTAGTCTCGCTCTTCCTCACAAATGGCGATCGCTTCCCGCAGAGCTGTGGTTACCCGATACTCAAAATCCAAATCATTCTTCATCATTTCCGGCACAGTGGACCCTACGTTCACCTCCGCCACATCGGATAAATCAGGCTTCGCACCCAAAAACAGCATGCGCTTGATAATAATGTCGGCGTGCTGAATTTCCTCTTGCATCTCGTGATCCAAACGTTCATACAGCTTGCTCAAACCTAAATCGTCGTAAGTACGCCCGTGGGCAAAATATTGGTCCCGTGCCGCCAACTCGTTACGCAGCAAAAAACGCAATTGATCAATAACCTTTTCACTTCCTTTCATTGTTATTCCTCAAAAAATTAGTAACGAGTAGTGATTCAAAAAGAATTGTAGTGGTCTAAAAAACGCCAAGAAGTCGGACAAATGCAGAAGCACTTGATCAATAAAGTTCTTGTTTTTTTCAATACAACTAATGGCTAGTGATGTCCGAATATCAGGAGGACTAAACCAAGCCGTAACCTAGTCCATCATTGACTGCATGTAGTTTTCTAGTCCTGTATTTCCGATAAGCGACTGTTGAGTTTCTAGCCAATCGATATAATCTTCAGTTTTGCCCAGCAAATCATCGAGAAGGTCACGGCTTAGATAATCACCATCGGTTTCACAAAAAGCGATCGCTCCCTGTAGCTGCGATCGAATATCGCCATAAATATTGAGGTCGTTACCCAACACTTCCGGTACGTCTTCGCCAATCGCTAGCCGTCCCATATCTTGTAAATTGGGCAAACCTTCTAAAAACAAAATGCGTTCGATTAGACCATCCGCCTGCTTCATGGCAGAAATAGACATCTTATAAATCTGTCCATTCAAGGCTCCTAGTCCCCAGTTTTTGCACATACGAGCATGGAGAAAAAGCTGGTTAATTGCCCCAAGCTGCAATGTCAACGCCTCATTTAAGCGCCCAACAACTTCAGAGTTACCTTTCATTAGCATCACCCCCAGTGAACAAAAGTAGTGGAAACAAGGACAGCGGAAAACCAACTGAAAAGCAAGCTATTAACTATCGCCTAATTGTCAGAATGACGATGGCGTCACTAATCCCTTTACGTGCTTTTTTAAGTAGTCTTTCGGAATGGAAATTTCCGTCCGCAAAATCAACATAAAACACAACTCGGATTTTCCACAACCCTCGTCATTAAAGGGTTTCCAGCACTTTTATTGAAAGTAATTGCTATTTGTTAATGCGATAGATTATCATCAAGCCATCCCGGAACTACCCGTTTGAGATAGGTTTTATCGCCCATGTACGTTTGTATTTGTCACGCCGTAACGGATCGCGATGTGAAGGCGGCAGCGGCCCAGGGAATTAGCTGCATGTCTGGTCTGTGTCAGTCTTTGAAGGTGGGAAGTCAGTGTGGGCGATGTGCCAAATTTGCCCAGGAAACCTTGGATAAAGCGTTAGAAAAAGCACCAGTTGCTCCAGGAAAAAAGGCGTAGATGGGGGCAAGTTCTCCTGGATTGCGCTGAATTTCGCTGACAAAGATTCCCGTTGAAAATAGTGATTGCCTTCCCCCCGGCGTCACATCGTTGCGTGCACAAAAACGCATCTAAATTCCTGAATTTTCTTCAAATCTTTATCAAACCTTCACAAAACTTCTGCCGAAATTCGACGTGATGCCGTTGCAAGCTGTCTTCACCTTGGACCAGGCGGCTGCTTGTTCTGGGAAATTTCTTGGGAAGAGATAGTAGGATTTAAACTTGCGCCCTAGGGCGATAAAACTATTTTTGCCGTCAATTTTGTCTGCCTGAGTTTAAATTTGTGAGCTACCTCAGATCTGACGCGTCGTCTAGCCGCCGCCCTTCAACGGAACAGTTGAGAAAACTGTGTGACCGTCTCGAAATGCCGTTGCAGTCGGTGGCGGCTTTGATGTTGTTCCCTGGCGCCATTACTGGTGAGCCGGGGCAAATGTTTATGGGAGTGCTTCACGGGCTGCGGGATGCTAGCTATCCCTCCACCACGCCATTGGAAGCTTACGGCGATTGGTTTCGATCCCTGGCGCGGGACGGACGCAGTTGGCGAGGGTGGATTATTGATTGTTTGTTGAGGGCTGAAAATCCTTTTTCGGAGGCAGCCCAGTGCCAGGATTTTGACCAGTTGCCTACGGCTTTGGTGGTGGCAGCGCGGCAGGATTTGCAGGGGATGGGAGAAATTGCCTGGTGTGATGATCGGGAGTTAGCCCAGTGGGCAGCCACCTTTGCTCCCCAGGACATTAGCTTGCCTCGATGGGAAGGGTCGGAGCCTGAGCCGATTAAATCCACTGGTAAAGAAGAGTTAGATGAGGCGATCGCCCAGCTTCCGATTACGTTAAATGAATCCAAAAACTGGGGGGATCACCTGGAAATGTTGGCGGCATACTATCGTCAGATTGGCGTGGGTACCTACTGCAAAACTCGGGCTTTTCGCTGGCGATCGCAGCAGCTATCGGGCATTTCCCGACCCAGTTCTATTGCCTTGGCTGATTTGGTGGGGTACGACCGGGCGAAGGAAACCCTGGTGCGCAATACGGAGTTTTTGCTGGGGGGGCACCGGGCGCTGAATGTGTTGCTCTACGGCAGTCGGGGGTCGGGTAAGTCGTCGTTGGTGAAGGCGCTGCTGTCGGAGTATGGAGGCGACGGGCTGCGACTGGTGGAGGTGGCAAAGGATGAATTGCGATCTCTGCCGGATTTGGTGGATCGTTTGGCTAGTGCCCCTGACCGCTACAAATTCATCGTGTTTGTGGACGATTTGTCTTTTGAGGAGGACGATAACGATTTCAAAGCCTTAAAAGTAGTTTTGGAAGGGAGCACCACGGAGCGTCCCGATAATGTGGTGGTTTACGCCACGACGAACCGTCGCCATTTGGTGCGGGAGTATTTTGAAGAGCGCCCCCGACCGAAGGATGCGGACGAAATTCACACCTGGGACACGGTGCAGGAAAAGCTGTCCTTTAGCGATCGCTTCGGGCTGACTTTAACCTTTGAGCCCGCAAACCAGGATAAGTATTTAGACATCGTCAACCATTTAGCGTCTCAGGCGGATCTGTCCATTGACCCTGAACAGTTGCGATTTCGATCGCTTCAGTGGGCGACGCAGCATAACGGGCGCTCCGGGCGATCGGCGCGGCAGTTTATTGACTATTTAACCGCTGAACTCGCAATGGCGTCCGAGAAGGAAACGGTTGAGTCACCTGACGACAATGCGGAAGGCGCTTCGACGGAAGACGTTTAAAAGGATGCCAGTAACAAGATGTGGATGCTAATTACCCAATGCCAATAACTGATCGCGATCGCCAATCTCTCTACCCTGCCCTTGCCAATAAAATCTATGGCAATTATGGCGGGCAAGGACCCATGTCCCAACCCACTTTGGACGCGATCACCAATGCCTACCAGGAAGTGCAAACCCTAGGTCCCTTTGGCAGGTCCGTGAATGGCTGGATTGAGCGGGAAGTGCTGGCCTTGCGTCAAGCGATCGCCCAGGAATTGCACGCTGAGCCCAGTGCCATTGCTCTAACGGAAAACGTTACCGACGGTTGCAATATTGCCCTGTGGGGGCTGCCGTGGGAGAAGGGCGATCGCATCCTAATATCCGACAGTGAGCATCCTGGCGTTGTGGCGATTATTCAGGAGCTGGGGCAGCGGTTTGGGGTGGAGGTGGATATTTACCCCATCCAAAATTTGGCAACGGATGAGGAAGCGGTGGATCCCATTGCTGCTGGTTTGACCCCCCGCACCAAACTGGTGGTGTTGAGCCATATTGCCTGGAACACGGGCGCAGTGTTCCCCCTTAAGGAAATTGTGGACCATTGCCACCGCAACGGCAAGCTGGTGCTGGCTGATGCCGCCCAAACGGTGGGAATGCTGCCCCTCAATCTGCCGGAAACGGGGGTGGATTTTTACGCCTTTACCGGGCACAAATGGCTCTGTGGTCCTGCCGGAGTTGGCGGTTTGTACGTTAGCCCCGACATAAAACTACGCCCCACCTTTATTGGCTGGCGCAGCATTACTTTTACGGCAACGGGGTCACCCGCAGGCTACGAAGCCACTGCAAAACAATATGAAGTGGCCACCTCCGCCTATCCCCTCTACGTGGGTTTGCGCACCGCCATAGAACAGCACCGCACCTGGGGAACCGCCGAGGATCGATACCATCGCATTTGCACCCTTAGCGTCCGAACTTGGGAACAATTGCAAGAGATATCGGGGGTGCATTGCTTACATCCAACCCCACCCACGTCAGGATTAATTTCTTTCCAGGTGGGCGATCGCTCCGATAACTCCACCAATTCCCCCGGGACTGCGCGAAAACGCCATCAGCACATCGCAGATACTTTGGAACAGGAGCACGGCATCTTAACGCGTACCCTGCTCAACCCCTCCTGTATCCGTATTTGCTGGCACTATCTCAGTACGGAAACCGATAGCGACAAATTTATTGACGCTTTACGGACACTCCTCTGACCGCTGTGGGGCGTTAGCTGTGAAGAATTAGCACGGTCGCCTGTCCGGATTTAGCCCTGCTTCTCTCGGTAAAACGAGGGTAGGTTATGGTGTGAACGGTAACACCTCGCAAGGGATCGTCCTACCGCCAACGCTCGGAAAACGCGGAAAATAATGAATCAGCCCCCTATGAAGTCCAGCGCCAAAGTCCCCGTTTCTGTTTTAATTCCCGCTAAAAATGAAGAATCAAATCTTCCCGCCTGTTTAGAAAGCGTGGCACGGGCGGACGAAATCTTTGTGGTGGACTCCCAAAGTGAAGACCGATCCATTGAAATTTGCGAAGAGTTCGGCGCCAAGGTGGTGCAATTCCACTTCAACGGCACCTGGCCGAAGAAGAAAAACTGGTCCCTGGAAAATCTCCCGTTTCGCAATGAATGGGTGCTGATTGTAGACTGCGACGAGCGTATTACGGACGCCTCTTGGGACGAAATTTTCGAGAAAATTCAAGCTCCTGGATTCTCTGGCTATTACATTAACCGCCGGGTCTTTTTCCTGGGCAAATGGATTCGCCACGGGGGTAAATATCCCGACTGGAACCTGCGATTGTTCCGCCACGCAGTGGGTCGCTATGAGAACTTAGGCACCGAGAATATACGAAATACGGGGGATAATGAAGTGCATGAGCACGTGATTATTCATCCTAATGACGGAAAAACGGGCTATCTCGATGAAGATATGATGCACATCGACTTCCGGGATATTTACCATTGGTTGGCGCGCCACAATCGCTATTCCAATTGGGAAGCTCAGGTGTATTTAAATATTTTGGAAGGTCGCAGCGCGTCGGGTACCATCGGCAGCGATTTATTTGGGGATTCAGTGAAGCGAAAGCGTGCCCTAAAGCAAATTTGGGTGCGTTTGCCCTTCAAGCCATTTATTCGATTTGTACTGTTTTATATCTTGCGTCTAGGGTTCTTAGATGGCTTCCCTGGCTATGTGTATGCGCGAATGTTGAGCCAATACGAATATCAAATTGGCGTAAAGCTGTATGAGCTGCGTAAATTTGGCGGGCAGCTTAATGTGCAGGCGGCCCAAAGCTCTGCCAAGGCTGCCCGCAGTCGTGCTTAGGTGGCATAAGTCTGTGACCAGGCGTGTCATCCATTGAGCACTAGAAGCCTGACGTGGCAGGAAGTACACGCCCTTTTAAAACAATCCTTTTTTGGGGGCTACAACCCTGCCAGCTAAAGGCTTTGAGACTTAAATAATCACAGCCCCCAATCCTGTGACTGAGCCTATAACTGGAGCCCATGACTGAGCTGCCTGACTCTCCTCAAAAAATTGCTCTAAGTACGCCGCCAGCAATGGATCTAACCCGGTACGACCAAAGCTGGTATGACCGAGGGCGATCAGGTTGGTACGTGCTGCTGTGGTGGCTGGTGCAGGGGGTGGTTTTTCCCCTGACGTTGCATTCAGCTCACGGTATTCGCTGCCAGCTTTTGCGATGGTTTGGCGCAGAAATCGGTCGGGGCGTCACCATTCGTCCCACGGCGCGGTTTACTTACCCGTGGAAGGTGGCGATTGGTGACCATAGCTGGGTGGGCGACGATGTGGTGTTTTACAGCTTGGCTCCTATTCGCCTGGGGCGGCACTGTGTGGTGTCTCAAAAATGCTATTTGTGCGCCGGCAGCCACGATTTATCAGACCCAGCGTTTGGGCTGGAGGTGGCGGAGGTGGTGATTGGCAATGGGGCTTGGGTGGCTACCGATTGTTTTGTGGCGCCGGGGGTCACCATTGGAGCTAATGCGGTGATTGGGGCTCGCAGCAGTGTGTTTCGCGATATCCCCAGCGGCAAAATTGCGGTGGGTAGTCCTTGCAAAGTGCGGGGCGATCGCATTATGAAACCCGGATGACTGATTTTCACTTAGTAGATTTAGGGTCGCAGCGACAGGCGGTGCGCTGGCATTTGCGTGGCTGCTCACAGGCGGATATCACCGTGTGGCTGTCCACAAAGGGCTCGCTTGAAGTGCGTAATATTCAGGGCACAGAGATTTTTGACTTCAGATCTGGCGTTGGGGTAGAAGACTCATTCTTTTTTCAGCAAGACGATTTTATTTTTATTGGTGATCACTGTACATTCACCTGAGCGATGTAAGTGTCCCCGGAGCTGAAGTGGAATCACCGTCGGTATTATCTCTGTCCATTGTTCTAACGGCTTATCAGTGCACCCGTCGAGACAAGGGAGCCGCAATTTTTCAGCGCACCCTAGATAGCCTCGCCGTGGCAATTCAGCAGTTTCAACGCCACTATCCCCAGGTGCCATTGGATGGAGTGATTGTGGACGATCGCTCCACCGATCACACCGTGGCGATCGCCCAAACCTGGCTTAATGCTCTAAATCTCTCGTCCCCTTGGCAACTGGTGAGCCAGCCTCAAAATCAAGGACTATCGGCAGCGCGAAACCGAGGGGCACGGGAAACCCAGGGAGATATTCTGTGCTTCTGCGATGACGATGATATTTATTTCCCCCAACATTTCCAGAAAATTTACGAAGGCTTTCAAACGCCCTTGCCATTGGCCGCGCCATTTTTAGTGGATTTACCGGGCGATCGCCCTGCCATCGTCAGCACCAGTATGGGCTTCAGCAATTCCATTCATCCCCAGTGGAAACAGGGATTGGAAAGCACCATGATTCAAAATCGCGGCATCCGACGCACCTTGCACAACTTTATCGGTGGCTTTCCCGAAGATCTCTGTTTTCGCAGCGGCGGCGAAGATATTGCCTATTCGCGATGGGCAGAAACCTTTGGACGACGGCACCACTTACTAATAGAAACGCTGGAATATTGTCGCTATCCCGGCAGTCATTTTGATCGACAGTTGGAACAATTTCAGCGATCGCCCAACCTAGAGCAACTGGGCACAGAGCAAAGCGCCGAAGACCAAGCCCGGGACCAAGCTCGCCATCGAGTTTATAGGGAGCGCGATCGCCAACTGCGAGCAACGTTTAACCGGCAATGGTGGGCTTTTTGTCATGGTTTACAACCATAGATTCACCGCAGTAATTGACTAACTTGGCACATTGGTCAGTGAAATTAAAGAATTTGCACCGAGGAATTCCCTGAACGCTGTAGGATAAACGCCAGAACGTTCGGTGATTAATTCTTCGAACTTTTTCCCTGGTTTTAATTCTGAAAATGTAAGGCGTTACTGTTATCGATTTTTTTCGTTAGTGCCCCGTTTTCACAACGACCTATTTTTCTTCCCTATGCGCATTCTGTTCCTCCACCCCAATTTCCCCGCCCAGTTTCGCCACGTTTCCGCTATTTTGGGGCGGGATCCCAACAACCAGGTGGTGTTTGGAACGAAAAACGAAAATCCTGAATGGCGCATCGCCGGCGTGCGCAAGGTGCTGTTTAAGCCGTCCCGCGACGCCCACCCGGGCACCCATCATTACGTGCGCCCCACGGAAAACGCTGTGCTCCAGGGACAGGCTATGTACCGAGTCGCTGACGCCTTGCGCAACAGCGACTTTATCCCCGATTTGATTTACGGGCACTCCGGTTGGGGCTCCACCACTTTTATTAAGGATGCATTTCCCGAGTCCAGATTTTTAGGCTATTTCGAGTGGTTCTATAACGCTCGTGGCACCGATGCGGATTTTGATCCCAATGATCCCCTGTCCGTGGATGATATTGCTCGGATTCGGTTGAAAAATGCGCCAATCTTGCTGGATTTAAATAGCTGTGATTACGGGGTTTGCCCCACGAAATGGCAGCGATCGCAATTTCCCGCCGAATATCGCCCCAAACTCAACGTAATCCACGACGGCGTTGACACGGAATACTTTGTGCCAAAACCCGGCGCAAAGCTAAAGCTGCCCAACTTGGACCTGTCCCACGTGGATGAAATTGTCACCTACGTTAGCCGTGGCATGGAACCCTATCGCGGCTTCCCAGAATTTATTGAGGCGATCGCCTATATCCAAGAGCGCCGTCCCAACTGCCACGTGGTCATCGTCGGTTCGGAGCGAGTGTGCTACGGCAAACCCTTGCCCGACGGCAAATCTTACAAGCAACATATGCTGGAAAAAGTGCCCCTAGATATGTCCCGGGTCCACTTCACCGGCTCCCTGCCTTATGGTCAATATATTCAGGTGCTGCAAGCTTCCTCGGCACATATTTACCTCACCCGCCCCTTTGTGCTGTCCTGGTCCATGATTGAGGCCATGTCCGTGGGATGTCTAATTATCGGCTCTTCGACGCCGCCGGTGGAGGAAATTGTCACTGACGGGGAGAACGGTTTATTGACGGATTTCTTCTCCCCCAAGAAGATCGCCGATCGCGTGGATGAGGTGTTGGATCATCCCGATGCCATGGCGCAAATTCGGCAAAATGCTCGAAATTTTGTGCTGGAACGCTACTCTCACCGCGCCCTGTTGCCAAAGCATATTCAGTTTATTCAGGACGCCGCTGCGGGTAATCTGCCACCGGTGACCTATGGCGAAGGGTTGAACCTATGGGATCACTATGACACCGCTCCTAACCCGGCTTTGGTGGGGGTTTAAGGTCAAGATTAATTTAAATTTGCCTTATATCTCTGCTGTTTTTTCTGCTGTTAAATTCAGCTTTTCCGCTGAGTTTTCCCGTTCTTCGCTTTTCGGTCCTTCGCCTTTCGTTCCATGGAAAAAGTTGCTTCCCTTTCTGATGTTTTGAATCGTGCCTGGGCGTTATTGACAACGGGCAATGTGGACGCAGCGGAAGGAATTTATCAGCAGGTTCGCAAGGAGCGTCCCGATAATATTGAGGCGTTTCACGGTTTGGCGCTGGCGAAGTTTGAAAAGGGGGAGCACGGGGAGGCGATCGCCCACATTGATCGAGTTATCGAGGCTAAATCCGACAGCCCTCGCCACCTCAATACGGCGGCGGTGATTTGTCAGGGCTGCGGCGAAGTGGACGCTGCCTTGCGCCACTATAAAAGCGCCTTAGAAAAAATTGATCGATCGCCCCAGGTTCAGGACCCTAGCAATCAGAAATTGCGCCAGGAGGTTTTGCAGAATTTGCGATCGCTGGTGCTGTTTGCCAGGGATGCTTACGAAGACCTGGTGCAACACTACCTAAACGAAGGGGACCCCATCCGAGCAGCAGCCCTGAAGCTGAAAATTGGCAACCTGTGTCAAGAGGCAGGCTGGGCTGAACACGCCGTTTTCCATTACCGTCAAGGGCTAGAGTTTTGCCCCGTTAAAACCAACGTCGGTGGTGGTCACGCTATCCGTGCCGATATTGACCAGTTGGGTACTCAACCTACGGAAGAGTCTGAAGTCCTTGATTTGGAGAAGGGGCGAGACTGTTGGCAAACACCAGCTCCCCGGGCAACCACTTTAAAACTGGGACACGATCCGGCTCCTCTCGCGATTGCCAGAGACCCAATTTTTGCCTTGCTGTATCACCAGCTTGGGGAAGTTTATGCCAAGCAAAACCAATGGGAACAGGCTAAAGCTGCCTCCCAAGCTGCCCTGCAAATTCACTCCCAACAGCCCAAGGCGTTCAAACTTCTGGGTAACGCCCTAATGCAGCAAGGGAATACCCAAGGGGCTGCCGACGCTTACCAAGCCGCCCTACAGCTTGATCCAGAGTATGTGGAAGCTTGGCTAAATTTAGGCAGCGCCCTGTTGTGCAAGTCCCAGTTGCCGGAGGCTTTAAATTGTTACCAACGGGCATTGGCGGTGGACTCGGATAATGCGATCGCCCACTGGAATATAGGGCTAGCCTACGAAAAAGCAGAAAAAATGCCGGAAGCTCTGCACCATTGGCAACGGGCTTTAACCCTTAATCCGGCGCAGCAGGGAGACGACGGCTACAACATGCTGGCCAACCACCTGGTGGCGGCGGAAAAGCGCAACGAAGGAATGACCTGGCACGAGCGCAATATTCAGCGGCATCCGCAAACGTTCAAATCCTATTGGGAAATGTGCGAGCTGCTCAACAACTGGTGTAGCTACGACCACGCCCATCGCATCGCCACCTTATTTCAAGAAAATGCTCGTACCACCACGATGAAGATTTTGGCGGGCATTATTAAAACCAAAGTGCTTTGCAGCATCGGTCTTAATCAGGAGGCGCGGGAATGTTTTGAGACCATTGAAGCTGATATTTTCGAGGTACTACCCACCTTAAGCCGGGATTACTTTGTTCGTATTTACATCAACACCCTGTTTGACTTGCCCCATATTCGCGACGATGTGGCGAAAAACAGCACCATCACCGCCACCCTCGGACGGCAATATATTAAAAACTTTGAGGAGCAGGCTGCCAATGCTGTTAAGGAAAAGCCCCAGCTTGAATCTACGGTAAACAAACAATATCGGCGATGGACCCGGCGATCGCCCAATCGTCCCCTGCGCCTTGGGTTTATGTCCAAGCACTTCCGTCGCCACTCCGTTGGCTGGTGTAGTGCCCAGATTTTTGCCGAGCTGCGGAAGCTAACGCCCCACCTGTTTTTCTACGTAACCGGCGATTTACACCGGGATGATCGTACTGTTCTGTTCGAGAACGTCGCCGAAAAGTTTTACTATCCCAACACCCCAGAGCTACCTAATTTGGGCACCGCCACCATTGCCCGGCGAGTTCTAGATGACCAGCTCGACGTGCTGTTGGATCTGGACTCCATTACGGTGCTGCCCCACGCTGACGTGCTGCATATGGAGCCCGCCCCCGTTTGTATGACCTGGCTGGGGTATGACGCTCCCCATATCAACCCCAATAATTACAACCTGGTGGATTGGCACACCCATCCTGCCGGCGTTGACCGTCACTATGTGGAAAAGCTGATTCGTATGCCCGGTGCCTTCGCCGCCATTGACGACTTGCCTATTAGCAACACGGATCGTGTCCTTCAACGGCGCAGTTTTCGCATTGATGACGACCAGGTGGTGTTCCTGTGTGTGGCTACGGGGCAAAAGTTTAGCCGGGCGATGGTGCAGGCTCAAATCAATATTATTAAACAGGTGCCCGATAGTTTGTTGCTGTTTAAGTCTCGGGTTGGGGACTTGGACCTAATGTTGAAAACTTACCAAGAGGAGTGCGATCGCCAGGGGGTTCACCGCAGCCGGGTACGCACGGTACCGCGCACCGCGACGGAGGAGGAACATCGCACGGTGTACATCCTGTGTGATGTGCTTCTGGATTCCTACCCCTACAGCGGTGCCACCCACAACCTGGAGGCGCTATTTTTCAACTTGCCCATTGTGACGCGGGTGGGAGAGCAGTCTTTTTCCCGGCTGGGCTATTCCCTGATTCGAGCGGCGGGGGTCACCGAAGGCACCACCTGGAGCTGGGCGGAATATATTGAATGGGGGGTAAAACTAGGGCGCGATCGCCAATTACGAGAATCCATTCAAGAAAAGCTGCGGCGGGGGAAAGAGCCTGGCAATTTGCAGCTTTTGTGGGATCCGAAAAGCTTTGCCAACACCATGTATCAAATTTTGGAAGACCTGCGCGATCGCGTAGCCGGCCCACCCGCCCTGCCCGCCGCTACCCCCTTCCCAGCCCTAACGTCGGGACAGCCTTCCCAAAATGGCAACAGTGTTAACGACGCCAACGGTGTAACGGCGAATGGGGCAAATAATGCTCCTGGCAATGCTCCTGGCGTGGACTCGACGGTGGCTTTGTTTTAGGGATTTTTATGGACAAATTAGAGGCGATGCGAGCCTTTGTTCAGGTGGTGGAGTCGGGAGGCTTTGCGGCGGCGGCGCGACAAATGATGCTGACGCGATCCACCGTTAACAAAGCGGTTATTGCCTTAGAAAAACAGCTTGGGGCGCAGCTTCTCCAGCGCAGCACCCGTCAGGTGAGCGTTACCGCCGCTGGCTGTGCCTACTATGATCGCTGCGTTGCAATTTTGGCGGACCTATCCGAGGCAGATCAGGCGATCGCCCAGCTACAAATCGAGCCCCAGGGAGTGCTGCGGGTAAATGCCCCCATGAGCTTTGGCATCAGCCATCTAGCTCCGGCGATCGCGGACTTTATGGCGCACAATCCTAAAATCCAGGTGGACTGCATCTTAAACGACCGCACCATCGACCCCATTGAAGAGGGCTTTGATGTGACCGTCCGCATCAGCAGTGCTCCCCCCCTGGCCTCCCTAACCCAGATTGATCTGGCTTCCGTCCCCCTAAATCTATGCGCCGCCCCTGGTTACCTCAACCAACGTGCTCCCATCGACAACCCACGCACTTTACAGAGCTGGGATTGTCTCCACTACGGCTATCGTGCCCTTTGTACCCAGTGGCGACTGGCTGGTCCCGACGGCGAAGTTATTTTGCCCATCCGCCCGCGCCTGTGCTCCAATAACGGCGAAGTGCTACGGGAGGCGGCGATCGCCGGTCAAGGGGTTGCCCTTCTTCCTGAATTTATGGTGCAATCAGCGATGGCGGCGGGACAGTTGACGGCGATTTTGCCCGATTATTGCCCTACCCCCTTAACCTTAAGTGCTTTATATCCATCCCATCGATATCTATCCGTTAAGGTCAAGCGTTTTGTTGAATTCCTTGGGGATCGCTTTGGTAATTTAACCCAGTGAAAAAATATCTGTGAAAAAACACGTAAAAATCAGCGCTGGTTTTCGTTATTAATCAATAGCTATTGACCAAAAATAGTTATTGACCAAAGTAAAATCGCGACGCTTGTCACGGGTCACCTTGCCTGAACGCCCCTTTTTTTAGTTATTTTTCCTCTACCTATGGACCTACGCGAACAGCTAACTGCCGCCCAAGATGAAGCTGCCTGGGAATGGCTAGAGCCCCATGCAAAGCGGGATGCCATCATTTGGGTTTCTGAGGAAATTGAATTGGTGGACGTGGGAGTCGCGATCGCCTCGGACAACACCACTCAAGTGCAGCGGTGGATTGACGAAGAAGTGATTCGCAAGCCCAATGCGACGCAGCTGGGGCAGTGGAACGAGGATTCCTCCGTACGGTTCCATAGCTTAATTGTGGCTCCCTTTGTTCTGATCAAAGACTTCGATAAAAGCAGCTAAATTAGATTGATTGAAGGAAGCGTCACAATTATGTTCAGTAATTTCATTGCCTTTTGATCGGTTGCGATAGATTAATTGCGACAAGTTAACCGCAGCAAATTAATCACGACAAATTAATCACGACAAATCAATCCACAGTTTCCGCTGTTTTTCCGCCGTATTTTTATTGAAGCTTAATCAGGACGCTACGTTTTTCAGGGTGTAAGTTTACAAGCCTACTAAACCGTGTAGGTTTGCTCTTATAGGGCACTTTTTCTGCGATCGCCACACTAACTTTTTGCTTTTATTTGCCACCTTCCCATGGCAACTTTACCCTCCTCCTCTCCAACCCCATCAACAGTCTCGGCGTCAAAGCCTATTGGACGCGTTAAGGAACTTGATGGCATACGGGGATTGACTGCCACCTACGTTGTTTTCCATAACTGGGCTGGAAGCTCCACAACATTGCCCCTATGGCTACAGAAAGGATTACTTTCCTTTGGTCAAGAAGCCGTAATGGTCTTTTTCTTGCTCAGTGGATTTGTGATGTACTGGTCCCTTGCCGGTCGCCCCAAACAAAACTTTTATCAGTACTTTATCCGTCGATTTAGGCGAATTTATTTCCCGTTCATCTGTGCGATATTGCTGGTTTTGGGAATTTCAGTTTCTAACCAAGGCTTAATGTCAATTCTGACGGGGCCTGACTTCTGGCCTACGCTGGTGGGCAACTTATTGATGACTCAGGAACTGTCAACCATCAAGCCAGGGATCCAAATTTCACCATTTCTAGGCAACTTACCTTTCTGGACTCTGACCTATGAGTGGTGGTTTTATTTTCTGTTCTTCCCAATTTATTGCTTCTTTCTAAACCATCCCTGGAGACTACATACTGTCACCTTGTTTTCCCTGGCTAACTTTGCGATCTATACCCAGGTACCTAATATAGTTTCGCTCGTTTGTTCCTATTTCATTTTGTGGTGGTCAGGATTAGAGTTGGCAACCTTTGTCCATAGAAGAAAACTATCTTGGACAACCCTTTCACCCACTCTTTTTGCGATCGCAGGGATGACAGTCATTACGTTGGCTCCCGTTTTATCCGCCGAAAAAATTGCTCTAGGGTACTATCCCTTTCTTGTATTCAGACATTTTTTTGCGGTTTTAATCTTCCTTCTCGCCGCTAAGATCTGGTATTCTCAGCGCCCTAAATTAATTGAGCGTTTCCTAAGTCCCTTCGAGAAAATCTCCCCTATTTCCTACGCCCTATATTTGTTTCACTACCCCATCTTAGTGCTTTGGAATCCTGAAGTTTTTGATAAAAACCTATGGATTTCTATTCCCCTCAAATTTGCCTTACTCATTTCACTGTCCTACCTAGTGGAAGTTTATCTACAGCCCAAGGTCAATAAAGTGGTGAGATGATGCGCAATCAATTCACCGCGAAAGCTAACTTTTCGTCTCATTTTCTTCGCGGCTAATTTTGAGGACAGCCTCTTGTAAGTAGCTGGAAACAAAGGGCAAAATCGATTGATCGCGATCGCCAAGGGGACTATCAATGACAACACTGACCAGATAGGGAAAACCAGTGGGCAATTCAATGTAAGCCGCATCCAAACGCACGCGACTCATCCAGCCTGCCTTCGACCACTGCTTTGCCGTGGGGGGCAAACTTTCCCCCAGGAATCCAGTAATTTGATTGTAATCCGGGTCTAGCTGGGCGATCGCCTCAGGATCCAAATCTTGCTGAAGATATGCCATTAATTCCTGGGATCGAGCTGCCGACACCGCTACACCACCGATGATTCCGTGAAGCATCCGGGCGATCGCTTCTGTGGTCAGCATATTGCGATTGTTGTAAGCTGCCCCCACAAATTCCCGCTCCCGCCCGTAGGGGCCGTCCCCCCAAGTTTTTTGATTAACATTAATGGTTTCAAACTCCGACCAGTTGAAGGACTTTAGGTAGCGATTCACAATATTTCGCTGGTGTTTCCACGCTTCAAACGGTCCGGGCGATAGCTCCGGCCCACTGCTGGTGCCGCTCAGCACGTCCACCAACAAACTGGTGGCGTCGTTGCTTGAATCCACCAAGGCATCTCGCAGGGCCCGGGTCAGCTCATCACTAGCGGGCACCATCCCCGACTCCAGCCACTCCTGAATGGCAACCCCGTAAAACAGCTTCACCACACTGGCGGGGTAAACTTGCTCAAAGCCACGGTAGCTAAATCCCCGAGGACGATGTTTCCAAAAGTCGGCGGCAGTAAGGGCACCTCCCGTATTAATGGGAAAAGAGGGATCATAAACAATCCAAGTCAAAGCAAACTGGTTGCGGGCTAGGGTGGGATATCGCTCCCAAAGAGCTTCCAGTAGCTGCTGCCCCAGTTGATTTAACGTGTCGTCGGTGCGGAAAAATAACGGTGCCACGGTTATTGATTAGTATCCCTTTACGATTTTTTGCGACCTTTGAAGTAGCGCCCAACTTGCCTCATCACTGGGTTAATAAGTTTGAGACAATTCAACTTAGAACAGTCATTTGAAGCAAGGGGGCAATCTACATTTTTAACGATATCTGCTCAAACTAAATTATTGAGCTAAACTGCGTCGATTGTACTAAGTCTGTGTAATCTTTTAGGGACTATTGTGGGCTAATTACTATCCAGTATTCTATGGGAAGTAATCTGAAAAATCCTGTTAAAGTCGCCACCTAACTTTCTAAAAGATGTCAGAAATAGCGTCAAAGAAGCAACAGCAGTATCAAACGCCTATTGATTTAAACTTGTATAGCTCACCAGAGTTAAAAGGGCTGGTAACCCAAGGGTCAACGGGACGCTTTCTAATCGTTAAGTCAATGATGGAGCGATCGCTTGATCAGGCGCCCGCCCAATCCATAAAATCCACCGACGCAGCGGTGGAAATACAGCTTTTAGAAGACGGATATTGCGGTTGGATTTCTAGCGCTGACCATAATCAGTTAATGCCCGTTGTGGGAGCAGGGTATCGTCCGGTGACGGTGAGCCGTGATGAAATCGTGGGAAAAATTCCTGGGGTGATCGCCTTCGCGGGAGAAGCAATGACCGTTCCCAACAAATACCTGTGGGGGGGGACGACTGCCCCAAATTATGACTGTTCAGGATTAGTACAGGCAGCTTTTGCCTCGGTAGGTGTTTGGCTACCTCGCGATTCTTACCAGCAAGAAGCGTGGACAAAAACCGTAGAAAAAGATGAATTAGAACCGGGGGATTTGATCTTTTTCTCCCAAAAGAACGCACTGAAAGGAAAAATTGATCATGTGGCGTTGTTTATTGGCAATGACGAATACATACACAGTTCTGGCTATGAACAGGGTCGTGGAGGGATTGCCATTGATTCCCTAAGTCCTAAAACCTTAGATTCCCTTGAGAAAAAACCTGGCGATTCTATTGCTAAGCTTTACGCGTCTCAGGTGTGTAGCTTCGGACGGATTGTGGAGAGTTATAATCCACGAATTTTGAATGTCAGTTAGAAGTTCTGACTGTAAAGAGCAAGGGTTATATTCTCAATTTAGAGAGTCTGGTTTGGGAAATCGATTTAGAAAACACTTTCAAGAAAATTTTCTGGCGATCTAGCTTGGGAAAGTAATGTAGTGCGCCGGTACGAATTTGGTGAGCCAAACACCATTGTTAGAGAGAAAAAAATCAAGTCCTTGACGAGTCATTTCGCCACTGTCAACTTCTAAAATTACCGGTTTTCCATGGCGCTTTCCAACTGTCTCTGCTGTGATTCTCTTATCAGAAAGATGCACATATTGACGACTTTGGGACAGTAATCCCTGCTGACGAATCGAGTCTAAGAATCGGGTGGCAGTGCCGTGGAATAGCAGTTCTGGAGGGGTTTGGGAAGACAGGGATAGGTCAATTGCAATGGAGTGTCCTTGGTTGGCACGGATGCGAGTGTGATCGCCATTGAAGCAAAATCGCTGCTTATCATTCTCTGCAACAATTTTTTCTAATTGATCTTTATTAATACTAATTCCTTGACCGTGACAATTCATTTTTATTAGTAAATCATCCACATCAGCCCACCCTTGGGGATCTAATTTGAGGTCAATGGTTTCCGGTTGGTGCCGTAGAACTAAGCTTAAAAACTTACTGAGTTTAGTGAGTGATTTGTCTACCCTGTTTTTTGGATTGTTTCTATTCATAATGTCTTCATAATGCCTGTACTGTGACGTGTCGGTGGGCGACTGTAATCGAAAAAACACTGTTGTAATTCACCGTAACAGTTGTAAAATTAGGAATCCCTGTTGATTTCAACCTACCCGTTTACCGTGCCTCAGCCTATTCTTGACCCGCCAAAACCCATTGGCGAGTCTACTCAAGTGTCCACGAATTTAGTTTCTGGTCAGGCTGCTCAAATTTCCAGCAACAGCACTGACAACAACCAAGGGGCTGAAGACTCCAGCACCTTTTTAAGTGTCTTCGGCACTACTTTTCTTGCCATTTTTGCGGCGGAGTTCGGCGATAAGACCCAGTTAGCGGTTTTGCTGATGAGCGCCGAGTCCCAGCGTCCATGGCTTGTGTTTTCTGGAGCGGCGATCGCCCTAGTAGCCACCAGCCTTGTGGGAGTCCTTTTGGGACGTCTTCTGGCGAAACGAGTTTCCGAAAAGCTTTTGGAAAAGCTAGTGGGCGGCATTTTTCTGGTGGTGGCCATCTCTCTGCTGTGGGATATTTTGCACGCAGCCTAGTGCTTCGCTGGGGGAAGGCATCCCTGGGCAACTACTAATAAGTAACTATCAAAATCGAGTAATTGAGGGCGCTGGGATTTTATGGATTGGTTGACGCATTGGTTGGCAAATGGAGAAGGGAGCTGGCAGCTTTTAGCCCTCAGCTTTGCCACGGTGTTTTTGGCGGAGTTAGGGGACAAAAGCCAGTTGGCGGCGATCGCCCTTAGCGGCAATTCAAAATCTCCCACTGCCGTGTTCGTGGGCACCTCCGTAGCCTTGGTGACGGCGAGTGCCATTGGGGTTGTGGTGGGTGGCGGTGCCGCGTTGGTGCTACCGACGGTTTGGGTGAAAGGAGCTGCGGCGATAGGTTTTGCCGTGTTGGGAATTCGTTTGCTTTGGCCTAAGCCCAGTGACGAGGCTGAAAATTAGACTAGGAATCGAACTTGAAAATTAAGCGACAGTTCTAGGGGAGCGTGGCTGAAAAATTCAGCGGAAAAGCCAGATTTACAACGGTCACATTACGGGTTGTCCCCCCCAGACGGTATGTTTCCATTAGGGTGTTAGAGCTTCTGGGGCTTAGTGAATGATGCGCCCTGGGTAACTGGCTGAGGGAATGGTGGCTATGGGCGATCGCAATCGAAAGGGAAAAGGATCTAAAAACCGGGTGGTGTACTCGGAATTTGGCGGTTCCAGCGACGAGGCGCTGGAGCGATCCCCCGTGGAGTTGTCCCCCAGTGAGCAAAAATTACGAGTGCAGGCATCGCGCAAGGGGCGAGGCGGTAAAACGGTGACGGTGGTGTCTGGTTTTCAATGTGGTCCGGACACTTTGAAAGACTTGCTGAAAAAGCTAAAAGCCCAATGTGGCACTGGAGGAACGGTCAAAGATGACACCCTGGAACTACAGGGGGACTGCGCTGATCAGTTGGTGAAACTGTTAGTGGCGCAGGGGTATCCGGCTAAGCGCAGCGGTGGTTAAAGGGATTTAAGGCGACGTTTGGGGCAGTTCGCCAAAGGACTTCGCCAAAGGATTTTGCTAAACAATGACGGCTAGCTGAGTGATGACATCGCAACGAGGTGTTTGTGAAAGGAAAACGGAAGCGGCGATCGCAACGGACTCCCAAGTGGTTGCTTTCAACGGTCCTCACCGCCTGTGGTTTTTTGCTTTCGCCAGGAAGCGCCTGGGGGGCAGAATCCATTGAATTTGTGTACGGCAGGATCCGGGCACGAATCCAGGTGTCTAGCTTAGAA
This sequence comes from uncultured cyanobacterium, assembly GCA_937883785.1. GTDB lineage: Bacteria > Cyanobacteriota > Cyanobacteriia > CACIAM-69d > CACIAM-69d > CALGDE01. The sequence continues at coordinate 19,877 of CALGDE010000151.1, forward strand.
GCGCTGGTAAATGACAACCGCATCGAGCCTGATCTGCGCCTGTATGCTCGCCTGTTGGAACCCGATGAAATTGAAGAAATCCGCTCTATTTTAGGAGAGCCTGCCAACGTCAATGCCCAGGTGATTTTCAGCTTTTTAAATTCTCCCCAGGGCAACACCATTCTTCACTATCTGGCGCAGATTCTACAAAATTCTAACCAAATTCCCGACGTGCCAGCCCTCAAAGAAGCCTTGGCAGAGGCGGCAGCGGGGGAACAGGGGCTGAGCTTGCTGTCGGTGCTGCAAAATTATCCGGCAGCCAATTTACAGGTGGACTTGGGACAGGCTGTCGGCGTAGTCCAGCGCATTGAACAGGTGATGGCGATTCGCAACCGAGCTTTAGGAGTGGTGGCTGCCCAGTTTCGTCAGGAGCGTAACCGGGCGATCGTGGCGTTTCCGCCAGATCCCAACGAAGGGACAGTGGATTTGATGGCGTCCGGTCCCTACCCGTGGTCCATGCGTTCGATTCAAACCTCTGGCGGCGATCGCCCACTTATGCCCGTGGACGTGTATTGGCCCGGTCAGCCCAATCAGCCGAGCACTTCTAAGTCACCCCCCCGTCCCCAGCACCCCATCGTGGTGATTTCCCACGGTCTGGCCTCCAATCGCCAGGCTTTTGTGTACCTGGCACAGCACCTGGTATCCCACGGCTTTATCGTGGCGGTGCCGGAACACAAGGGCAGCGACACAGCCTTTGTGCAGGCACTGTTAGACGGTCGAGGCAGCGAAATTGCCGATCCCCAAGATTTTGTGAACCGCAGCAAAGACGTGTCCCGCACCTTGGATCTGCTGGAAATTATCGGACCACAGCTGCAGGGCTTGGCAGGCACCATAGACTTCGACAACACGGGCATTATTGGCCATTCCTTCGGGGGCTACACCGCTCTGGCCGTGGGCGGTGCCGAGCTGGATTTTGACCATATAAAAAATCAGTGCACCAACGATATTCTGATTCCCCGCCCCAACCCATCGCTGCTGCTGCAATGTCAGGCGATGTTTATTAAGCCTTTCCCCAGCGATCGCTTTGTTTCCCTCCAGGACGATCGCATTAAAGCCGTGATCGCTGTTAATCCTATTGCCAGCTACCTATTTGGTCCCCAGGGATTGCGATCGCTTCAGGTACCCACCGCGATTATCGCCAGCAGCGACGACACCATTGCCCCTCCATTGCCAGAGCAATTTCTCCCCTTCACCCAAATGCGAGCAGTGGGCAAAAAATTATTTGTAATGGTAGGAGCCAGCCATTTTTCCGTATTGCTGGACAAAAATAGCGATGTCTTTAACTTGCCAAACTTGGGCAGTTCCAATGACCCAAAGCAATATCGCACCTACTTTAAAACTTTGTCCGCTGCCTTTATGGCTCGCCATTTGCGGAACTCTCGAGGGGGCGATCGCTACTTAGACCCCCGCCAAAATGGAAAAATTCTGTCAAATTCACGCCAGCCTCTCTACAGCCTTAGCCGACTGCGGTCTGACCAATTACCTAACCCAACCCCCAACGCACCTGACCAATCTACGCCAGACAACCTGCCACTACCGTCTAATTTTGGCGTTTTTCAACAGCTACGGCAGCGTCGACAGTCAGTGCCTACAGCGCCACAGCGCCCCTGATAAACTCAAGGGCAAGCCTTCCCAACAAGGTGAAAACTAAAGGCTGTCATCATTCAAGCTCTAAAACCAGTGCCCGTGAGGACTTCAGCCCCTATGCGTTTTGTTTCGAAAGGGCGTGCATTACCTACCGTGTCTGGCTCTTGACCCTTAACTGATGACACGCCCTGACTATTAATTCTGTATTCAAAGAATGTTGTATTCAAAGAATGCTGGGAACTGCCGTCTTTGCCGCACCAAATCTTGAAATTTATCGAGCAAGCAAAAGTAACAGCCCCCGGCAACCAAGCTTAGTCCTCGTGGTCTTCAAAAGGATCGCTTAGCTCCGCAGACGGAGGACCGAAAGACAAGTAAATCGAATAAGCAGTAACGCCGAGAAGAATGGTGCAGACGACCATACCAACGGAAAAAGCGGGATCTGAAGCTTCAACCATAATTCTGAATGATATCTAAACGTAAAGTTTGTTGAACTATATTCAGCGATCTTAACCGAATTCGCGGGCAATACCCACAGTCGCTCTTAACTTTTGTGCCCCTCAGCCTTCTTCTGACGCTGAGAATCGGTTCTAGGTTCGCCCTGGTAAATTTATGCTGTCTCCACGCTTGCTGCCTGTATTTTGATACAATGCGGCGACAGCACATGACACGTGGCGAACTGTCAGCGTCGTTGGCAGTTACAAGTGGCGATTAACATTTTAGTTAAGATAAACGTCAGAAACAGTTAGTCCTAATAAGATTAGGGTAAGTACAAAATGGCTCAACAAACACGCCTAGGAAACATCCTGCGGCCTTTGAATTCCGAATACGGTAAAGTTTCTCCCGGTTGGGGCACTACCCCCCTAATGGGCGTCTTCATGGGACTTTTTCTGGTATTCCTGCTAATTATTTTGCAAGTTTACAACTCCTCAATTTTGATTGATGGCGTCAACGTAGACTGGCGTTCCCTCGGCAACTAATTGGCCAGGGCTGCGGATATTTTTCCGCTTTCAATAAATTGCGAGACTTGATTTTGCATTAGTTCCGTAATTTATTTATGAATCCCGGTCTAGCCGGGATTTTTTGTGAATGTTTACCGGCTCACCTTCCCGGTTTATCTTCAAACCATCAGACGATTTCTAGGACGCAAAAACCATGAATGTTTTTGGCATTGGCTTACCGGAAATGATGCTAATTGGCGTCGTTGCTCTCTTAGTATTTGGTCCTAAAAAGCTGCCAGAAATTGGACGGAGCCTAGGGAAAACAATTCGCAGTTTCCAGGATGCGTCAAAGGAGTTTGAAACCGAGTTTAAACGTGAGGCGGAACGGGTGGAAGAATCGGTAAAAGCGCCTATGAAAGCCACCTTGGAAGAGCGTCCTCCCGCTGCGTTGGAATCGTCCGAGCCCCCGGCAACGGTGGATGCGGAAGTGAATGAGCCCGCTGAGGTGACCGCCACAGAAAAGTCAGACGAAGCCTCAGCGTAAAATCTTTTCTGGCTTCCCAGTAGTGGTCTGCGGCTTAGGGCGTGTCATCAATCCACTGCTAGCAGCTTTACGCAGTGGAGAGTAAACGCCTTAGCAAAGCCAAAAAATCTAGGGGTTAAAGCCTTCGCCGCTAATAGCTTTGAGAGGTAGACAATGACAGACCCCAGTTATTTATCAGCTATTTTTTGGCTATTTGTGACTCAGCTACTTAGCGTGTATTTTCCTTAGCTACTTTTTCTCGTCGTTTTTATGGGTAACTTTGCACCGAACGACAGTTTTGTTTCCAAGAAGGTTTTTAAGAGCGCCCGTTGGCTGGCTCGATGGATTGATCGATTTACGGAAAGCTTAGGAAAACTGGTGGCCTGGCTGGTGCTGGTGTTGGTGCTGGTGGGCACTTGGAATGTGGTGGGGCGCTATGTGGGACGGGCAATTGGGCAAAATTTAACGTCTAATACTTTGCTAGAGCTGCAGTGGTATTTGTTCACGCTGGTGTTTATGTTGGGGGCGCCTTACACCCTGAAACGCAATGAACATGTAAGGGTGGATTTGATTTACAAAGGATTGTCAAAGCGGAAAAAAGCTTGGGTTAATTTGTTGGGAAGTCTGCTGTTTTTGATTCCCTTCAGTGGTTTGATCATTTACTTTTCCTGGAGTTGGACCTTAAACTCCTGGCTGGTGCTGGAGAATTCCTCTGATGCTGGCGGCTTACCGAGATATCCCATTAAGTCTCTAATTATTATTAGCTTTGGGCTGTTGATTTTTCAGGGGTTTTCAGAGGCGGTGAAAAGCTTGGTCATCCTTGGGGAAGGTCCAGGCGATCGCGCCAGGATTAGTTCTGACAACTCTGATTGATGGCTCGACGCAACAGGACATTGTGTTTGTTCCTATCGCCATATGTACTTTGATCGCCTTCAGTTTTTAGCGGAAATTTTAAAGAGCAAGACCCAAGGAAAATAATGGACATTCTGGCAGTAGTTGGAGCAGGCGGTCTGGACTGGTTGGGACCGCTCATGTTTGTAGGGGCGCTGCTGTTTTTGATGTTGGGCTATCCCGTTGCGTTTTCCCTGGGCGGCGTGGCGATCGCCTTTGGAATTATTGGCATTTTGCTTGGCGAATTTGACCCGGTTTTTATGACTGCGTTGCCGGGACGAATTTTTGACATTATGCGCAATTACACCTTGCTAGCCATTCCCTACTTTATTTTTCTCGGTGCGATTTTAGAAAAATCCGGCATTGCGGAAAAGTTGCTGGAAACTATGGGGATTTTATTTGGGCGAGTTCGCGGCGGCTTGGCGTTGGCGGTGGTGTTGGTGGGTGCTCTTCTGGCGGCGACTACTGGCGTAGTGGCCGCCACAGTGGTGGCAATGGGGCTGATTTCTTTACCGATTATGTTGCGTTACGGCTATCGGCGATCGCTGGCAGCTGGGGTCATCGCCGCATCGGGCACCTTGGGGCAAATTATTCCCCCCAGCGTAGTGTTGGTGGTGCTGGCGGATCAGCTAGGGATTTCTGTGGGACCGTTGTTTATCGGCTCAATTATTCCCGGTTTAATGATGACTACCGCCTTTGGCGTGTATGTGATGGCCGTAGCCTGGTTGCAGCCCGACGCCGCCCCTGCGTTGCCAGAAGAAGTGCGCAATATTGGCGGAGCAAGATTACTTAAGCGGATATTGGGGGTAATGATTCCGCCGCTGCTGTTAATTATTTTGGTATTAGGTAGCATTTTCTTCGGCATTGCCACCCCCACTGAAGCAGGAGCAATTGGGAGTTTAGGAGCAATTATTCTGGCGGCTTTTAATGGGAAATTCTCTAAAGCTATGCTGACAGAATCGAGTCAGGCGACGCTACGAATTTCAAGCATGGTAATGTTCATTTTGATTGGCTCCACCGCCTTTAGCCTGGTCTTTCGTGGGCTTGATGGCGATCGCTTTATGTTGGATTTGCTACAAAATCTACCCGGTGGGCAGTTTGGTTTTCTTGCGGTCAATATGATCACGATTTTTATTCTGGGCTTCTTTATTGACTTCTTTGAAATCGCTTTTATCGTGCTACCAATCTTTGCTCCCGCGGCCCAAGCTTTTGGTATGGATATGATGTGGTATGGCGTTTTAATGGGCGCTAATTTACAAACCTCTTTCTTAACGCCACCCTTTGGATTTGCCTTGTTTTATTTACGCGGTGTTGCTCCAGAAGTGGTCAAAACCAGCGAAATCTATCGAGGCGTGGTTCCCTTTATTGGGCTGCAATTGCTGGTGCTTTTATTGATAATTATTTTTCCGGCGATCGTGACGTTCTTGCCCTCTTTGAGTGCAGCATAGACAAGGTAAAGGGATTTGACTGGCACCCACAAAGTTCCTGGGCTATCCTGATGTCGTAAGACAGTCGTAAGACAAAAGATTTTGAATGGACACTGTTTTGGCGGCAATCAAGATCTCGACTTTAACAGTATTTATTCAAGACTGAAACAAGAAAGGGCAAACAATAAACCTTTCAAAATATTATTTTTAGGAGAAAGAAGCGTGGCTATTCCTGGTGCAGAAAAGAAGGTTTCAGCGGGGATTTGCGGGATTCTTATTGGTGCTTTGGGAATCCACAAATTTATCTTGGGGTACTCCACTGAAGGAGTCATTATGTTGCTAGCTAGTCTTTTAACCTGCGGGATCGCTGCGCCCATCATGGGAATCATCGGTTTGGTTGAAGGCATTCTCTACATTACTAAAGAAGACCAAGAATTTGTTGACACTTATATCAACAACAAGCGCGGCTGGTTTTAAGTATTGCTCTTGAAAAGGCTAGAGGTATATCTTCGAAGAAATCCTATTGATACTCTGAGTTTCTTGAAGTCAAAGGTTTGAGTGCTTTGTCGGGAAGTATGCAAAAGCAAGGGCGCTGGAAATACTACTTAGGGATCAGTCTAGCCAGTGGGCTAGGTGCTGCAATGGTAGGGTTCAGCGCTTTTGACTATGCCTTGCCCCTTCCCCGTTGTTTAATTCAGGCTTTTTTGGGATTTCCTTCTCCAAGCTGTGGTCTAACTCGGTCGATTAGAGCATTAGCTCACGGCAATATTGGACTGTCCCTTTGGTACCATCTGTTTGGAATTCCCATTGCCGCACTAACTTTTCTCGCAGGTGTGACGGGAGCTTTGGCACTTTGTACGCAGCCATTCGCTGAAACGCTCAAAGCGAGGTTTTGGATGCCTTTAGTGAAGCGAAAAACAATGGTTGGTTCCCTTGCATTGTTTTTCGCTTACTACGCAACTCGATTGGCAGCCTTTTACGATCTGGAAGTCCCTTCGTTGCTCGGTAATAGCGTTTTTTGGAGCTTTTTGGAAACTGGGGCAAAGGCCCTTTAATGAGTGTTGGTGATCACTAGACTCTAATTAACGGCGTACAGGATTGTGGGGAAATAATGAAGACAAAGAAACAGGTGAGATTAGCGTCCTTAGTTATGGCGGGCGGTCTTGTTTTAGGATCTATAGCTAATACTGAAATTCCTTTTTTTGCCAAGGGATTTATGTTGCTAATTCCGCTTCAAGTGCTGGCTTTAGGCTACATTTTTTGGAGCCAGCCTAATCTTTTGACGAAGAAATAGGATGGCAATCTATTGTTTCTTGAGTGCCTTGTTATCAGTAACACTGCTTTTTACTGACGCTCAACTCCGCTCAATGCGTTGAAACTCATGATCGATCGCCACCCAAAGCTCACGGTTGTGGGGATCGGTATGCAACGCTTTCTTTAGAAAAATTCGAGCTTTATCGGGCTCACGGCGGTCCACCAACTCTCGTCCCCACCGATGGTAGCTAATGGCTAACCACTGTTTCGCTTCAGGATCTTGGGGAATGCGACTTGCTAGGGCTTCGCTCATGGCGATCGCACTAGGAAACCGCCGGGAGGCTAGCAATGCCTTCAAGCGCTTGTAGGTTTTTTCTTTTAGTTCTTGATCAAACGTGGATAGCTCCGGATTGAATTCCACCTTTGGCCACATCTTTGGCTGCTTACGGGGCTGACTAGGATCCACCCCGGTCACCATATCGTCGTTGGGGGAGACCTTGACCTTACGTTTGGTTTTCGGGGTCGGGCCAGACTGGACGCGGACTTTTGGCTGGGACTTGGTGCTGGCTTGTTGGGGCGTGTTCTTTGGGACCGTGGGTCTTTCCGCAGTCTTGGGCTGGGGGCTACGACGGGTGGTGCGGGTGCGGCGATCGCGTTCCCCCGTAATTTGATGCCCATGCTCCATCAGCATTCGATAGGCCGCAGTGACCTGAATAAATTGGTCCTGTGTTTGAGACGGTGTCACCCCGCCACAATTGGCATCTGGGTGATACTGCCGCGCCAGCTTTCGATACGCTGCCTTCACCTCCGCCAACGACGACCCCACCGGTAGCCCCAGCTTGCGGTAACACTCTCGTAGTTCTGCCCGTGTATTTACCCGTGAAGCCATTCCCACCTCAGCACAATACCCAAATACCCAATGGCGCTTGGTCAATTATCAATAGCCAGTCGCCCTAACTGTAGCGTTCCCATCATCGCCCAGCGATCGCGCGATCGCCACCACGCTAAAGACGATCAACAAACAATCCACGTTGACTAAATATTTATGCGGCCTATTTATCCGGCATTTATGCGGCCTATTTATCCGGCGCTATCCGGCGCTATTGATTAATCATTTAGCCACCGCTGTCGCTAATATTCAGCACAGCCGCTCCAACACAGTTTTGTCCAAAAGCTAGCCATAATCTGTTTTAAACGCTCTCTTAAACCCACCGCGCAGACCAGGAATTGTCTCCGTATCAGGCTTAACGCCAACATTGCCACGCCTTGATATGCTGGCCCCTACCTGTTGGCTGCGTCACTTCAGCCAATGGATTTAACCATTAGACTTTGAGGCTAACCGTCAAGATCGAAGTTCAGTCCGAAATGGGATTACTTCGATTAACCATTTCGGTTTAATTGCCACATCCAGTTACAAAGAGAGCACTTTTTAGAGACGCTGTTATGAATATCCATACGGTTGCGACCCAACCTTACCTCGATCAAAAGCCGGGCACATCTGGGCTCCGCAAGCAGGTTCCCACGTTTCAACAGCGCAATTATCTTGAAAATTTTGTCCAATCCATCTTCGACAGCCTCGACGGATACGAAGGCACAACCTTGGTGCTGGGTGGCGACGGTCGCTACTATAACCGCGAAGCCATCCAAATTATTTTAAAAATGGCGGCGGCTAACGGCTTTGGCAAAGTGTTGGTTGGTCAAGGCGGCATCCTCTCCACCCCCGCCGCATCGAACCTAATTCGCCAGAACCAGGCCTTAGGCGGCATCATCCTTTCCGCTAGCCATAACCCCGGTGGCCCCGAAGGGGATTTTGGGGTGAAGTACAACATCGACAATGGTGGTCCGGCTCCCGAAAAAATCACCAACGCCATTTATAAGCGCACTCAGACCATCGATGCGTACCAAATGTTGGAAGCGCTGGATTTGAATTTGGATCAGTTGGGCACCGTCGCTTTGGGCGAAATGACCGTTGAGGTGGTTGACTCCGTCGCAGCCTATGCGGATTTAATGCAGTCTCTCTTTGATTTTGACGCGATTCGGGAATACATCGCCTCTGGATTTTCCTTGGCAGTGGATTCGATGCACGCGGTTACCGGTCCCTATGCATCGAAGATTTTTGAAGGTTTACTGGGCGCTCCGGCGGGCACTGTGAAAAATGGCGTGCCCCTGGAAAACTTTGGTGGCGGTCACCCCGACCCAAACTTGGTTTACGCTCACGATTTGGTGGAAATTCTGTTTGGCGACACTCCTCCGGACTTTGGTGCCGCGTCTGATGGTGATGGCGATCGCAACATGATCCTCGGCTCCAATTTTTTTGTTACCCCTAGCGACAGCCTAGCGGTACTAGCCGCCAACGCCACCTTAGTGCCCGGCTACAAAGACGGTATTGCCGGCGTTGCCCGCTCCATGCCCACCAGCGCCGCCGTTGACCGCGTTGCTGCTAAGCTCAATATCAACAGCTACGAAACCCCCACCGGCTGGAAGTTCTTCGGCAACCTGCTAGATGCGGGCAAAGCCACCCTGTGCGGAGAGGAGAGCTTTGGCACCGGCTCCAACCATGTGCGCGAAAAGGACGGGCTGTGGGCAGTGCTGTTTTGGCTCAATATTTTGGCGGTGCGCAAACAATCTGTCGCCGATATTGTTAAAGAGCATTGGGCAACCTACGGACGCAACTATTACTCCCGCCACGATTACGAAGGGGTGGATAGCGATCGCGCCAACACTCTAATGGGCAATCTGCGGGACAAGGTTGGCACCATGAAAGGCAAAACCTTCGGCAGCTACACCGTTGATTATGCCGATGACTTTAGCTACACCGACCCCGTGGACAATAGCGTCAGCCAGAAGCAGGGCATTCGCATTGGCTTTACCGATGGGTCTCGTGTCGTATTCCGCCTTTCAGGAACCGGTACTCAGGGCGCAACGCTGCGAGTTTACTTGGAAAGCTACGAAGCTGACACAGCAAAGCACGGTATCGAAACCCAGGAGGCACTCGGTGAATTGATTCAGATTGCCGATGAAATTGCCCAAATCAAAACCTTAACCGGTCGCGACCAACCCACTGTGATCACCTAGCTTTTTGTTCCAAACACAATTTCAATAAATCCCGATCAATTAAACCCAAAAGGCTCCAGTTCTTTGAGAACTCGGAGCCTTTCTTAATAATGAATTGGTTGGTAACGAACCTTATGCCTGTTCTTCAATTTAGAGAGATTTTGAGAACCCAGCAAGACTGGACTTTAAGGGCAATTAATATCGCCTCAATTTGGAGAATTGACATTACTTAGCTGCGGGGCACTTTTTCTGAGACAAGGGCATCGTCGAGAACGCAATGCCTTTTTCCTGGGAAGATAGCGACTTCCCCCTTTTGAAGGGTTCGGTGCATGTGTTTCACCACCAAGCCCGGTTCCAGTTTCTCGCCCGGCGATTCAGACTCCTCCCCATTAGTGCTGGTGAAATAGTTGTGACCAACGGGGTGATCGTAGGAATTATTGAAGCTATTGCAATCTAGGGCAAACACATTACTAGGCGTTCGAATCATGTCAGCGGGGCCACTTTGTCCCAAGCGTTTAGAAATTCCCGCCTTAGAAGCATTAGCAACAATGCTTCCAAACAAAGCCCAATCATCAACAGCGTAATAAACAACAACATTACGGGTCACCAATGGGATCCACATGTCCCGATGTCCCGTTTCCAAAACTTCATTTTCGAGATCGGGAGCCACAAGGAAAATATTTTGGAACAGGGAAGGAAATCCGCGCTTGTAGAAGTGTTTGGCTGACTTTTCTAGGATGCTTTGTAAAACCTTTGACCCCATGGAATGGGCCATCAGGCTAAATCCCTTGCCGGAAGAATCTTTAGAAATTGGATTATCTGTTAGCCATTTGAACCCCCGCGCAAATGCAAAGCCGCTACCATCAGCAGAAATTTGATCGTCAAAATAGTCTTTGATAATGCCGAAGTCGTCATCGCAGGGCCAGATGAGGGGCACCACCTTGATGCTGCCTGTAGGGGCCAATGTATTCAGGTGGTTTTGTAGCTCTTGGGTTTGTTCAAAAATTGGCGCTTCAGGCAGGCTGGAGAATCCGTGAATGTAAAACAGGATGTGCTCCGCTGGGTCTTCAGCCAGTTTTTTAAGAAACGCAGCGTGCCCAATTTCGCTGTAGCTGTCTTTTCCGTGGCGATCGCAAAAATAAATAGAGGAGTGAAAGCCGTTATTTTTTAAATCAAAGTTGACGGTTCGCGGCAATAAATTTGGCGAATTTTTAGTTTGTTCGGGGGTTAATCCTTCTTTAAAAGCACGATTGGTAATAAAGAGCATAGTTATAGTCCTGAGCACTTTCGCTCTCATCCTATGCACCTGCTCTGTGCAGCAGCGCCTTATGTTGAGAGCCGTTCAACATACTTCAAAGTTTGATTTTGCCTGTCATATAACGACGTCCACATGCCTTAAAACAGCAAGAAGGCTCTTCCGTAGAAAAGCCTTCTGAAAATCACCTAATTGAAATTGCCGGTGCTAATTGAGCGCCTTGGCGTTTAAAAATCTCTAGGTATTTAGGTGGAATATTTGGTCTTACCACCACCCCAGCGAGGACCGATAATTTTTGGCTGGCTTAGAACGTGACCAGCAACGGCGTAAAGCTCCTCGTCCGTTAAGTTACGCATCTCCGGATAAATATCAGAACTACGGGTACTGGGGTGGAATTCGTAAATTTCGATTTCACCGTCATAGGTGGTGGGGTTCTTCATATAATCCACCAAGCCAGCGATGTTGTCACGGGCAGGAATTGCACCAGCTAGAGAGTCGGGGGACAAATCCAAGTCGGGGCTGGTTTTGGTGACACCACCAGCATGGCACTGGGCGCAGGTGTCGTTAAACACGCGCTTGCCGATCGCCACCTGCTCCATACTCAAAGTAACAACCTCTCCGCTTTCGTCCAGATTAACGGTGCGTAGCTCGGGGTCCACTTCAATGGCGTGGGCAGCGTCCACAGCAGTTTGAAAAACAAGGAAAACTGCAGCTATGGCGAACAAAATGCACTTTCTCAGCATGGATATCTCTAGAACGTAGGTCTCTGGTGTCGGTCAGGCATTTAAGCCAGGAAAATCATTGACTCGTGCCGTTAGATTCTGTCGCTGTTTGCCAGCTTGCCCTGACATAGAATCTTATGTGACACAGAAGTTAACATTATACTGGCGAAACCAGCAACAATTTTACATCGCGATTGTCGAAAGGCGTTTTGTGTCGATAGGTTCATTAACAATCCCTCAACAATCTGCAAATTCTCTCAGACTCCTGGGCTTCGAACCTCATAAATTAAACTGCCATTGAATTGCCCAATTCGAGTGGAAGAAAACTTCCCGGAAATCACCGCTAGGGCATAGAAGCTGAGCCGTTCAGGGACTCATTAAAGGGTTGGGATGGATTGCCCGCCAATTCACTTCCGGTGCCGTTATGACCTGTCGCACTGCCCACAGCCACCTTAGACTCCGGGCGACGGTGCATATTGATTAACTGACTCAAGGTTTTCTTGAGTTGGGTTCGAGGCACGATCGCATCCACAAAACCGTTGGCCAATAAATATTCCGCCGTTTGAAAATTGTCGGGCAGCTTTTCCCGCAAGGTTTGTTCAATGACCCGCCGCCCTGCGAAGCCAATCATTGCTTTTGGTTCCGCCAGGATTAAATCCCCCAACATGGCGAAGCTGGCGGTAACGCCGCCGGTGGTGGGGTGGGTTAGCACTGGAATATACAGCAGCCCCTGAGCCCGATGGCGCTCTAGGGCACCAGAGATTTTCGCCATTTGCATCAGGCTCAGCATGCCTTCCTGCATTCGCGCTCCCCCCGATGCACAGAGGATAATGACTGCCACCCCTTGGTTTGTGGCGTGCTCAATGGCGCGGGTTAGCTTTTCCCCGACCACCGAGCCCATGCTGCCCCCCATAAACCGAAAGTCCATCACCCCCAACACCAGGGGTTCGCCAAGAATTTCCCCCTGTCCCGTTTGCACTGCGTCCACAAGTCCGGATTTTGCCTGGGCTTCCTTGATGCGATCGCGGTAGGCCTTGCGATCGCGAAACCCTAGGGGATCCACCGGCGCCACTCCCGTATCGAGCGGCAGCCAGGTGTCTTCATCAATAAGCTGTTCAATGCGATCATCGCTCCACACTCGCATATGGTGCTCGCAGTTTGAGCACACCATCTGGTTAGCCTTCAAATCTTTGGTGTAAGCCATCACCCCACAGGCTTCGCATTTGGTCCACAGTCCATCAGCAATCTCTCGCTCTGGGGGCTCCGGTGCGGTGGCATCCACCTTTTGGCGATTTGCAAACCAATCAAATAAAGACATAGGGGCGATCGCTCCTGGGCTACACGGCGCAAGCTCAATAGTATTCCTTCGCCTGTGCGCTCGTGGGTCGGTCACGGTGTATCAACCGACGCTATTCACGTAATCGTAGCCAACACAATATTGAGCTTGAAATTTCAGTCTAAGATTTTACCGCTTTTCAGCGATCGCCCTGAAATTCTCTAACTTTTAACCCACGGCAAACCCGTACTTAATTAGAAAATGTAAGCAATCAGCGTCTGCTCCCTAGGCGTAATTTAAGGGTGAACGTCGCCAATTATTTCACCCAAAATATCTGTCACAGCGTTTTGGCAAGGGGACTATTGCTCGAAATCAAACGGTCCTTGGTTTTGATCAAAGGATTCGGATCCATTAGCAGGCGGCACAGCTTCAACGGGGACGCTTACCGCACCGTCGGGGGCACCATTGAGCAGGGACTCGTCAATGGGCGCTGGAGCCGCTCCTGGGGCAGGACCTTCAGGAATTAAGTAAATTGATTCCACCTGACGATTGGGTTGGGGCAGTGCCACCATTCGACCCTCATCAACGTAGTAGGTAACCACTTCCGCCCGCAGACTGTTGCCCTCTTGCAGGACTAAAACATCCCCCGCCAGCACTAGACGACGTTCGTTGCTGAAATATTGCGCCTGGGCAGAGGTGGCTTCTAAATTGCGAGACGGGTAGTCCACAAACACATTGCCCCGAGCGGTAACGGTGCCTGCTTCCGAGTTGGATTCTTGAATATCCGACAGCACGGTAATGGGGTTGCGCACAACGGTAGGCGGGGGCGGGGTTTGCCCTTGGGCGGCAGGGGTAAAAACGGTGGCGGCAGCGATGGCGGCGGCAATCAACTTTGCCAAGGGATTTTGTGGGCGATCGCCGCTGAAACCCAGTTGACGAGTCGATATCTGGTCCACGGATATTTGATTTGCCACTCCGCCCATTAACTTGCCCATGTCCAGTGTTTGCCTCACGTCCTCCACAGCTCTTCACACATTAACGAAGATTGCGCTTAATGGCGATTTTGTAATTACTTTGCTGATGGCCTGTTGTTATTGGCGTAATCTCCATAGACCTAGTTCCCATGGTTACGATTTTTGCCTGTGCAATTTCATCGCGTAATTTTTACCGAGGCAACTTTCATCCAAAGCACAGTCGTTCAAAGCAAAGTCGTCTAGAGCACACAGGACATCCCCTTGCTAGGGGCTGTCGTTACTTAAACATCAAACAAATGTCAAAGCTATTGCCACCAAGACTTCGACCCCTAGGATTTTTTGTTTTGGAAAGGCGTGTACTTTTCACTGCATGAAGCTTCTAGCAGTGCATTGATAACACGCCTTTAAATCACCAAATTTTTGAAAAGAGTGCCTTAAAGACCCGCCTAAAAAATTCACAAGAGATATAAAGGAATTAGTGCGATATGCCCTTAATGCTGTTTGACATGGTGAACATTTGACGCGTTAATTTCGCGTATTTTGTCAAGGCGGAACTTCGGGTGTGTCTAACTCAGGGGTGGTATTGGCAACGGGGCGATCGCAAAGGGAAGCCCATTACAACGTTAGGTATAGTCGCGGCTCATTTTTTGGGGTTGGCAATAGGCTGAAGGAAGAACACTCGTCCCCTGCTAGAGCTCCTGCAATAGAGCCCGCAGAAAATATTGACCACAGAAAAATATGACTGCTATGGACCCACTCCTGCTGAGTTTTTTGATGTCCCAAGGTATGGCGTACCTGCGGGTCAATCATGACGGGCAGATTTATGAGGCGTCGCCCGAGGTGCGTCAGTTTTCGGAGGCTCCAGAGGACTTTGATACCACTAGCACGTTAGATAACCACTTTCCTGAGCTAATTGGTTTAGAGGCGATTTTTGAAGATTTAATCTGTGGTGAGCTCAGTCATTTTCAGCTTCAGGGCATTGCACGCCCCGCTTTCGAGCCGGATCCGTCGTTGTATTTTGATTTGACGATTTTGGTGGATCATAGCCGCGATCGCGCCCCTTTTATTTTGTTCCTCAACGATGTGACTGAGGATATGAAAATGAAGCAGCGCCTTACCCAAAATGCCAACGAGGTGGCGCTGCTATACGATCAACTGTCCGCTTCACAGACGTACATCAATCGTGTGATTGTATCTATGGCCGATGGGCTGTTGGTCACCGATAAGGACGGCATTATTGAAACCTGTAACCCCGCCGTTAAGACTTTATTGGGGTACCATCCCCAGGAATTGCTCCACCGGTCCCTCACGGTGTTGCTGGAAGGGGATAGTTTTGCGATCGATAGTCTTCATCCCAAAATTGACCAAGGGGAAGAGCTGGTTAGTGACCTAGAAGTGATCGGGCGAACTAAGCTGGGGCAGCGACGTACCCTGTCGTTTTCCTGTGGGGTGCTCCAGGGGAAACGGGTGGATGAGCCGCGATTTATCCACGTTTTTCGCGATGTTACTGAACGTCAGCGATCGCAAACGCGGATGCAGGTGCAATACAGTGCCGTGAGAACGTTCACCACTGAATCAGACATGAGCCAAGCGATCTCCAAGATCTTGCAAATTGTTTGCAGCGCCTTGGATTGGCACCTGGGTCAACTGTGGCTGGCCTCGGACAATGAAAAACACATTCTGCGCTGTACTCATACCTGGAAGCGTAGCCAGCGCCTTAAAACCTTTGCCAATTTCCTAAGCAACACTAGACCGGGCTGGGGCAGCGATTCAGGGGACAATGTTGACCCCTTCCACCTGAGGAAAAAGCCTGTGTGGATAGAAAACTTGCCGCGATGGTTAAAGGAGCACAAAGCCGATGGGGTCAGCATCAGCGTTGATAACCAGTCTTTTAACTCCACCTATGCCCTGCTCAGTCAAGCGGCCACCGCCGGGGCAAAATCTGTGTTTGGCTTTCCCCTGTACAACTCCCTGGACCATATGGGCATGGCGCTGTTCTTTGACACCGTTGAACGTCCCTCTGAGCCAGACTATTGGCCTTTAGCAGCAATGCTAGGCAGCCATTTGGGGCAGTTTATCCAGCGTAAGCGAGCTGAAGCAGCGTTGCGTATTAGCCAAGCCGAAACAGAACGATTGCTGCTTAATATCCTGCCGGAGTCCGTTGCCGACCAGTTGCGCAATGTGGACCAAACCAAGGGCAGCGATATGGAAACGGTGTTTGGGGCTCGGCGAGCCACCATTGCGGAAGATTTTCCAGAGGTTACGGTGATGTTTGCCGATATTGTGGGCTTCACGGCTCTGGCCGATAAGCTACCACCGCTGGAGCTGGTGCAATCCCTAAATCAGATTTTCTCTCGCTTTGATCGACTGACCGAGGCTTACAACCTGGAGAAAATCAAGACCATTGGTGATTCCTACATGGTGGTGGGCGGTTTGCCGGAGCTGCGTACTGACCATGCCCAGGCGATCGCCAGCATGGCGCTGGATATGCAAGAAACCCTGGGACAGTTGAATCAGGAACAGGGAAAGTCCTTTCAAATTCGCATTGGCATCCATACGGGACCGGTGGTCGCCGGGGTCATTGGGCTGAAAAAATTTGCCTATGACCTTTGGGGGGACACCGTTAACGTGGCTAGCCGTATGGAATCCCATGGCGAGCCCGGCAGAATCCAAGTTAGCGAAGTCACCTACAACCGCTTGAAAGGTGACTATATTTTTAAACCCAGGGGAGAAATTAAAGTGAAAGGAAAAGGGGGGATGACCACCTACTTTTTACAGTCAAAATGTTTGTCTGAAACTTAAGTCATGTTATCAATTAAGCGTCAAAAACCTTACATAGTGGGGAATTTACGTCCTTTCAAAACAACGTAATTAGGGGCTGAAATTTATATCATTAAAATCATTAACCTACTGCCCAGTCTAGCGTGATTGATTTGTCCAATAATCCCGACTACTTTTTATGTCTACCACTGATTCTGTTGATAGTAATTCTGCAATAAAAAGAAGTTCGGACACGACCAGTCAAGATTCTATCGCTCAAAATTTCACTGAATCTTCCCCTGAGAATGGAGAAATCCAAAGCGTTGAAGATGGTGAAGATGCCCTAGAGCAATTGCGGGTTTTGCTGCTGGGAAATGGCATCAGCCACTTAGAAAATCAAATGGGCAATATGCAGGGAAGCCTGAATAAGGTGGAGCATGTTCTATTTGATTCACAGGAACTTTTAGATCGACTGGTTCCCATTGGGGTAGAGCTAATTTCACGGGAAATTAGCGAGTCTCGGGATGAAATGTGCGATGTTTTAGCGCCAATTATTGACCGCCTAATTTACGAACGTGGAAAGGAAGATCTGGAGTCGATGGGGGAGGCGATCTCCCTAGCTTTACCTTCGGCGATTCAAGCCCAAATTGAGTCTTCTCCCGAAACCTTGGCCCGG
This sequence comes from uncultured cyanobacterium, assembly GCA_937883785.1. Lineage (GTDB taxonomy): Bacteria > Cyanobacteriota > Cyanobacteriia > CACIAM-69d > CACIAM-69d > CALGDE01. The sequence continues at coordinate 37,253 of CALGDE010000151.1, forward strand.
GTTTTGGGTCCAGAAATTTCCGCCGCTATCCGCACCCAAATGGATCTTAAACACGGGGCGATCGCTGAAGCGATTGCCGCAGAAATGGGCGAGGCGATACAGCGTCAAATTGAACTTGATCGCGATGTCATGGTGGATGCTCTCTATCCCATTATTGGGGGCACCATTAATAAATATCTGCAAGAGGTTATTAACGACATCAACGAAAAGGTTTCTGATTCGTTGAGTCCTGAAGGTATTAAGCGAAAAGTGCGGGCGCGCATGCAGGGAGTGTCGGAGGCGGAATTGATTTTGCGAGAATCGTCTCGTTTTTCGGCGCGGGCGGCATTCCTAATTCATAAGGAATCGGGACTAGTTATTGCTGAAGCCCAAAGCGAAGATGCAGAATCATTAGAGTCCGATATGTTGGCGGGGATGCTAACAGCAATTCGTAGCTTTGCCGCTGATTGTGTTATTGCAGATGATGGTGGCTCAGAACTCAATGAAATCGAGTACGGTTCGTCTCGAATTTTGTTGGAGGTGGCAGGATATTGTTATGTGGCAGTGATTGCGTCAGGGGAAGTTCCTAAGGTTTATTTGCATAAACTACGCAATACTTTTGGCAGTTTAGTGCAGAACTATCGTAAGGAAATTTCTGAATTTGAAGGGGATTTAGGTACTGTTCCGGAAGATGTCACCACACGCCTTAGCTGGTTAATTGAACAGGGTTCATCGAAGGAGAAGAAAAACAGCGATGATAAGGAATCCTTCCCCGTTGTTACTTGGGCTCTGGGGGGAATTGGGGTGGCTATTGTTGGGCTATTTGGCTTTTTTTCTTATCAGAATTACCGAGTTAATCAATTAGAAACGGCGGCCATTGAATCTGTTGCCCAAGATCCCACCTTGGGGCTGTATAACTTAACGGCGGCACTGGATGGCGATCGCATGGTAATGCGCGGTCGGGTGCCCAGCGACAACTTGCGGATACTGGCAGAACATCGGATGACCACGGCGGTGGGGGCGATCGACGATGGGATTGCTGTGGATAATCAGGTGCGGGCGGTCAATGTGCCCCCCAACCCTACGGCGGTGGCGGCGGAGGTGCATCGAACAATCCAGCTCTTTAACCAGCGAGAGGGGGTCAATTTGGATCCTGCCTATCGCCTGCGGTACGACCCGGCGAGTGACACGACCCAGGGAGAGGTGACTGTTAATGGCAGTGTGGGGGCGGTGCCGGTGTCGGAGGTGCGATCGGCGTTGGCGACAATTCCAGGGGTGGATCAGGTGGTGACAAACCTGGAGCCGATTATGCCGAAAATTGGCACTCGCCTATATTTTTCGGTGGGGTCGGCCAATGTGGTGACCATCGATCGCCAGGTTAAACTTACGCCGATCTCTAATTTATTAAAGCGATCGCCCCAGGTGCGCCTCAAGATTATTGGTTACAGTCCCAGCGACGAAACGGGGGGCGGTCAGGGGTTGGCCTTGGAGCGATCGCGGCTGGTGCGACAGGATTTAATCGAGCGCGGTATTGCGCCAAATCGCTTAGAAGCAGAGGGGCGAGTGGGCGTGCCCGAAGATGTTACTGCCACGTCGCCCGATTGGGCTGGGCGGTCTGTCGCTTTTCAGGCAATTCCGTAAGCTGTTGCCAAAATCTACTTCAACAGCTTTTTCCGTTGCTGACGGGCGGACAAATTTTACGATGCCAGAATCCTATTCGTTTGCCGAATGTCAGCGAGCCTGAGCCAGACGTTGCCATTGTGCGACAGCGGAAAGATAGCTATCTCGATGGTCATCCTGAACCTGCTGGCATCCTTTTTTTGCTGGTGGAGGTGGCGGATTGTCGTTGGCGTTTGACCGTGATGTGAAGTTGCCGCTGTATCGGGGGTGGGGATTGAGTGGGTGTGGTTGGTGAATTTTCCCCAGGATCGCATTGAGGTATATCAACAGTCCGGGGAAGAGAGGTTTTGTGGGCGGGGGGAGTTGATTGAGTTTGGAGGGCGGATGATTGCCGTTGACCAGGTTTTGCCGTAGGAAGAAGTGGACCGATGCTGGACGTTTTGCGTGCCTGTCTCGCCCCTGCTTTGGCATAGCGGCGATTAGGGGGGGGCGATAAGATTGGGGCGTGGGTTTTAGGTGGTGTGATGGTGAAAGTGAGATTGCTGGGGGCGATGCTGGCTGGAATGTTGCTAGTGCCGGGGATAGCGCTAGCGCAGGGGCAAAGCTTAGATCAGTTGATTGAGCAAGGGGAGCGCCTTCGGGGACAGGGTGATTTTCGCGGGGCGGAGCAGGTTTTTCAGCGGATGGTTCGAGAGTTTCCCCGCAGCTCCAGGGCGTTTGCCAACCTGTGCAATGTTTTGGACGATTTGAATCGGCTGGATGAAGCGAGACGGGCTTGTTTACGGGCAGTCACTATCGATGATGAAAATCAATGGGCACATTTTCTGCTCGGATACGTTGCGCGTCGTCAGGGAAATTTATATGCAGCGATCGCCAGTTACGACCGTGCCATAGAGCTCAATCCCAATTACGCCATCGCTTACTACAACCGCGGGATTGCGCTGTCTGACCAAGGGGAATTGGAGGCGGCGATCGCCAGTTACGACCGTGCCATAGAGCTCAATCCCAATTACGCGAAAGCTTACTACAACCGCGGGCTTGCGCTGAGAGACCAAGGGAAATTGTAAGCGGCGATCGCCAGTTACGACCGTGCCATAGAGCTCAATCCCAATAACGCCACCGCTTACAACAACCGCGGGAATGCGCTGAGAGCCCAAGGGAAATTGGCGGCGGCGATCGCCAGTTACGACCGTGCCATAGAGCTCAATCCCAATTACGCCATCGCTT
>CALGDE010000152.1 GCA_937883785.1 uncultured cyanobacterium
TACCGTCGGGGCTGAAATTCGCGCTCCAAACCCCGTTGGAATGACCCTTCAGGGTATTGCGGGTGCAAATCTGGCGCAAAATTTCGTTAGTGGCATAAATCGGCTCAGTGGTGGGATAGTCCCCCAAAGGCGCACCCCTCACCACAGATTTCAGTTGACTGGTTGCATGGGTCACCCCCAGCAGTGCCTCTAGCTCCTCATGGATAGCAAACTGTCGCAAACTAAAACGACAGTCTTTTTCTAAACGGGTAATATCTTTCGCCAGCTTCAGCTCATGGTCTGCCCGCTGCAATTCACCCTTAGCAACAGCAATCCTCGACTCCAACTGCGCCAAACTTGCCTGAGCCAACTGACGAGCTTCCCGCTCCCTTGCCAACTCGCCCTGTAATGTTGTCCCCTGGGTTTTTCGCACAAACTCAGCAACGTAATCGTGCACCAGTCGAAAATGGTCCTCTAACTGCGGGTCAGTCACCACCAAATCCGACGCCACCAAAATCTCCAGCACCAACCCAAGCTGCTCCGTCTCCCTCCCCAACTGCGCCAGCTCTGCCGCCAACTCCTGCCGCGACTTCACCGGCCGCCCCTGCCCCTCATCGGTCAATAAAAACAACACCACCTGCGCCAGCTCCCGCCCCGGACCGCAAGCCTCCACAATCTCATCCACATACCCCTGCACCAACACATCCTTCGACGCCCCCTCAAGCTGCTCATACCCCGCCAAATCCCGAATCCCCAGCGTCTCCAGCCGCGCCCCCACAATCTGTAGCTCAATGGGACGCACCACCCCCAACTCCGCCGCCAAATCATCCACCACCCGCCGCCGCAACCCCTCCTCCATCTGGGGAGCCAACCGCTGCCACATCCGCTCTGCCCGCTCCGGCGACAAATTCCCCAACTCATAGAGCACCCGCCGCCCCAAAATATCCCCCCCGATCGCCCCCATCGACGGCATCTGATTACAGGGCAACAGCAAATGCAAATAATCGGAGCGTAACGACAAAACCACCGTCAACGCCCCCAAATCCGGGTCCCCAAACACCCCACCCAACACCTCAAAAAACTGGCGTTGTTTCACCGGGTCTGGGTTAGCAAAGAAAAACTCCTCAAACTGGTCCAACACCACCACAATTTCCCGATGCTTCCCAGCCAATGCCCGCAAATCCGCCCCAATCGCCTCCGCATCATCCACCTCCTCCCCACAAGGCTCCACCCCCAACTTCTTCAGCGACTTACCAATTTCCCGCCGTAAATCCCGCGCCCAATGGTCATACTGACGCAAATCAATAGCAACCCCAACCCGCCCCTCCTCAAACGCCACCCGAGGAATCCGAGGCAACAACCCCGCATTCACCAACGAACTTTTTCCCACCCCCGACGCCCCACACAGCACCACCAGCTTCGTATCATTGCCGCGAATTTTATTAATAATCGCCTCTAAATCCTCAGCCCGCCCCGAAAACTCAATCTCCGGCGGCACCACCTCCGAACCCCCATCCACCCGCAACGGCACCAACCGCGCCACCCCAATAAATGATCGCAGCCCATACTCCCGCTCCACCCGCTGCCGCCGCCGCCCAACCTCAAACGCCTTCAGATAATTCTGTTTATCTTCTCGAAAGATCGTTTCCAAGCGTTCCATCCTGTTCAACGCCAACTGCGGAAAACAAAGTGGATCGATCGACGCATTGAACGCTAAAGATGCAATCTCTCGATCTAAATCTTCTTTTACCTGTTTTTCCAAAGTTATTAAGCCGGTATACATCAAGGTGTAGGTTTTCCAGCGTCCGCCAGAAGTTGGAATCGGCGAGGGTCCATCACATAGCTTCCATAGATTTGCTGCAGCCGAAAAACAGTCTCTAACCTCAGTCAAAGTGCCCCTCAAATCTGAGACTTTTGACTTTTTAAAGAGCTCTTCCAGTTGCAAAAGCTTGGCAATTCCCCGATGCCAATCAACCCATCCCAACCAATTTTCAAACCCCGCAATCCCCCGCAACCCATCCCGTGCTTGATCCAACGTTTCCAACACCCCACCCGGTCCATCAACATGTAACCCCAACCGTCCCCGCCCAAACACAACCCCCGCTTCCAACTCCGGCTCAACCTCAACCCCCGCCTCAATCAACCGGTCATAAGCCCCCATCAACTCCTGCCATTCCCCATCAGAAACAGCAGATTCCAACCGAAGAATAACCGCCTCATCGGCAGTGTTACTTAAACACTCAAACACCCGCTCCAAACCCAACCTTAAATCAGCCTTATAATCCTGCAACTCCGTTTGAAAACGCTTCGACGTTGCCCAACTATGTAAATCATTGGCAACCGTCACCATCCGCCCTAAAGAATCTTGATTAAGCCATAGGATGACAGGCAAGTTAAAAATATCGGGGAGGCGATCGCGAGATTGATTGAGGGGCACCCAAAACTCATCAATATCCTCCAGTTGGCTAATCCCCACCACCTGCAACGCATCTAATTCCTGAGCGTTATTCTCCCAAAACCCAATAAAATCATTAGCCGCAAAATCCACCGTTCTCAGGTCAATCGTGCCCACATTTAAGGATTTCTCAGCGCGGCATAAATCGATTAGTTTTTCACTCCAGCGATCGCACCCGTTAGAGCTTTCGGTGATCGCCAAAGTCAATTTAAATCTGCCTTGAAAAATACCAATTGAGTTTACTAATTGTCCCAAGACTTTATTGTTTCTAGCGACAAAATCCTCATAATTTATTGGGGCACTAGTAATCACAGTTTGTCCCCCTCCAAAAGAATTGGATTGACATCGAACCAAGTCCTTTTACTGTAGCTATATTCAAATACCTTTTGGGTGCGAATTAGCTTTTGGTACTGCAACTCTTCACTCACTTCCTTCGATCTATGCACTCGCCTTAGTAATGCCCATTCCTCCTCTGAAATCCTGAACTGCATCTCCCGTGCTTCTTCACCAATTACTTCTTCTAAAGACTCCTTCGTCAAGGGCAGCAGCATCTCCTCTTCTGCCCACTGTAGTAACAGTCTAAATAACCCTCGAATATGCCCGCCACTTACGCGACAAACTCGTTCAAGCAATTCTTCGCTCTCAAAAATGTTCAAAGCCTGGTCCACTCGTTCTTCCTCAGACAAACCTGGTAGTACCCGAGCGAAAACCATTTGCTTTAACTTTTCAATGCCTTCCGTAAGAACATCCCCGTCTGGGGTCATTGTCGGCACCATTGGCAAACACTCTGGCTTGAAAGAAAATCGATTCTTTAATCCGCCAAAATCGCCAGAAAACCGTAACCTCAGGGGCATCGTATACACCGTGTGGCAATCTAATGAAGCGAGGTCTTCTGCCTTGTCGATAAATAATAGTTCTTGACTTGACCTCCCAGAAGCTAATGATCGATTATCAATCCGATCTAAATTGTCAATTATTATTGTTAATCCTCGATAGCCCATCACCTTTAATTGTTCAATTCCAGGGCGAATTAAGTCCTTGTTTATACCTTCAATTAGCGGAGTCAACTGCGGTGTCACATAATCGTTGAGCCGTGTTCTCCATTTAGGATCATTCTTTGCCCTCATCGTTAGATCCCCAAATATCGTTGATAGCTTTAACTCTTTCTTTGCTGAGTCTATCGCTACTTTTTGTCCCACTATTTCGGCTTGGGCCTCAACTGTAAACTCTGTAAATAAAGTATCTCGAAAATCTAAAACGAGCTGCTGTAACTTGCCTGACACTGGAGAGATTTCTTTCTCTAATGATCGCGCAACTTGCCCCGCAATAACAAACAGAACACCGGCGATGGAAATATCTGACTTATCTAGGTAATCGTCTCCCTTGAAGTAGATAACAAAGAATTTATCGTTCTCCAGCTCCTTTTTTAAGCGCAAAAGTTCTGTCGATTTCCCGCAGCCAACATGTCCCATGAACAATGAGCAAGTACGCTTATCGCCATAGGTGATAATCCGATTTTTAAGCTTTCGGATCATTTTGTCGCCACGGATCGGAGTGAAATCGACGTAGCATAGACGATCATTTTTATCTCCATAGTTCAGCGTCCTTTGGGGATCAATCGCTATGCAAAAATCAGCGTAATTAACAGTTGGGCGATCGCCTGCCATATGCGCACCAAAATTTCTCCTATCTTAGCCAGCCCTATTTGCTACGCCAGCCAATTATTAAGCCCCTGAACTGCTCAGGTTATGACTGTGGTGGGTTTGGGCGATCGCCAATCAACTGATCGCCAATCAGCAATCAAAGTGGTGACCATGGAGCAAAAGCCGCAGCAACAGATTTCTATTGGCGTCAAAATTTTCGGCATTGCGGTCAGTATGCTCGGGCTGTTGCTGGTGGTGGTGTATGTGTCCTCCAATCGGCTGCGGCGGGTCAGCGAAGAAATTGGCGATATGGCGGACTACATTATTCCCCTGACCAATCGGGTGGCGGCGGTGGATATCCATGCCCTGGAGCAGGAGGTGCTGTTTGAGCGGATGCTAAAGCATTACGAAATTGAGCCCGTTGACGAGAAGCTAATTGCCGAGGAGTTGGCGGAATTTGGCGATCGCAGCGAGGAAGTGGAGCGGGAATTTAAGGAAATTGATGAGCTGGCGCAGAAGGCGTTGAATCATATTTCAGATGGGGAAACGCGGGAGGGGCTAGCGGAATTGCTGAAGCAGTTAAAGGCGGTAGAGGAAGAGCATGGGCGGTTCCAGGGTCAGGCAAATGAAATTATCGACCTGCTAGAAGGTGGAGAGGATGTTGATAAGGCGGAGCTAACGCGGCGGGAAAAAGAGCTGGCGATCGAAGAGGCGAAATTTAATGAAGGTATTGAACGAATTCTGCTGGATTTTGAGGAATTCACAGTGGCGGCGGCTCAGCGAGGACAGTCCCACCAAGCAACGGTGCAGCAGCTCAGTGTTTCTATCTCGGTGCTGGCAACGGTAATTGGTGCGGTGTTTGCCTGGTTTGTAACTTTGGGGCTGGTACGTCCGGTACGGCAGTTAACTAACAAAATGGGGGAGCTTCAGGAAGGAGATTTTACGGTGCAGGCACAAACGTCGAGCCGAGATGAGCTGGCAACGTTGGCGGCATCCTTTAACCATATGGTGGGCGAACTAAAGCTAAAGGCGGCGCTGGAAGAAACCTTTGGCAAATACGTGGATCGTCGGGTGGTGGAGCGATTATTGACCGATGCTACGGAGGCGACAACGGAGGGCGATCGCCAGGTGATGACGGTGGGGTTTGCCGATGTGGTGGGCTTGGGAAAGGTGCTGGAAAATTTGCCGCCTCAGCAGCGCGTGGAGCTAGCCAATAAATATTTCACCCTGCTGGCAGCTCCCGTTACCGAACAGTTGGGTACCTTGGATAAATTTATTGGCACAACGGTGATGGCGTTTTGGGGACCGCCCTTTTCCGGGGAAGATGACCACGGAGAGCTGGCCTGTGCGGCGGCGTTGGCGCAGCGATCGCGGCTAGACACCATTACGGAATGGGCGCGATCGTACTCGTCCCAATCGGGCGATCAAACCTTGGCGGTAAAACTGCCCAAGCTGCAACTGTGCATCGGTTTATCCACTGGTTCTCTTGTGGTGGGAAATATCGGCTCAGAAACCGCAAAGTCCTACACGGTGATGGGAGACACGGTAAACACGGCGTCGCGACTGAAGGGAGTCAGCAAGCAGTACGGCGTTGAAATTGTGCTGGTGGATGCCACCGTGGCGATGTTGAGCGATCGCTTTATTACCCGTGAACTGGATTTACTCCAGGTGGTGGGCAAGGATGAGCCGGTGCGGGTTTATGAGCTGGTGGGAGAAGCGGGGGCGGTGGAGCGATCGCATCTGGAACGCTGCGAAACCTTTGCTACTGGTCTAGCCGCCTACCGCAAACAAGATTGGACCCAAGCGCAGGCTGCCTTTGAAAAGTGCCAGGAAGAAGGCGATCCACCGGCTCAGCTTTATTTGGACCGAATCGCTACCCTCAAACAAAATCCGCCGCCAGAGGATTGGGATGGAGTTTGGCGTTTAACCCGTAAGTAACGCGATCAGTTTCATTCAATATCTCCTCAGTAATTTCATTGGTGGTCGGTGAGTTATGAAATCATTTTCCATTCCCATTAGTGTCAAAATCTTCAGTATTTCTGGCAGTATGCTGGCAATTTTACTGACCGTTGCCTACGTTAACCACCGCAATATTTCACGGGTCAACCAGGAACTTTCTGATCTGGCAAATTATCTAACCAAGCTGACAGAAAATGTGGCAATTATGAATGTCCATTCTCTAGAGCAGGAAATTCATTATGAGCGAGCTGTTCGTATTTTGGAGACAGAACCGGTGGATGAAAGCGCCTTAGCAAAAGAGCTGGAAGAGTTTGAAGAGCGCGGGGAGCTAGTGGATAAGGAATTAAAAATCGCTGTTAATTTAGCCCACGGGGCTATTAAAGATGCCCAGGAAGTTAAGGATCAAATTGAGTTTGCTCGCATTGAACCGCTGTTAAAAATTTTGGAGCAGGATCATCAAGAGTTTCATGATCGCGGCATCGAAGTGATTAATTTACTGAAGGCGGGCGATCGCGATGCAGCTCGCTTACTAGATAAACAGCTAGAACACTTCGAAGACACTTTTGAATCACGAATTCGCGGCATTTTGTTTGAGCTGGGTGAGTTTACCGCAGTGGCAGCCCGTTCCGCCCAGGAGCATGAAAATGAGGCGCTGGCATTTAGCTGGATTTTGGCAGCGATCGCCACGGGAGTCGGGCTAACCTTTGCATCGGTGGTGACCCTGGGGCTGGTGCGTCCCATTAAGCGGCTGGTGGAGGGCACCCAAAAAATTGAAGACGGTGAGCTCGGGATTGCGGTGCCCATCACTACGCGGGATGAGGTGGGGCAGCTTTCCACGGCGTTTAATCAGCTCGCGACGGATATTCAAGAAAAGGAGCATATCAAAAGCACCTTTGGGCAGTACGTGGACCCGCGCATCGTGGAAACGCTGATTCAAAATCCTGGGGATGAGGCGATCGCCCGTCAGGAAGAAATGACCGTGTTTTTCTCCGATATGGCAGGGTTTAGCACTATCAGCGAAATGCTGACCCCCGCCGGTTTGGTGTCCCTAATTGACCGTTATTTAACCTTTGCATCGGAACCCATTAATGCCAATCGCGGCGTAATCGATAAATTTATTGGCGACGCGGTAACCGCTTTTTGGGGACCGCCGTTCGTAGGAGAAACAGAACACGCCAAGCTCGCCTGCTACGCCGCCCTGGAACAGCTCAGTCAGTTAACCAAGTTGCGTCGATTGCTGCCGGAAATTATGGGCATTCGTAAAGGATTGCCGGATATTCGCATTCGCGTTGGCTTAGCCACGGGCGACCTGGTGGCGGGCAATATCGGCTCAGAAACCCTAAAGTCCTACACCGTAATGGGACCTGCCGTTCAAATTGCCGAATATTTGGAAGGTGCAAGCAAAAGCTACGGCACCACCATTTTGATGACCGACACCACCAAACAGGCTGCCGGGGACGGCATCGCCACCCGCGAAATTGATCGCATCATTCTACCGGGGCAAACTCAGCCAACTCCAATCCACGAGCTGTTGGATATCGTCGGCAACCTTAGTGTGCAGCAGGAGTCACTGCGTCGCCACTTCACCGACGGCCTTAGCGCCTACTACGATCGCCATTGGGATAGCGCTGAGAAAAGTTTTAATGATGGAGCGGCGATCGCCCCCGACGACCAACCCACCCAGCTTTATCTCCAGCGCATTGCCCACTATCGCCAACATCCCCCCGCCGCTGATTGGGATGGGGTTTGGAGTGGCAGTTAGGAGAGGCTGGGAGATCGCAACGCCCCTTCCTTAACCTCCAAAACCTGCGAACCAGACCGCCAACCCGCATCAAATGCACCGAGATGGGTGGTGGTAATGACCGTTTGAAAGCGATCTTGAATGGTGCTGAGCAGTCGATCTTGGCGCGTCAAATCCAGCTCTGCCAACACATCGTCAAGCAGCAATAACGGCGGCTCACCAATCACCGACTCCACCGTCATTAGTTCAGCCAGCTTGAGAGACAGGACCACCGTGCGCTGTTGACCTTGGGAGCCAAATTGTCGTGCGGGCTGTCCATTAATTTCCAGACTAATGTCGTCGCGATGGGGACCCACCAGCGACATGCCCTGATGATATTCGGCGGTGGCTTTGGCGCGGATGGCGGCGAGGAATGCCTGTTGAACAATTTCTTGGCTGGGAATTTTGGTCTCGGCATCCTCGGCGGGCAGGGGTACGTTGGGGCAATAGGTGAGTTGCAGCATTTCCTGGGCGTTGCTCATTTGCTGCTGCCAGGTTTGGGCGTGGGGGGCAATTAATGTCAACGCTCGCGATCGCCGCCGAATCACCCGAGCCCCCGCCACCGCCAACTGAGCATCCCACAGCGCCTGGTTATCCGTATTGGCGTCAGTTTCTGGAAGCAAAGGAGTGCTGCGATCGCCAGTCACCGCTTCCCCGCGCAACCGTTTTGCCTGGGCTCTCAGCAGAGCATTCCGCTGTCGCAGCACCCGATTGTATTGCTGCAACACATGGGCATAAACCGGCTCTAGCTGCACCAATAGCCCATCTAACCAAGCCCGCCGCCGTTCAGGACCACCACGCACCAAATCCAAATCCAAGCTGGAAAACTGCACCGCATTTAAAATCCCTAGCCCATCCAACTGCCGCCGCAGCGATTGACCATTCACCGCCACGGTGCGCCGCGCCTTTTGCCGAAAGGTCATCCCCAACTCCGCCGGACCCGCATCACGAGTCACGGTGCCTTGGATATGGGCGATCGCCTGCCCCCACTGCACCAGCTCGCGATCGCGGTGGGTGCGATGGGAATTCAACGTTGCCAACAGCTCGATCGCCTCCAGCACATTGGATTTTCCCTGGGCATTGTCCCCCACCAAAATCGTCTTAGGGGCGCAAAAATCGACCGTCTGTTCGGCGTAATTCCGAAACTGTTTTAGCTGAAGCTGCTGTAGATACATTCGGGACTTACGCAGAATGGGTACGCCCTCATCCCCCAGCCCCTTCTCCCTAAGGAGAAGGGGAGCAAGAGTCAGCAAAGACTCGAGTCTGAAGTCCCTCTCCCCGGGGAGAGGGATTTAGGGTGAGGGCTTCAGAGGTTTTGCGTGAGTCTTGATACTTAAAACTCACGCCCTAAGACTTACGCCGCCAAAACCAGCGGAAAAATAATTTCTCGCCTTCAATCCACAGCAGCACCAACGCGCTAACGCCCAAACACACCAGCAGTTCCAGCCCGTCCAGGGGCACCGTGCCAAAGAAGGCGCTAATGGGGGGCACATACACCAAAATAAATTGCAGCACGATGGTCACCAACACCGACCAAAGGATGTAGGGATTGGAAAATAAATCCATTTCGATAATCAACTTGCGGTCCGAACGAACGGCGATCGCATGCCCCATTTGCGACACACACAAAGTGGTAAACACCATCGTTTTCCAACTGTCCTTCTGCAAATGCTCGGCGGCATTGGCGTGGTCGTAGGCCCACAACATGAGCAACACCGTGGTGATGGCAAACACGATACCGATGCGCACCATATAAAATCCCAGCCCCCGCGCAAAAATGCTTTCCTCCGGCGGGTGCGGCGGACGCTCCATCATATCCGGCGTGGACGGCTCCACCGCCAACGCCAGCGCGGGCAACCCATCCGTCACCAAATTCATCCATAAAATTTGCAGCGGACTTAGGGGCACCAAATCGGCATTGCCCGACAGCATCGCCGCCGGTAGCACCATGGGAGCCGCTGCGATCGTCAACACCTCGCCAATATTCGATCCCAAAATGTATTTCACAAACCGGCGGATATTGTCGTACACCACCCGCCCCTCTTCCGTCGCCGCCACAATGGACGTGAAATTATCGTCCAGCAACACCATATCGCTCGCTTCCTTACTCACGTCGGTGCCGGTAATGCCCATGGCGATACCAATATTTGCCTGTTTCAACGCCGGAGCATCATTCACCCCATCGCCAGTCATCGCCACAATCCGCCCCTGCCGTTGGAGAGCTTTAACGATCCGCAGCTTATGCTCTGGCGACACCCGTGCATACACCGATGCCGCAGCCGCTTCCGTTTCCAACTCCGCATCGGTCATCGGTTCCAGTTCCTTGCCGGTGAGCACCCGATCGCCCGCATCACAAATCCCCAACTGCTGAGCGATCGCCCGCGCCGTAAGCCGGTGGTCGCCCGTAATCATCACCGGTCGAATGCCTGCCCGACGACACCGCTTCACCGCCTCCGCCGCCTCCGGTCGCGCCGCATCGATCATTCCCACCAGCCCCAGCCAAATCAGCTCGCTTTCGGGATTATCATTGCCCGTTTCATGGGGAAGCCGATCCCAACAGCGATAGGCAAAACCCAGCACCCGCAGCCCTTCCCCCGCCAAGCGATCGTTGTTGTCCATAATTCGCGATCGCAACCCCTCAGACAACGGCACTACCCGACTGCCCTGCTGGACAAAATCACAGCCCTGCAACACCAGCTCCGGCGATCCCTTGGTCCACATTAAAAAGCCGGGCACCGTTTTCGCCGTTTGCAGGGGTAATAGGGGAAATAGGCGATCGTCAGGAGCGGTGCCGCCGGTTTTGACAAATACGCTCATACGCTTGCGGTCCGACGAAAACGGAATTTCCGCCACCCGAGGAAACTGACGACTCCACACTTCCTGCACAATATTGGCCTTGCCCGCCAGGGCCAACAGCCCTCCTTCCGTGGGATCCCCCAAAATCCCCCACACCAAATCTCCTTTGCCCTGGGCGCTTTTCTTCCGTTTATTCTGCTTCCCCTGGGCACCCCCGCTTTTCTGCCCGTTATCCGCAGGCATTTGCCGCAGCACCGCATCGTTACACAACACCGCCGCCACTAACAGCAGCTGCAAATCGGGATGTTGCTGGGCCAACGTTGCCGGAGCTAGAGCCGCTTCTGGATTGGGGGGGAGCGATCGCCCCTGGGCTGCTAAATCCTGATCCGTCACCCGATAAAACAACCCAAAGGGATCGTAACCTTCGCCGGTAATTTGCCAGGAGCGCCCCGCCAGCTCCAACGTTTGCACCACCATTTTGTTTTGGGTCAAGGTGCCGGTTTTGTCGGAACAAATCGTCGTAACCGATCCCAAGGTCTCCACCGCTGGCAGCTTACGAATCAACGCCTGTCGCCGCACCATCCGCTGGGTGCCCAACGCCAGGGTCACCGTAATCACTGCTGGGAGCCCCTCCGGCACCACCGCCACCGCCATACTCAGGGACACCTCCAAAAGCTGGCGAAATGCCCCAAAGCCCAACCCAATGGTGCCCACTACCATCACCAGCGCCACCAAGGTCATCGATCCTAGCACCAGCACATTGCCCAACTGGTTCATGCGCTGCTGAAGCGGGGTTTCCTCCGACTCCACCCCCTGGATCATGGCTGCAATTTTCCCCAGCTCCGTGGTCATGCCGGTGTTAGTGACCAAAATCTTAGCGCGACCGTAGGTGGCTTCCGTGCCTTGGAACACCAGGTTAATGCGATCGCCTAGCGCCGCATCGTCCTCCAAAATTTCCGTGGCGCTCTTATCCACTCCCTGGGCTTCACCGGTGAGGGCCGCCTCCTGCACCTGAAAACTAACCGCCTCCAAAATGCGCCCATCCGCCGCCACCTGGGAGCCCGCCTCCACCACCATCACGTCCCCCGGCACCAACTCCCGAGCGTCCACCTCCCCAAATTCCCCATCCCGCAGCACCCGCACCCGCGGTGACGACAATTGCTTCAACGCCGCCAGTGCCTTCTCCGCCCGGCTTTCTTGCACATACCCCAACACCGCATTTAAAAACACGATGGTAAAAATGGCGATCGCATCTTTCGGAAACGGAAAACTCCCCGCCGCCATGCCCTCATAAATATCCAGCCCCGCCGACACAAACGCCACCCCAATCAGCAGCAGCAGCATAATGTCCTGAAACTGCTCAATTAAAATCTGCCAGCCGCTACGTCCCCCCTGATCCTGAATTTCGTTAGGACCAAACTGCTTCGTCCGCGATCGCGCCTCCACCAAGGTGAGTCCCACTTCCGAATCGGACTCCAACCGCGCCAGGACCGCCTCCCCAGAAAGGGTGTGCCACCGGGTCGAGCCCTTTGCAACGGTTACAGAGGAAGCGGTGTCAGCAGCCATAGCGTTATTGCTTGTAAAGTCAGTGAACGGATTCAGTAAAAACGGTAAAAAACAGTAAAAACCGTCAGGAAGCTATCGATGGCTAACGAGCTGGAATAGAACGAGCCAGAACAAAAGGAACACCAGATTTTCCCTAAATCTCAACTATTAAAGGGGAACTCCAATGACGGTGCACCTTACGCCAGGTTCACCTTACGCCAGGGTAGATGGGGCCCCATAAAAACCAGCCACCGCCGAAAAACTGGGCATATAAAAATTGGGTATATAAAAATTAGGCACACAGTAAACCCCCCAACAAACCTGCTAGGGGGTTGACCCAAAGGCTATTACCCAAGGGTACTCAAGGAAATAATCCAGCGCCCACTACCGTTAAGAGTTACATCTAAAGAAATAGATAGGGGTGGTACGGAAAATGGGCAATCTTCACGGGCGCTCCCTAGGTGGCGTCGGGGGATTGGGGACCGGAGCTGTCGTAATTTTGAGGCTGTTCGTCCTGGGCACCAAACAGGGTATCTAGCTGGTCCCAGTCCCAGCGATCGCCCCAGTCGCTCCAGGGAGACGAAAGCCCTGCCGGACCACCCCAAAACATGCGTCCCCCACCTGCCAACGGCTTAGCTGGTTTCAGCCCCTGCAACACTTCCTGTCGCCAGCTCTCCAAAGGACGCATCCGAGACTCGCGCAACTTGTGCCACACGGATCGGGCTAGGAGCAACGTATGCTGACCTCGCTGGGCCCCAATAGACTCGAAATAAGCCTCCCGCTCCGGCTGGTAGTCCGCCGAAGTGAGTATCAACGACTGTTCCGGGAGCGATCGCGCCATGTGGGCCATTTGCCGCAGCAGTTCCGGATAGAGCCAAGTGTAAGCAGGATGCACTGTCAAATCTGCCTGGTGGGGCACCTCACCATCGCGGCTAGACGTTAGCCCGCAATAGCCGATCGCCGCCTTCCGCTGAGGCTCAAACACATAGCCCCGATTACTTTGTAAACCGCGAACGCTGCGCTTTCCGCCCTGCACCGCCGCATCCAACACCGACGTACGAAAATCATCCACGTGGCGATCAAACACCTGGCGCACATGGGGAGGCATTGCCGCCGTATCTAACTGGTAAAGCAGCGGCGCGTCAGCGTTGGTCACCGGCATAAAGTTGGGCAACCCCATGGGCTGTTCCGTCAGCTCCTGCAGTTGCTCCGCCGACAAGGTCCAATAGGTGTGCTGGGCCAACGGCTGAAATCCATTTTGCCGATACGTGGCTAGGGCGTTTTTGCAATTAACGTCCACCTCCAACATCCACGTGCGTGCTTCCCAAATGGTCTCAAAGCAGTGGCGTAACAGCTCTGATCCAATGCCCTGATTGCGGGACGCCGCCGGGATATGAGCCTGTTTCACCCGCCAAGTGCTGCGGGTACAGTTGGCGGGCTCCACCCATACCGCCCCCAATGGCTGGCGATCGCGCACCGCCACGTAAATATCAAGGGCGTGCTGCAACGGGTTGGGAAACCACCGCAACATTCGCAAGCTGCCGTACCACTGTTGCGCCTGGCTCCAGTCAGACTTTTGCGCTCCCACCAAACCCATATCGCTGGGGTCTGCCATTGCCTGCTCCACAATGCTGTCCAGGTCTCGATGGTGGGCCAGGCGAAGGGTTACGTCGGCGTTTTGGGGAAGGAAAGGGGTCATGGTTCGGGAAAGAGACGGACAACAGAAGTTGCAGCAAGTAAGGGGTTATTTCAAATAGCTGCCGTGATGGAAAAGGGAAAAATTAGATCGTTTGGCTACGGAAACAGCCGTCAGCACCAATGCCAAGCATTGGGAAAAACCTTTGTGATTAGTCGTTCTAGTGCTGGGAATATCGCTAGGCATTGCTTACATGGCTTCCTTAACTTTAACGTGTTCTTCTTTATTTGCTTTCCATGGGGACCGCTGGCTTCGGTTTTCTGCGCCTATTTTGGGTGACTTCCCGCCAGATATCCTGCCGCTGCCCCCACAAAACCCCGCAAAAATCATCTCCCTTGGACGTGCCAAACGGTCAAAGGATTCCACCTAATTTATTTGATATTTATCTGATCAAAGCTTTACCTTGCCGCTCATTTAACGACGGGGCTAGAGGTGAAAGGCGATCCCCGCTGTGGGGATCACGTGCCCCAGGGATCATCGCCAGAAACGGCGAATAAGTGGGGCATAAGTTCAGTTTGGTATTGCAAAGCCCCGAGAAACTCCCTACACTTTGCAAATTGTTACCCCTTAGTTTTCCCGTCTTCAATCAATCTTAATTGAGTTATTGCGCGTGTCTTTGAAAACTCCCATGAAGCAACTGGTTATTGCTGAAAACGCCTCCTTGGGCGGTCACGTGGTGGCTATGACCTTTGGTCTGTGTGGTTTGTTGCTGGTGTTGCCGAACCCAGACTTTATCGCCAGCCTGCCGCCTTTTGGTTTGAAAGCTTTTGAACTCAGCATGGGACAGGGGGGCGTAGGCTATATCGTTCTAGGGGCGATCGCCGTGGCGTTGTTCCTATATCGCACCTTAGGATTGCGCAGTTGTTTAACCTTTATGGTGCCGTCCATTGCCCTATCCCTGTCCAGCGAACTACTGGGCACTAGCACGGGCTTTCCCTTTGGGTCATATCACTACTTAACGGGGCTGGGCTACAAGGTGGCGGGACTGGTGCCGTTTACGATTCCCCTGTCTTGGTTCTATATGGGGGCAGTGTGCTACGTGTTGGCGCGCAATGGACTGGAGCGGCTGGGGCTGCGGGGATGGCTACGAGGGATGGCGGCGATCGCACTGGGAGCAGTGTTTTTAACCAGCTGGGATTTGGTGCTAGACCCGGCCATGAGCCAAACCTCTTTCCCCTTCTGGCAGTTTGAGGAGCTGGGGGAATTTTTTGGAATGCCCTACCGCAACCTAAGCGGCTGGTGGGGAACGGGGGTTGTGTTTATGACCGTGGCGGCGTTGTTTTGGCCCTCGGAGCCGTTGAACCTTAAGCGATCGCAGCTAACCCTGCCAATGTTGACCTATATCGTTAATTTTGCCTTTGGTGCAGTGATTACGGTGACTTCGTTGGATCCTGGCTTCTGGGTGCCCACGGCCTTAAGTGTATTGACCGGGGTGGTGCCGGTAATTGCTTGCTGGTGGATTGCGGGCGATCGCGCTGAAGCAGACGCGGTGGGCAAGGCTTCCACCTCTGGATCGTCTTCGGCGGCGCCTTCCCTGAAACCAGTAACCACAAAATGAATTAGTGATTCACTTCCCCCTTTTCGAGGGGGCTCAAGGGGGGCTCCCACTGCGCAGAGCTTTTTGAGATCTAGGGCTAGGGCTGACATTATTGAGGATCCCCCTGCCTCCCTTACTGAGGGGGGCTTTTTCGAGGAAAATTTTTTACAGACATTAGGCAACGATAGGCAGCGAAGGGTGATATGTCAGACGGTGAATTGACGGTGTGGTGCGCGATCGCCCTAGTGTTCGTTCTGTTTCAAGGCTCAGCCACCATTGTTCTCCTCAGTCGCCTGGTGAAAGGACCCACCCGCCGTCGCCCTGTGACCCCGAAAAAAGCCACCGGCGATCAACTGGGTAAAGTATCCGTTATTATTCCTACCCTTAATGAAGCGGACCGTATTGCCCCCTGTCTGGAAGGGATCACCAAGCAAGGCTATGAACTGCGGGAGGCGATCGTGGTGGACAGCCGCTCCACCGACAACACCCAAGGGCTGGTCAAAACCCAAGCGGCAACGGATCCGCGCTTTCGCTTAATGGAAGATGCCCCCCTGCCGGAAAACTGGGTGGGACGTCCCTGGGCACTACACTCTGGCTATTTAGCCAGCTCAGAAAATAGTCAGTGGGTTTTAGGTATTGATGCGGACACCCAACCCCAGCCAGGGATGATTTCGGCGATTTTGGCGGCGGCAGAGGCAGAAGATTATGATCTGGTGTCCTTTGCGCCCCAGTTTATTTTGAAAGATCCCGGCGAGCTAATTCTCCAGCCGGCATTGTTAATGACCTTGGTGTATCGCTACGGTCCCTCTGGTGCCAATCCAGATGGTCCTGATCGCGTTATGGCTAATGGGCAATGTTTTCTAGTCAAACGCTCTTGCCTCGATGCCGTTGAAGGCTACACCTGCGCCAGTGACTCGTTTTGCGACGACGTAACCTTGGCGCGAAAAATTGCTAGCCAGGGCTACAAAGTGGGCTTTCTCGATGGCGCCAAGGTGATCAAAGTACGCATGTACGAAGGGGCTAAGGAAACCTGGACCGAATGGGGGCGATCGCTCGATTTAAAAGACGCTGCCACCCCCGCCCAAGTGTGGAGTGACGTCGCCTTCCTCTCCGCTGTGCAGGGATTGCCGCTGCCTATGGCGATCGCCTTAGAAATTGCTCGCCTACAATCGGACCTCCCCCTCTGGGATACCCTTCCCCTGCAAATTCTCTTTTGGCTCAACGTCAGCCTGGTGGCTATTCGCTTCGCCCTAAATGCCGCCATCCTGGGTTCTTACGATCTACAGGGAGGGCTCTGGTCTTGGTTATTTTTCCTATCTCCCCTCGCCGATCCCCTCGCCGCCCTCCGCATTGCCCTTTCTTCAAGCCGGGTTCCCACCCAATGGCGAGGACGGCAATATTCAACGACTAATCCAACAACCTAAGGGCTGTCACCAATTCAATCCTTAGACCAAAAGCCGTAGAGGCTTCAGTGCCCAAGTTATTCCCTAGAGTGTGCATGCTCTCCACTGGATTGATCCCTGGAGCTCGATGATACGCGCCCGCCTCCGGTTAGTCTCACTGGCATGCCTACTGCAATTTACGGGACCTCAGCAAAAACGGGTTTTGAGACCTGACTGATAAAAGACACCACCTCGCAGATCTGGACATTCTGGAGGATTTGCGGTGAACCTGGAGCACAGTCCTTTTCTTTGGGCATACTTATTTCAACGTTTAAATTGCCTAAAAGCCCATTAAAAATTACTGATATGACGCTAGCGGGATAAAAAGCTAGGCTATAGGCTCTACGGCGTTAAGCGCGGAGTGCGGCAGAAACCCGGCTTTCTTGCTTCACCATCCGTAAACGCACTTAAGCCCGTCGTTTGCAACTGCCTTCGGTTTGCCATCGTTACATCTTCAGGCTGTACTGCTGTTTCTTTGCCATTGAATTCTTAAGGGGATTACCGTCGTGGGTTCCGAGAACGAACAGGTCGTTAAATTCTTCATTATGGAAGCCAAGGAGCACTTGGAATCCATGGAATCGGCGCTGGACCATCTCGATGAGGTGGTTCACGAGTATGAGGAGTGCAATACGGTTTATCGCAACGCCCACACCATCAAAGGCGGCGCGGCGATGTTGGGCTACGAAAGCATTCGCCGAGTGTCGCTGATGCTGGAAAATTGCTTTAAGCACCTGCGCGAACATCCGGCAACGATGGACGATCGCTGCCAGAAAGAATTTACGATGGGCGTCAAGCTTTTGGCCACCTTGATCGCGAAGTTGGAAGGGGGCGGCTACGACGATGAAAGCCTCGGCAAGGCGGTGGATAAAGCTGAGCCTACGTTAACGGCGCTATACGACTATGTAAAAGACGGCACCAGCTCCAGCGCGGGCAAGGTGGCACTGCCGCCGAACTTCAGCGCCCAGGTAATGGCGGTGCTGAAGAAGATGGTGGTGATTTTCAAGCAGCCGCCGTCGCCCAAGGGACGCAAGCAATTAGATTTTCTGTGCAAAAAGCTTATTGAGCTGGGGCAGGGGAATGCTGCCTGGACCAAGTTAATTGTGACCACTCAGGGGGCGATCGCCAATCCAAAGGTATCCCCAAGCGCTATGGCTCCCCTGGTGGTGCGGGAGCTAAAACAGGGCAGCGAATTGATGGCGGTGGGTAAAGGGGATTTGCTAAGCCCCAGCGAAGCCCTAACGAAACTGGCTGTTCCCGTTACTGCCGGTTCGGCTCCCGCACCGACCGCTCCGGCAGGGGGACAGTTGACGATGCCTCGCAACACCAAGGCGGTGGCCAAAACTTTGATTGGGGCATTTTCCAAGCCCCAGCTAATGGAAATTGCTAAGTATTTAGCGATGGCTGCGAAAAAGCCATAGGGGGCATGATTGCTGTGGTTCTGATATTGCAGCCTTAGTCTTGGAGGGTGGAAAATTTGTAAGCTCCTACCAGCGACAGGGCGATCGCAAACCCCATTAATACCGGAATGCTGTACCAGGGAAACTCTCCGATGGGCAGATACGCTGCTGAGCGCAGCGCCATGCTGGTGTAGGTCAGCGGCAAAATGTAGACCACTGCTTTGAGAGCGACGGGTAGCGCGGCCGGATCGAAAAAGGTGCCGCCTAAAAACGACATGGGCACGATTAGGAAGTTATTAAACAAGCCCACCATTTCCAAAGACTGCACCGTCAACCCCACAATGACTCCTAGTCCGGCGAAAACGGCACAATTTAGGACCAGGATAATTAGGAAAAGAGGATTGATAAAGCTGAGGATTTTGCCGGTGAATAAAATTGCCACCACCATCACCGAGCTAGCGGTCAGAACGCCGCGCACAATTCCCGCCAGCATTTTGCCCAGGTGCATCGCCAACGGGTGGATAGGCACCAGCATCATTTCCTCAAAGGTTTTGGTAAATAGCCGTTCCCCACAAATGGAAAATGTAGTGCCGCCAAAGCTAATGGCCATCGATGACAGGGCCACCATGCCGGGCAATATAAATTCTAAGTAGCTATCACCAGCAGTAGGGGTGGCAGTCGCGTCTAAGGAACTGCCCAAGCCAAGCCCAAAGGCGACGATATAAATAAGTGGCGACACTAGCCCTGATGCCAATACCTGGGCGATGCGAACGCGCAAGTCAAGCCAGTCTCCCCAGAAAATGGTGAGGGTGTCGGTCCACAGGGTAGACCATCGGGAGGCCGCGCCTTTGACGCGCGGACGACTACCGTAGGAAAGGGGAGCACTCATGGTTTTTGATATTTGGGCGTTAACGCTTTTGTGAAGGGGAGAATGAAAGTTTAGGGGCAAACGGAGCAAGACTGCCGAAAAATTATGCGAAAAACTCGGAAACTGTTTTATCGCCCGCTTAATGTTTTGTAACAGGATTTGGACAGTCGATCAAAGAACTGGTTAGAGACTGCCGTCATTTAAATCTCAAAGCCGGTAACCACAAGGATTTCAGCCCCTAATACGCTTTGTTTGGAAAGGGCGTGGACTTCCCACCGTTTAGGGGGCTGGCACTTATGGTCAGTGCGATAAAAAACAGAACAATGTGAGTCATGTAATCAAAGCTGAATGCGTACCTTGACTCCGTTTAGCGATCGCTGGCTGTTCTATTAATTTAGGAGCCTAATTCAGGAGCCTAATTCAAGAGCCGACCATAATTAATGACAGACCCTAGAGGTACTTAAGTATAGGGGTAAAATTTTTCACCATAAAAGCATAAGCAAAGGACAAAGGCGCGTCGAAAGGCCAGCGAGGTTAGCAAGTAAGGCACATTAAAGCCCCAGAGCTGCTATCCGTTAGATTGCTGGCTCAAAAAATGCGAGGGCTTCAATGCCTAGATCTTTGCCGTAAGAGGGCATGCATTGCTCACTGCGCCAGTCTGGTGAAACTTAGCCAAGAACGCGCCTCGATGAAGTCACAGCCGGAAAACGCGGTTGATTTTTCTTGAATTTCCTTTAAAGTCCATAGTTAAGTGTGCAGCCCTACACCGTCCCTCCGATTTTCTGCTAGTTTTTTGCCTTCCTCGCTTGCGTTATGCCCGTTTCCCCTTCCCAAGATCGCGATCGCCTGAGGGACTGTCGTATTTCCCCCTGGCTGGCGCAGTTTTTATACTGGTTTGCCCAGCGGATATTTTTGCCGTTGTACTTCGGCCCCATTCGCGTATCGGGGCAAGAGAATCTGCCAAAAACTGGCCCTATGATTCTTGCTCCTACCCATCGTTCTCGCTGGGATGCAATCATGGTGTGCTTTGTGGCGGGGCGCAGTATTACCGGCGATGATGTGCACTTCATGGTGTCTGCCGATGAAACTCGAGGGTTCCAGGGATGGTTTGTGCGGCGACTTGGGGGCTTTCCGGTGGATACCCGCCGCCCTGGCATTGCCAGTTTGCGCCATGGGATTGAGCTGTTGCAGCAGGGGCGAATCTTAACCATTTTTCCTGAGGGGGATATTTTCCGTGACGGAACGCTACACCCCTTGAAGCCTGGCTTGGCAAGAATGGCTGCTTACACGCTGGAGACAGGCGCATCTGATGAGCACTCTGATGAGCACATCGATGATATTGCCGTGGTGCCCATTAGCTTTGATTACGGCGCCGGTGGCCCTCGGTTTGGCAGCACGATCACTATCGATATTGGTCAGCCTATTTCCAGTCGCACCTGCCAAGGAGGATCCACAAAAGCCACATCGCGGAAGATTATCAGTCAGCTTTATCAAGGCTTTGAACAGCTTGGGGTGCGATCGCCCGCCGCTAATGAAATGCCCATGTCCGTCGCCTAAATCACCTAGGGGCTGTCACTGCTTAACTCTCAAAGCCCGTAACCATCCCCTATATGCATTGTTTTGAAAGGACGTAAATCCCTCACTGTGTCAAGCTTCTGGCACTTATATTGATGACATACCTTAGATACCTTGTGCCATTCCTCGGTTGTAGCTAGCTGGCCACAGGCAACAGGCAAAAAAAGCTGAAAACCGATATTACAGATCCTCCAGCTTAAAGGGGGATGTTTTACGATAAAGGGGTCAGATATCGTATCTGGTGCCACTTTCGACGACTTGCTAATGACCACTTCAAAAGCTTCAACGGATTTTGTTTTAGCCCCCACTGGCGACGAATGGGATAACTGGCGCGATCGCCCAGACACCCCCATCGCCGACTTTGCCCAGGAAACCCTGGCCATGACCAAGCGCCTTTTTATTCAGCTAAAACGTCGTCCCAGCACCTTGGTAGCGGGCGTCGTTCAGCCTCTGATGTGGCTTGTTCTATTTGGGGCCCTATTTCAAAACGTTCCTAAGGATCTTTTCGGCGAAAGCACCGCCTACGGGCAATTTCTAGGGGCAGGCATTATCGTATTTACCGCCTTCGGGGGAGCCCTAAACGCTGGGTTGCCGGTGATGTTTGACCGCGAGTTTGGCTTTCTAAACCGCTTTCTGGTGGCTCCCCTTAACTCCCGTTACTCCATCGTCCTGGCTTCGGCTTTATTTATTACCACTCTCACCTTGCTACAGACGGCAGTCATCATCGGCGCTGGTTTAGCCCTTGGCAGCGGTATTCCCACGGGACTTGGGCTAGCGGTGGTGGCGGCGGTTATTGTGCTGCTGGTGTTTGGCGTTACTGCCCTGAGCTTAGGGTTGGCTTTCGCTTTACCGGGACATATTGAGCTGCTGGCGGCAATTTTTGTGGTTAATCTACCCCTGCTATTTGCCAGCACTGCCCTGGTGCCCCTGAGTTTTATGCCCCCATGGCTACAGTGGGTCGCTGCCTTAAACCCTCTGAGCTATGCCATTGAGCCTATTCGTTACCTGTACCTTCATAGCGATTGGACTTTGGGCAGCATTGTCTTATCTGCTCCCTTTGGCGACGTTACTTTTGGTGCAGCGCTGTTGGTTTTGGTGGCAATGGACGTGACTCTGCTGATCTTTACTCAGCCCTTGCTACGCCGTCGTATGGCTTAAAGCAGATTGAGTTGAGGCAAAACATGCAGGCGGTAGTGGCACGCCGCTGCTGAGCGAATGGTGAGAAAAAGCCCCCTATCGCAGCTCTAAAGCGCAATAAGGGGCTTGGTTTTGAATCCAGTTTTGCGGCTGATTTGGCTTCTCTTCTTTCTGAGTGCCTGTTCCCAGGGCGTGCCGTCATTAAGTGTCAGAGGCCCTAAGCAGTGGGACAAGGCTTAGCGATCGCCCATGTACAGTCCTGGTGAATACGCCTCAATTACCCGCGCCGTCAAAGAACAAGTGACCATTAAGTAGTCACAGGCGGGACATTGAGTGCGGACAACACGCGACTCCTGCACATGTTGACGCTCAGCATGCTTTCCGCAGTTTGGGCAATGAATGGTTTCGGTGTAAGAACCTGTGACGCGTTCCTCAAGGGGAAGTTGAGTTAAAGCAATTTTTGAAAGTTTTTTAGTAGCCATGGGATTGGTAGGAGAAATCTTTTGTAATTAAGTAGGCGGTTGAATAGGGCAAGCGGGTCAGGCGAGTCAATTCAGTACGATAAGCGGGATAAACAAAAGAATAGTTAAGTAAAACAGTCACACAAAAAGCTTTCGAAGAAGCTTATCTTTTTGGTTTTATTAAGCTTTTCTTTCCAGGGCTACGTTGAGAAAGCGACAACGCTCAAAAATCAAACGAGCATTCAATGTGCAACTTTTGTCCGAATTATCTATGAATCGATATCGTCAACTCTGCAATCTGAAATTATTAAAAAATAATTAAATTTCTGATAGATGAAGTGCCTTAGAAAGCATTTCATCTTCGAGTTGACTGTATTCGGAAACTGGATTCAAACCTGTAGTGGCAATAGAAAAAGTTGAAATACCGTTGCTGGCAATACTTTATAACTTGGCTTCTAAAGGCGCTCGGGCTGAATGCTTGCTTTTGGAATAGTGACCGTGAAATTCAAAGCTAGGGAAGAAGGGATGGGAAGTTCAGGTAAAGATATGCACGAGAAGTTTCTATTGGAATTCTAAATATTTTCTTTTAGATATTATGATTTGCTTTCAGATTCTTTGCCTGTAATCGCGACTTTTCTTCATCTTCATGCAAAAAGGAATTTGAAAACTAGTGATCCCCGTACTGTTTCTACTATTTATATAGTCGTTGTAGGTGGGTTGTTATCCAGCCCTAGATATATTTGCCTGCGGGCGCATAGGATTTCTAAAGATACTTGAGTGAAAACCCTATCTATGAGTAACTGCCTAGTGATCGCCCAAGTACCCTCTCTAAAGTCCCACGCTTAAGGGCTTCTATAAAATCTGTCAGCCTAATGTTCACGCCTTGTTAGCTACCACGCCTAATATCCAAAGAGACGCCGGCTCAAGGTGTGACGGGGGTGTGTCATCAATTCACAGCTTTACGCAGTGGAAAGTGCATGCCCTTTCAAAATAAAAAAATCTAGGGGCTAAAACCTTTGCGGCTAATAGCTTTGAAGTTTACTAATGATGACAGACCCTAGAAAACGCAGATTAAGTGGGCAGAAACCTGAATTTTTCTGAAAAACTCAAAGGGGTTATTGGGCAGGCTCCTAAGTTATGCGCCACAAAGTTTGCCGCCTCTGAATTGATTTTTGGCTTGTCGAAGTTATGGCGGAAAAAGCAATTGACGTTGGGGGCATAGAATCTGACTTATCCGCAGTAGTGAAAAAACAAACAAATCGATGCTTTTAACCTCTCTTCGCACTGCAGTCGCGCATCCCTTTCGCCTCAGCCTTGCTAAGTAATAACGAAATTTTGTGCGCTTACTTTCTACTTAGTTGGGTCAGTTATTGGAAACGATGTGGTTTTTCCTCTGGTGGAAACTGGACTTAGGCCTGCCGTCTATCAGTGCCCCAGAAAAACAGCGCCTCAGAAAAACAGTGTTAGCGCTGAATCTCTTTCCATCGCAAGACGAAAATTTTGGCAATACGGACTTCATCGTTTAACCAAGACTTCTGGAACGCCAATCATTGGGCACTTTTCGGGAGTTATGTGGATTTTCGGTTTTCAAAAAGCCATTTTCAAAAAGCTATTTTCACTGGCCCAAGGTAAGTTCGCAGACAGGTTTAGAAACAGGTGCGGTAACCTAAAGGTTAGCAATACCCGGCGATGATGTGGCGACCTTAGGAGATGGAAATGGGCGGAAATTTTGTGCGGCTTGGACGGCGATTTTTTGGAACATTTTCAGGGCAGTTTTTAAGTGGAATTTTGGGGCGATCGCTCTGCACCTTTCTATTCCTAACCTTGGTTTGCGTTGGATTATTAGCTAATGTTCCATCGGCAGCAGCCCAAGGTCGCAAAGTGGACTACACCAACAGCACGATGGTGGGAGCGGACCTGTCGAACCAAGATTTGCGAGAAGCGGTGTTTGCTGTGGCTGATTTGCGCCAGGCAAATTTATCTGGAGCAGATTTAACCGCGTCGATTCTTAGCCAAACGATATTTTTAGATGCCGATCTCCACGATGCGGACCTGACTAGCGCTTTTGCCGATGCCACCTTTTTTGACCGGGCGGATTTACGCAACGTGAATTTTACCGATGCCATGATGACTCGCGCTCGATTTTTTGAGGCGGATATTACCGGCGCGGACTTTTCCAATGCCCTGGTGGACCGCTACCAAGTTAAGCTGCTGTGCGAACGGGCAGATGGCGTTAACCCCACCACCGGCGTTGCCACCCGCGATAGCTTGGGCTGTCGATAAGTTTTCGTATTCAGTTTTCTGTCCAGTCTTAAGTCAGGCTTAGCTCGCGGGAATCAGCGGCGTCAGCTTCAGTGGACTGCTGGTCACCATAGGCACCAATTAGAAAGTCGGCGAAGGCGGTGCTTTGTCCAAAGGGCTTGGCTTGGGTGATATGTAGCTCTGGGTATTTTGCCTTTAACGGCCCCATCGCCCCATCGAGCTGTTGGGCAATGCGGTCGGTGATGCCGCCTTCGAAGAGGAAGTAAGGCAGCAAAGTGAGTTGATTCTGTCCCTGGGCGGTGATCGCTTCGATGGTTTCCGGCAATTTAGGATCAATGGACCAAAACGCCAGCCGTGCCCCCAGCGATCGCGCTAGCCCTTCCATTTTTTGGTTGCCGCCGGTGCGTCGGGTGCCGTGGGCAACCACCACAGGCACGTGGGACGCCTGAAAATTTTCCTGCCAATAGCGTTTCATCCAGGCTGACCACGCCGGATGTTTGCCGAGGACGGGAGCGGTTTCGATGGGTAGCGGTGATGCTGGGGTGACGGCGTCGGAGATTTTCCCTAGGGTGGCTAGTTTTTCCTTGGCTTCGGCGATCGCCTCAGGAATATCTTCCATGGCATGAACCCCCGCTGACAGAAACAAGGGCACCACCACTACCCCGTCGCAGCCTGATTCCTGAGCTTCGTTATGAATAACGATTAGCTGGCTGGCTAAAGAAGTATCGCCACATTCCAGTTCGGCGCCGCGCACCATCGGACGGGCTGCCTGGGGGCGATCGCCCGGTGCCTTCTCCAATCCCTCCGCCATAGAAACCGTTAGCGCCTGCAATGCCGCGCCGGGGCGAGGATCGGGACTACCGTGGGTAACTAACACATAGGCAGGTCGAGAAAAGGAAGCAACCATGGGGGCGATTAGGGCTGATTAAGCTAAGAAATTTTAAGCAGCCTATCAAATTACGCCAGAATCTGGGGCACTCGCTTATACCATTCCGCTGCCTGTTCGTAGACGTGGGCCACCTCGAGAACTTGGTCTTCCCGCAGCACGTTGCCGATAATTTGCATCCCAATAGGCATTCCGCCTTCATCAAAACCGCAGGGAATACTTAGGGCTGGCAGTCCCGCCAGGTTCACCGGAATGGTCATTAGGTCCGATAGATACATGGCGATGGGATCGTCTGCTTTTTCGCCCGCCCGAAATGCCGTGGTGGGAGCCGTGGGGGAAATCAGCACGTCCACCTTGGCAAAGGCAGCTTCAAAATCTTTTTTGATGAGCGTCCGCGCCTTCTGAGCTTTTAAGTAATAAGCATCGTAATAGCCTGCTGATAGGGCGTAGGTGCCCACCGCAATCCGCCGCTTTACCTCAGGACCGAAGCCTGCCGCCCGGGTTTTGCAGTACATATCCAATAGGTTTTCGCCCTCTTCTGCCCGGAAGCCGTACTTAACGCCGTCATAGCGGGCTAAGTTCGCCGATGCCTCTGATGGGGCAATGATGTAGTAAGTGGGCAAGCCGTATTGGAAGCGGGGGCAGGAGATGACCTGAATTTCAGCGCCTAACTCTTGCAGCAACTCGACGGCTTTTTCAACGGCTTCTTCCACCGCTTTATCGGCGCCGGTACCAAAGGTTTCTTTGATAACGCCTACTTTCAGTTTTCCTTTCGGTCGAAAATCGGGGCGTAGGGATTTGGCGTAGCTGGGAACATCCACTTTGAGGCTGGTGGAATCTTTCGGGTCGTAACCGGCGATCGCCTCCAGCAATAGGGCCGAATCTTCCACGCTGCGAGAAAACGGACCAATTTGATCCAAAGAAGACGCGAAGGCCACCAACCCATAGCGGGACACCAAACCGTAGGTGGGCTTCATTCCCACCACGCCGCAGAATGACGCGGGCTGGCGAATGGATCCACCGGTGTCGGAGCCAATGGATACCACACATTCCTGAGCCGCCACCGACGCCGCTGAGCCACCAGATGAGCCGCCGGGGACGCACGCCAAATCCCAGGGGTTATTGGTGGTGTGATAGGCGGAATTTTCCGTGGAGCTGCCCATGGCAAACTCGTCCAGGTTGGTTTTGCCCACCATCACTGCCCCAGCGTCAATGAGCTTCTGGGTCACCGTGGATTCGTAGGGCGGCACAAAGTTTTCCAGCATCTTGGATGCGCAGGTGGTTTTCACACCTTTGGTGCACATGTTGTCTTTGATGCCGATGGGGATGCCAGCGAGGGGACCGATTTCTTCGCCCGCCGCAATTTTGTCGTCCACCTGCTTTGCTTGGGCGATCGCATGGTCAGCGGTCACCGCCAAAAAGCTTTTAACCGATGGCTCCGTTTTTTCAATATGGTTCAGAGCCTCTTGGGCAATTTCAACAGCGGATCGCTCTTTGGAAACCAGTTGCTGATGAAGCTCGCGAATGGATGCCATGGATTACTTGGGTGTAGCAGGTTGGGGTATAGCTGATTGAGGTGGATGCAGTGGGATCTTTACGCTGGATCGCGGCTCGGCTGCGAAGGGTAAAGGCTGCAAAATCCATAGCTAATCATACCCAATGTGTGGAGTTTGGGGCGGCTTAGGTGGTTTTACGCTGCGATCGCAAATGATCGCGTAGGGCATTGAGGGAGTCGCTCAGTCCATAGGTGTTGAGACGGTAGCTGAGGGGATGGGCGATCGCCCGGGCAGTGCTGTAAAACAACTCTTCAATTTCAATCAGCCCGTTTTCCTTAAGCGTGCGCCCGGTGGCCACCAAATCCACGATCGCCTCAGACATGCCGGTAATGGGTCCCAGCTCCACCGAGCCGTATAGGGGAACGATATCTACCGGGAGATCGAGGTCGCGAAAATGGTCGCGGGCACATTGCACAAATTTCGACGCCACGCGGCTGTGGGCAGGCAGATCGATAGATTTTCTATAGGGACTAGATTCTTGCACCGCCACCGATAGGCGACACCCCCCAAAGCCCAGGTCCAAAATCTGCGCCACCTGGGGCTTTTTCTCCCGCAGCACGTCATACCCCACAATGCCCACGTGAGCTTGCCCCGATTCTACATACACCGGCACATCGCCATTGCGCACCAGCATGGCCCGAGCTTGCCCAGTGGGATCCTCAATCTGTAACTGTCGATTGCCCTTTTCAAGAAATGCGCTGAAATCAAGCCCGATCGCCGCAAAGGAGGCAATGCTGTCTTTTAGAAGAGAACCTTTGGGGATGGCAACGGTTAACACAGGTGAACCTCAGAAATGGCGACCCAATTGTATAGCGTTCCGTCTGAAGGTGCCCATGTTTCGCTGATATCGCCCAAAGCCAACAATTATGTGCCCTCAAGATGAGGATTGATTAGGATTGAGGAGCAAACAGCAATGTATTCATGGCAATCACCCCTTCCCACCCTGGCGTAAATTAATCCCTGGCTATATCTGTGATGGACCAGACTTTCACAAGCAATTCCTAGGAAGTTACAGGCACTCATACAGTACGAAATAGCAGCCGTATATTAATAATCTCTAAACACATAAAACACTAATGACCATGCAGGTGAAGTTGGTTTCAGGTCAATCTGTCATTATTGTCACTCCTAAAACGATCAGAAGCAGACCGATAGTTACTCGCAGGCAAATTGATTTGAACTTGGCACTGGCGGACAATATAAGTGTTTCGTGGTTTTTGAGCTTGATTGGGTTGATTTTCGGGATTGGCGGATTGAATCCAGCCCAAACAGTTTATCCAACTCGTAACATAACCAGTATTGAGTATGGACGATTTAATCTGTCCTCTCTAAGTCAATTATTCTGGGGACTTTTTTTCACTGCTACTGGCGTCTCCACTTTATTTAGCCTCAGAAACTTGCCAGAGATGCGAAGTTTTGTTCCTGCAAGTTTACTATTCACTGGAATAGGACTCCTTTTGCTCATTTGGAATTGGAAAAAGTTTAGAAGATTAGGATTGCTCATAGAGCTTTCCTCTGGCTCACTCGTATTATTTCTCTGTCGAGATATCAATGGAGGAACAAAGATAATGGGAGAACTATGCGAATTTACAGAAAGTCCCACAGGCGACGAGGCTTATCGAATCGTCATCAATAACAGTCACATTCGGGGAAATGTAATTGGTGGCAATGCAAACGACGTCCGCAGCATGTAGTCAAGTAATGATGTGAGAGGCTAAAGTGTCAGAAAAAATTAGTATTAACAGCTCATCAATTCAAGGCAATATCATCGGTGGAGATGCTCACAATATCAGCAGTATGGTGAATGCCAGCAGTGCAGAGAACCACTCTCTGACAGAAATTGCGACCGAGTTAAACGAGTTGATTGAAAAGTGTATTGATGTGGAGGGACGGAAATTAACTGAAAAAGAAGAGATAGCGGTTGCAGGAAAGGTGGTAAGCCAGATTCCTGGTCGACCAAAGTTGATGGGACGTTTGAAGTGCGCCAGTCAGGAAGCTCTTGCTACAGGAATTGAGAAATCTATTGAAAAAATCCACAGCAGTATTGCCATTAGTGTCTTGATTAGCGGCGTCAAAGGGTTTATTCAAGCTGGTTAAAGGCTGTCTATGAGAAATGATTGAAACCACAGTTCGACAGGCTCTTAAGAGTTTGAATGATGCTTGCCAACATTTTGAGCTAGAGCAAGCTGCGGACAACTCATTTTTTGAGGAGTGGGCAGATGAATTGCCGGAGTTGAGCGATCGCGAAATTGCCAAGCTAGACCAACTGCGCGATCGCCTCGACTATCACTTGGATTCGGGCAAGGTTGATGAAGGAATCGTCAATGTTTTAGTGGTGTCGTCATTACTAGAAATGGCAGGCTTATACGATGCTCCATTTCTAGTGCGCTCTGAGGTTCCTGTGGTGATTGAATCTCAAGTGCAGCAAGAAAATCTACGGGGACGCATTGACTTTCTAGTGATTCACAATCAATTGTGGCGAGGGATTATTGAATCGAAAGACACAACCTTTGACGTAAATATGGGCATTCCCCAGACGTTGGCTTATATGGCAGGGGTCGATAATAAATTGCCCACTTACGGCTTAGTGACCAACGGCGTTAGCTTTGTGTTTTTGAAACTGGTGCGGGGAGAAGTAAATCAATTCGATTTTTCCGATGTAATTGCCCGGCGATCACGCACCAATTCCCTTTACCAAGTGCTGCAAATTCTGAAAGCCTTAACCCTGAAAATAAAGCGCTAAATCACGTCCGTTGAAGACAACTTAGGAGCGAGGGCGAGAATTGCGCACGTAAGGCGGAGGACTGGGGAGTCGCTTTTTCGACGACGAGCCCTGCAAAGCCACACTAATCGCCGCGCCGCCAATTAAGCCCACCGCCACGCCGCCCACCAACAGGACACCAAAGGGAATCTTGATGGATTGGAATGTCAGAAAAGTTAGGGTGACCGGCTGCACATTTTGAATGGCAATTACCGCCGCCAGGAATAAGCCAGCGCCTAAAATTGATGCCACTATTAGCCGTGCGATCGTGTTTGAAGCACTGGCATCGCTAAGCTCGCGGCTCAAATCGGCAATATCCGCAGATGCTTTCCCCTTCAATTACCGTGGCAGACTAAGATCTGTCATCTAAGCTTGATGCTTTTATCCTTTGCAAACGTGCCCATCAACACCCTCCCAGCCGACCTTTGGCTAGCGATCGCCCCCGAAACTGCCACTATCGAGGACGGGTTAGAACGCTTTTTGCTTGTCCTGGCGGTTTCCCTCAGCGTTGCCACCCTGTCACGCACCGTTGGCATCCTACGAAATATCCCCTACACGCTGCTGCTGACCATTGTTGGAACGCTGCTCGCCTTTGAAAATGTCCGTCTCGTCGACTTATCCCCGGAATTAATTCTCGAAATTTTCTTGCCGCCCCTGTTATTTGAAGCGGGTTGGAATCTGCGTTGGAAAGATCTTAAGCGCGATTGGGTACCGGTGGTACTGTTTGCGATCGCCGGTGTGGTGGTGTCGGTGCTGGGCATTGCGATCGTATTGCAGCACTTTGCTGGCATTCCGCTGCCGGTGTCCCTACTGATCGGCGCGAGCTTGGCAGCCACTGACCCGGTCTCCACAATCGCCCTATTCCGCGAACTCGGGGTGGAAAAACGGCTAACCACTTTGATGGAAGGGGAGAGCCTGTTTAACGACGGCGTGGCGGTGGTGGCTTTTGGGCTACTGGTGGGGATTGCCACTGGCGTTCAAGGGTTCAATCCCCAGCAAACCCTCGCCGATTTTGCCGTATTCGTCGGCGTTGGGGTCGCCATGGGTAGCGCCGTCGGCTTCGGTATTTCTTACCTAACCCAGCGCTTTGATTTGCCATTGGTAGAACAGTCTCTCACTCTTGTGTCCGCCTATGGCACTTACGTTGTCGCGGAAAATCTGGGCGGCTCTGGGGCGATCGCCGTGGTCACCACCGGTTTAATCCTCGGCAACTTTGGCTCGCGTATCGGTATGAATCCACGCACAAGATTGGTGGTGACGGAGTTTTGGGAATTTATCGCATTTTTCACCAATTCCATCGTATTTCTGCTGATTGGCGATAGCATACGCTTCGATTCCTTAATTGAACATCGAGGCTCCATCGGGGTGGCGATCGCCGCCGTGGTGGTGACCCGCGCGGGGGTAATTTATGGTCTCGGAACCATCAGTAACGGTATCGCCAATTCGAACATTACCGTCCCGCAAAAAACGGTGCTGTGGTGGGGAGGGCTACGCGGGTCCGTGTCCATCGCCCTAGCCCTAAGCGTGCCGGAAATTTTGCCCCAGCGCAGTGAGGCGATCGATATTGTCTTTGGCGTGGTGCTTTTTACCCTGCTTATCCAGGGGCTCAGCATCAAAAGCCTATTGCAAAAGCTGTCCCTACTCGATGAAGGATCGCGACGGGCAGAGTATGCCGAAGCCGTTGCCCGCCGCAGCGCTTTGGGAAAGGTGGGCAAACGATTGGAAAGCCTAACCGCGCCAGAAGTGGACGAAGAATTTCTACGCTACAAACGCGAGCAGGTGCGAGGCGAAATTGCTAGTTTGAACGAGGCGATCGCCAAAATGTGTCGGGAGGATCCCGATGTGGCAGAGTACGCCACCGAACTAGTCAGCGAAGAGCTGTGCGAGATCGAAGCGGAAACCTATGCTGAGCTAGTGCGCACTGGGCAGCTCAACCAAGACCTAGCCCCCCTGTTGCAAGGAAGCGAATAACAGCCAGTGACTGGGGTCTGCACATTGCCGCCGACCTCCGTCCATGCCTAAACAAATTTAAGAGCGGGGGCGCGAACCACGGACATAGGGAGGGGCGGGCGATCGCTTCTTCGGTGACGTGCTTTGCAAAGCAACGCTAACCGCTGCACCACCAATTAAGCCCACCGCTACGCCGCCCACCAACAGGACACCAAAGGGAATCTTGATGGATTGGAATGTCAGAAAAGTTAGGGTGACCGGCTGCACATTTTGAATAGAAATCACCGCCGCCAGAAATAAGCCAGCGCCCAAAATCGATGCCACTATTAGCCGTGCGATCGCCATCAAACCCCCTTAAAAATCACTAGCCTAAGCCTCAGCCGCCGCCTGCTTATTGCGAGTCACCAACGCCACCAATCCAGCGCCGCCCAAATATAGTCCCATCACCGCGCCGCCCAATAAACTTTGGGTCATAGGATCCGTGGACGGGGTTAACACTGCGCCCAACACGGCGGCTCCCAACAGCACATACCGCCAGCCCGATAGCATTTGCTTGGCGGATACCAGTCCGAATAGCCCAAGCAGTAGCTGCAAAATAGGGATTTGGAAGGCGATCGCCGTGCTGAACATCAACAGCAGCTCAAAATCAAAATACTTTTCAATAGACCACTGTTGCGCCACCACATCCGCGCCGTAGCTAATAAAGAAATTCAACGCCGCCGGCACCAGCGCCACATAGGAAAACACCAGCCCCAAGCCAAACAGCACCGCTGACCCCAACACAATCGGTCCCAACAGCCGCTGCTCCTTCCGCGTTAAGCCTGGCAACACAAACTGAATCACCTGGTACAGAATCCACGGAGCACTGAGCAATAAACCGCTGTAGCCCGCCACCTTGATGGACACAAAGAAAAATTCCCCCGGTGCCAACTGCAAAAAGGTGACGTCGCCCGCCGGTTTTTCCAACAGCCGCACAATGGGTCTTACAGCAAAGAAACAGCCAATAATGCCCACCAGGGAACCAATTACCGAGTAAAAAATCCGCGTGCGCAGCTCTTCCAAATGGTCGAAGAGGGACATTTCCACTTCGTCGGGCAGCTCTTCTGATGGTGGATTAAGGAAAGACGGCAGTATAGAATCTATCCCCTTATCCGAGTCGGTCTCAGCAACGGTGGTCGTAGCGGATGCGCTGCCATTGGACTCAGGAGGGGAACTTTCTGATTTCTCGGGGGCGTTGGTCACGGTGGTAGGGGAGAAATGGGAGTTGGGACTGATTGCTTATTTTAACCGTTGTTCGAGTTAACTAAAGGCTGTCATTAATTAAGTCCCAGAATCAATAGATCTCTTGTACCAATCCTCGCCCTCACCCTAAATTCTTCTCCCTAGGGAGCAACGATGTCCTGAGCGGATCCGAAGGAGGTGGTGATGGATGAGAGAGCCCAGCGATATTCACGCAAGACGTCTAGTAAAGGCTTTAAAAGCGTAACGGTCTCACTCAGGATTGACATCTACACTGGTATCCATCGATGTGGAGCGATTTAATCGGCTGATGTGGAGCGATTTAATCGGCGGGCAATTTGTAAGCAAATGGCAAAGGCGGCAATAAAAAAGCCCTCTGCCAGAATTTTGAACACTTCCTCCGTTGCCTGGAGCCAGACCAAAAGGGCGTGGCGCGATTCTAAATCTGAAAAGAAAACCTTAAATGCGTCAATGTTGGATTCGGGATCGATATTCGTAAATACATCGAATACCACCATAATTGCCGTCGATATAAATGCGTAGGTTACCAATTTAAAGGCGGGACGGTAGCGTTTAAATTCTTGCCGAAACAGGTAGAGAATATAGCCCCCAGCAATGCCGTACAACAGGACAATCAGGTCGTCGATGCTGTCGGTGAGGCGATTTTCCTGGATTTGAAACAAGGAATGGAAGCCAGAGTCAACCATTTCGTGAATTTGGGCAATTTCATCGACGGCGAGGAAGAAAAAACCGATCGCCATCCACTGCCATAAAGACTGGGGCGCTGTCCATTTGACAGGGGCACCTCGTTTTCGCACCAGAAAAATCCAGAGCGACAATGCCGCTAGCACCAGCAGTTGAAGAAAAGAAAGCCAGCTAATGATGCCTGCCTCGCCGAAATATCGCATCGGTGATTTTTCGCGCACGATCGCCCGAGCCATGGTCAAGCCGACAACTAAAAGCTCAAAGGCGATGATAGGAAACAAAAAAGACCGATATTTCGGGGGGGACGAACCCTGAGAATCAGCGGTAGACGGGGCAGCTGGCATAATTGCAGAGGTTGGGCTGGAAATTGAGCGGCGGGAAAAAGAAAAGAATTTAACCTAGTATTTGAGGCGCACGTTTGAAACGCCTATCTTAAGGCAAGGACTCAGATCAAATATTTAGGCTCGGGCTGAGACCCGAGTTTCAAGCGAACGATATCAGGTAACGTCGGGAGTAGCGATGAATTGGTGGAAACGGCTGCGGAAAAATCCTTTGGCGCAAATAGCGACGGTGATTTTGCTGCTGTTTTATGGGGTGGCGATCGCCGCAGGATTTATTGCCCCCTACGACCCCTACACGGCCCAGGACCAAGGTGCTCTGTTGCCCCCCACGCAAATTTATTGGACCAGCGAGTCCGGCGATTGGATTGGTCCCCACGTGTATCCCACCACTTTGGGGCGCACTGATTTGGAAACGGGTGATCGCAAACTAACGGTGGATCGCTCCCAGCCGTCGAAAATTCAGCTTTTTGCCCAGGGGGACGAGTATAAATTTTGGGGGATTATTCCCAGCGATCGCCATTTTCTCGGCACTGACGGACCGGGGCGCTGGAATATTTTGGGCACGGACGAAAGCGGGCGAGACCAGCTTAGTCGCCTCATCCACGGCAGCCGCATTAGCCTCAGCATCGGGCTGGTGGGCATTTCCATTTCCTTTCCCCTGGGGCTAATTATTGGCGGCATTTCCGGCTACTTTGGCGGCTGGATTGACACCATCATCATGCGCATCACCGAAGTGCTTATGAGCATTCCCAGCCTGTATTTACTGGTGGCGCTAGCGTCGATTTTGCCCGCCCAGCTCACCAGCACCCAGCGCTTTGCCCTGATTGTGGCGATTATGTCCTTCAGTAGCTGGTCCGGTTTGGCGCGGGTGACGCGATCGCAGGTACTGTCCATCAAAGAGCGAGAATTTGTGCAGGCAACCCAAGCCATGGGCGGCGGCGACTTTTACACCATCCTGCGCCATATCCTGCCCCAAACTGCGTCCTATGTGATTGTCGCCGCCACCTTGGCGATTCCTGGCTTTATCGTGGCTGAATCAGTGCTTAGCCTAATTGGTCTTGGCATTCAGCAGCCTGATCCGTCCTGGGGCAATTTGCTGTCCATCGCCACCAATGCCTCCATTCTGGTGTTGCATCCGTGGCTAATTTGGTCCCCGGCGATCGTCATTATCAGCGCCGTTTTGTCCTTCAATCTCCTTGGGGATGGGCTGCGTGACGCCCTCGACCCCCGCAGCATTGAGCGTTAAAGACTTAAGCAATAACGTTTAGGCGCTAAGAAGTGTAGGCGTTAAAAAGTGTAGGCGTTAAAAATACGCTGAAAATATTGGAATAAAGATTCCGGACCGCGTCCAGATTTTTACCGAAATATGACTCTAAATTGATTTTTTTTGACGCTGTCCCCTTTGCTCTGGTCAATAGGTCAAAATTGAAACAGAGACTATCGGTGAAGGCAAACACCATGGCTGGGCGATCGCAACATTTACTCCTTATCGGCATTACTGCTATTAGCGCTGTCACCTTACTGACCCTCGCCAAAACGGCAAGGCGGGGCTCAGTTTTAACGGCGCGATCGTCTGGTCAAGATCCTGAATATCACCATCCCCAGCACAATCAACTGTGCGTAGGTAATTCCCTGGAGTCGTTGTGCTTAGAAAATGGCTGGGACTACGGCTCTGTGTCGGGCGCTTGGGATGAAGCGGAAGGGGTAATTGCCAGCTTTTCGAAGGGCGATGTGGCTCTAGTCAACTATCTCTACCAAGAAATGTTGGGGCGAGACGCTGATCCAGAGGGGCTGGAAACCTACGTGGAAGCCCTTCAGCGGGGATGGTCCGTGGACAAAATTCGTGAGGAAATCGCCAACAGCCACGAAACTCGACAGTTGCTGCAACAGCTTTACCAAGAAATTTTTAGCCGTGACGTGGACGAAGCAGGGCTTGATACCTATCGCAATTTGCTGCAGCAAGGCTGGGGATTGCGGCGGGTACGGAAGGATTTGATTGCCAGTCCCGAGGCAAAAAATTTCCGAGGGCGTCTGTAGCCACCTTAAATCTCGCAACACTTTTAACAGAATGCCGCTAAGCATTAGAACCGGTGTTATTATTCTGGGACCTCAAAAACTAAGCGGTTGCCTTTTAAGTCAATTAGCTTGTAATCCTGCGGGTGTGGCGGAATTGGTATACGCGCACGTTTGAGGGACGTGTGGCTTTGCCTTGCGAGTTCGAGTCTCGCCATCCGCATTGATTGATAAAGCAAAAAGCCATCATCAGTTCATTACTGGTGATGGCTTTTTGACTGGGGTTTTTATGAAGCCCTTGCCTAACACTTGAGCCGACCTCGCTCGAGCGAAAATGTTACGATCCCCTACAAAGATAAAGTTTTGCAAAGCCATCCATGGGGATTTTGATTTCTAGCCCTTCTCAGCCCGTGCCGTCTTGCCCGCCCCGTTCCTGGCATATGCTTCAGCCAATTTGGCAGGGGAATCGCCACAATGTGCGGGAGGGATTGCCCCATGACTGGCTGTCACCCACCTGGCAAATATTAATCTTGGGCGATGGATCTCCCACCCGCCATTTGCAGCTACTGAGCGGGGAGCGCACGGAGGTGGATGTGATTGATATGTCGGCGATCGCCTGGGAACCGGACAACGCCCCCAGCATTATCGAGCAGGTGCCCGGTCCGCGGCTGCGACGACAGGTTTGGTTGCGCACCGCATCGGGACAGCGCCTAGCCTATGCAACGTCCTGGTGGGAAGCGAGCCATGTGGATGAGTATTTGCAAAACCGATCGCTCCCCATTTGGGCAAGTTTGGCCCAGCTGCGGACGGAGCTTTACCGGGATGTGCAGGGGCTGCACTATGGACACTCGCCAGAATTGGAAGAAGCCTTTGGGGAAACGGGCCCATTTTGGGGACGCCACTATCTGTTTTGGCATCGCGGTCAGCCCCTGACGCTAATTTACGAAGTGTTTTCACCGTACTTGCGCCACTATCTCGGTCCCATCAGCTCCGTCGATCCGGGAGTGGGAGCTTCAAAGTAGCTTTTATAGATTGCTGTGCCACAGTGGATTTAGACCTGTAGGGCTTGGTGGCGCTATGTCGATTTATATTGAGCGAAATCGTCCTCGGCTGTCCCTGGGGATTTTGTGGCTGGCGTTTTTTTGCGTTTCTTGGGGCGTTCTTTATCGCGTTGAGACGGTGGAGCGGCTGCTGTGGGTGGCGGGGGCAGGAGTGGCGATCGCCCTAACAATTTCAATGCTATTTAGCGTGCCGTTGCGATCGCAGCAGCCGTTAACTCAGCTTCTCAAAAACGATGTGCGATCCTTCGCGACGGCGGTTTTTGGGGCGTTTGTTTTGGTGGTCTTGCTAGCGTGGCTGGATTTTACGCTGTCTGGCTTGACCTTGCTGGTGGCGTCAATGTTGGCAAAGGTGGAGCTACGCATTGTGGGGATTCGGTCCTGGCGGGCGTTTTGGCTAACGGGCGCGGCGTCCTGTGGGGCGGTGGTTTGCGCTGTGGGTGCCCGCTGGGGAGTGTTGCAAGCTTCAGCACCCTTTTAGCGGTTATGGTGCAGTTAGTCGCCCCCGGTAGTTTGCGGCTGTAATTTATGGCTATTATCTCTTCAAAATCTGAGTCACCGTCGCCCAAGGAACCGAAAAATAATGGCAAAGGGCGATCGCCCAGCCCATCCAAACCCAACGCTGCCGATCTAGGCTCGTCTTTGTTGGACCCCCACAAATCGGCCGGCGATCGCGAACCTTCTCCAGAGGCTTCCAGCGCCATCAAAAAATCCGCCGATGAGCAAATTCGCCCCCAGACTTTGTCCACTTACATCGGGCAGCGGGAGTTAAAGGAGGTGCTGGCGATCGCCATTCAGGCAGCCCAGGCGCGGGAGGAATCGCTGGATCATTTGTTGCTGTACGGTCCGCCAGGACTGGGCAAAACCACCATGGCGCTAATCCTGGCGGCGGAGATGGGCACCACCTGTAAAATTACGACGGCTCCGGCGCTGGAGCGACCGCGAGATATTGCAGGATTGCTGGTGAATTTGCAGCCGGGGGATTTGCTGTTTATTGATGAAATCCATCGCCTGCCGCGGGTTACAGAAGAAATCCTATATCCAGCCATGGAAGATTTTCGGCTGGATATCACTATCGGCAAGGGGCAGGGGGCTCGCACGCGATCGCTCCCCTTGCCGCCGTTTACATTGGTGGGAGCCACTACCCGCGCTGGTGCCCTCAGTTCTCCCCTGCGCGATCGCTTTGGGCTAGTGCAGCGGCTGCGATTTTACGATATGGAAGAGCTGGCGCAAATTGTAAATCGCACCGCCGAGATTTTGGAAACGGCGGTGACCCAGGAAGGGGCGATGGAAATTGCTCGGCGATCGCGGGGCACCCCTCGAATTGCGAACCGGCTACTGCGGCGAGTGCGGGACTATGGGGAAGTAAAAAAAATCCCCGAAATTAATGCGGAAACGGCGGCGATCGCCCTTGAATTATTCGATGTGGATCCCTGTGGGTTGGATTGGACCGACCGACGACTGCTACAGGTGGCGATCGAGCAATTTGGCGGGGGACCGGTGGGCATTGAGGCGCTGGCGGCGGCCACCGGCGAGGACGTGCAAACCATTGAGGAAGTGTACGAGCCTTATCTAATGCAAATTGGCTACCTCCACCGCACGCCGCGAGGTCGTGTCGTCACCGCCGCCGCCTGGCATCACCTGAACTACACCCCCACCGCCAATGTCCCCGGCCTCCACGCCCCCCCAGATCAGTTGCCTAACACTCAGCTGTCTTGCCTAGAGGCAGAAGAGAAGTCAGGCGAGGACAGTTCAGAACCATAGTCAGACTCACAAGTAGACTTCTAGCACTGGCATGGAAGCTGGGTGAAAATCTACTCCGCGAT
Organism: uncultured cyanobacterium; assembly: GCA_937883785.1. Lineage (GTDB taxonomy): Bacteria > Cyanobacteriota > Cyanobacteriia > CACIAM-69d > CACIAM-69d > CALGDE01. Next base: position 38,868 of record CALGDE010000152.1, read on the forward strand.
ATTTCTCAGGCGGTATCAGATAACCGAAGGCTGGAGCATCTGGTACGGTAGGCGGTGATCCTGCTGTTTTCCCGTTTATGGAATTTAATCTCGGTCCTATTCGCTTTGGTATCCATCGCAATCGGCGTCCTGCTCCAGCGCCAGTTGCGATCGCCCCACCCCCGCCATCACCAGAACCAGCGCCACCAGAACCGCCACCGGCACCAGAGCCAGCCCCCCCTCCACCACCAGGATTGCTGAACTACCAATGCAACGTGTGTGGCGCACCTTGCGAAACCCGGGTGATGTTTCTCAACCGGGAAGCGCCGTCCTGTATGCGCTGTGGCTCCAACGTGCGGATGCGATCGCTAATGCACGTGCTCTCCAGCGCCCTCTTCAACAAAAGCATTCCCCTGCCAGACTTTCCCGATCGCCCTGACCTGAGAGGCATCGGCATGAGCTGCTGGGACGGGTACGCCATCCCCCTGGCGCAAAAGCTGGGCTATCTCAATACTTACTATCACCAGGAACCCCACTTCGATATTCGCCACCCCCCCGAAGACTGGCGCGAAACCCTGGATTTCATTATTTCATCGGACGTATTTGAACATATCGAACCGCCCGTTTCCGTCACCTTCGATCACGCCTATCGCCTTTTGAAGCCTGGCGGATTGATGGTATTCACCGTGCCCTACGCGGAAGATATCAACGCTCCCACTGACGAGCATTTCCCCGAGCTACACGACTACGAAATGCTGGAAACGGACGGGGAATTTCGTCTGAAAAATATTACAAAGGACGGGCGGGAACAGTGGTTCGATAACCTGGTATTCCACGGCGGACCGGGATTGAACCTGGAAATGCGCATGTTTGGCGAGCGAGATTTAATTGCCGAGCTGGAGCGGGCCGGTTTTTCTGTGGAGATCTGGCGCGACCCGGTGTTCGAGTTCGGTATTTACTGGAGCCACCGCGGTTCATTGCCCATGTTGGCGCGGCGACCGGGTTAGCGAGGGCGAGGATCGCCACGGCGGGGAATGCGATCGTTGCTGACGATATTGTTGTAAGCGGTGATGATCGCCCAACCTTCGCTGGATTCAATAGAAGCCACCAAACTTTCCACTCTGTTCAAGGTCATCGCCTTCGCCGGTAACGTACCAAGCTGCATCGCAACTCCCCCTGCCAACACGGCAAAACCTAAGCGTTTCCAAGGGCACTGCGTCCCTGAAGAAGCAGAATATTTGGGTTGAGAAGATGAAACGGGCAACATAGGAAAGCCTGTAGTAACTCTGTCTAGCCTTTCGAGTCTTCTGGTCTCCCTTCCGGAGACTTAAGCGGTCCTATCCCCAACCCTGTGACGCCTTTTGTTGTGTCATAGGGAACATTACCCTGTCTGGTCCGCTCGTCATAGAACTTATTGACCCCAAGCTCAATATTGCCAGTGTTCACAGACCATTGCAGCGATCGCTAAATCGTTTAGGGGCACTATTATACCAATTCCCTAAATTCCAGCGACATGCAGCCCCTCGCATAGCCAATCC
>CALGDE010000153.1 GCA_937883785.1 uncultured cyanobacterium
ATTCGATGGCTGATCACTTCCCATCATCTCTCAATCCTGCAACGCCAGAAATTCTTCTTGCCCGAAAAATCCGCTGAAATCAAAGGGATCAGTGGCAGTGCGGCGGATACTGCCGGTGATCTCTTGGAATGGAATGCCTGCGGCTTCAGGGTCGGCTCGCACAGAGTTGAGTTGCCCGTCGGGAGAAACGACCCAAATGTAAAGGTCTGTTCCGAGGATGGAATAGGTAACAAGGGTGGCGTTTTTGGACCGGGCGAGTTGCTTAATTTGGTCGATGTTGAGGGGAGTGGGCGGCTGACCATCGAGGGAGGGGTTTAGGAATTGGACGAGCGATCGGGCTCTGGAGCGATCGGCAATTTCCAACGCCTTTTTGAAGTTATTTTGCTCAGTGTAAGCTTGCTCAAGAAGTAGATATCTAGAAGCCTGAGTTTCAAAGAAGGTAATGCGAGTCGTGTCGCTTGGAAGTAAATTTTCTTCAATTGCTTCAGAGATAACTAGGCTTTCTAGAAAAGATCTTTCAGCCAATTTAAAGTCCTGCTGATTGAAATGCAGTAGTCCCACGATAAACAGAACAAGCCCCTCTTCGCGATGGTTGTTGATTTCGCGGTATACCTCCAAAGCGCTTTCAAGTTGAATTAGAGCCTCGTCATACTCTCCTTGAGAGAGATATAAAGCGCCAAGCATGGTGAGGGATCGCCCCTCCCCGGTTCTATCGTTTACTTCACGATGAATTTCTAAAGCTGATTGGTATTGCTTTAGAGCCGCGCCATATTCTCTTTGAAGAAGGTTTATCCAACCAATGTTGTTGAGGACATTGGCTGCTCCAGCACGGTCGTTCATCCTACGCCTAAATGCAAGGGCTGCTCTGAACTGTTTTAGCGCTTGCTCATAGTTTCCTTGTCTGGAATGTATTGTCCCTATATTATTTAGCGCTGTTGCTACGCCATCGGCGTCACGCGCTTCATAGCTGTAGGACAAAGCCAGCAGATAATAATCTAGCGCTTTGTCATATTCTCCCTGAGCGTTAAGAACTTCAGCGATATTGTTGAAAATAGTGCCTTGTCCACTTTGATTTTTAATCTCACGATAAACATCCAAAGCTTCAACGTAATATTTCAGCGCTTCCCCATAGTTCCCCCGACGGTACAACAGTAGGCCGATCCCATTTAAGGTGTCTCCTTCTCCGATATGATTGCCAACTTCACGGTGAATTCCCAGCGCTGTTGCATATTGTTCGAGTGCTAAATCATCTTGCCCTTGTTTCCGATAGGCTGAGGCCATGTTGCTTAAGATATTTCCTTCGCTCCTACGGTCTTCAATAGCTTGGCTGCTGCTCAGTGCTTCTTGATAAGCGCTCAGCGCCTGACTGTATTTTCCCTGCGCAGCGTATACGACTCCGATGTAGTTGAGACTAACAACGGCTTTTTTTGAATCACCTAAGTACTGAAATAGTTGCAGAGAGGTTTGGAACAGTCTCAGGGCTTCTTTGAACTGCTTGTCTTCGTACTTCTGTACTCCCTGTCGCAGGGTCCTCTCCGCTTCTGCTTTCTTCTCCTCTAGACTTATCGGAGGCTCTTCAACGTCAACATCATTTTTCGGCGCTATTGACTCTATCGCGATCGCCCCCACAGGCAGCCCCAGCACCAAACCCAGCGCGTTGGCGCAGCCTCTCCTTTGGAGAATCGCCCCGTTCCCTTTACAAACTCTTTTCGTAAATGCGGTAGCTCTTGTAAATTTTGCCGCCCGCCTTTTCCACAATTTTCCGCGACGACATATTATCCTCATACACCCAGCCCAACTCCGCCCAGGTGTAGCGCTTATTCTTCTTCGTTCCCCCCTGAAATGCCAAATGCACCATCGCCAACGGAATTAACTTCCGGCGATGCTCCGGCAAAGAAGCAAAAGCCAACACCCGCACTCGTTCAATGGTGCGCCGGAACCACAAAAACTTCAGGATGCCAATAAAATCCAGCCTTCCGTTAACCCGCTTCAATACCTCGTTATAGTCCGGCAGCGCCATAAAAAAGCCCACCATTTCCCCGTCAATTTCAGCAATGGGAAATAGGTCAGGGTCTACCAAACTTTGCAAGGACTTAGCTTCCTCAAAAAATTCATCCTCCGTGCGGGGCGTGGAACTCCAATTATTGGCAAAGGTTTCCGTAAATAGCCGATACAGCGATCGCACATCCCGCTCAAAATCCTCCCCCTTAGTGGCAATGGGACGGAACGTAACCCCAGACTTTGTGGCAATTTTGTAAGCCTTTTCAAACTGCTCCGCCATATCGTGGGGCTCGAACCGATAGGCATAAGCATCCTTCGCCTTGGTAAATCCATAGCTTTCCCACAGGGTCGGATAGTGGGGCGGATTGTAGGGCATCATCACCATCGGTGGCTCCTCAAACCCATCAATCAGCATCTGACAGTTATTGTGGGTGGACAGATCAATAGGTCCCCGAATCCGCATCATTCCTTGGGACCGTAACCACTCCGCCGCCGCCTCAAATAACCCCGTCGCCACCGCCTCATCATCAACACATTCAAAATATCCAAACAACCCAATGGCAGACTCTTCCCGCTCCACCAATCGCTGATTCACCGACGCCACAATGCGCCCCACCAGGGAATCGCCCCGCTTCGCAATAAATCCCTGAAGCTTGCCGTAGGCGCGAAACGCTCCGTCCGCTCCCAGTTGCTTAGCAACATCGCTACGCAAAGGCGGTACCCAGTTGGGATCGCCACCGTAGATTTTCTGGGGCACATCCAAAAACTGCTGCAAATCGTCATCACTACCCACCGGCTGGATAGTTAACGCTGGGGGAGCGATCGCGCTGGAGGTAGACGTCATAGCTGGGAACCACACCTTCAAAAATCGGAAGCTTGGCACTTAATATAGCTTTGAGCTTTGGCTTTGTCCGCAACTGTGATCGCGGTGAGCGTCCGTTAGCCAAGGGGATTAGTGGCGATCGCTCCCACGGATCGCCCACTGGAACTCTATTACCCAAACAAAATTTCCACAGGTTTTCCACAGGTTTTCCACAGTTTTCCACAGAAAATTCCAGGTTTTCCACAGAAAGAACTCCCTGCCGCAGTAATTACAGCAGGGGATCGATGCCTCCAATTGCGGGGGGAAATCAAGCCCATGATCAGGCCAATGACTCAATCAACGGCACACTAAATCACAAAACCTCGCAGTGTGAACTTGTAGTTAAAAACGCCCCAAAAGCCTTTACTCCGATACTTCTTTATTCCCACTCAATGGTTCCAGGGGGCTTAGAGGTAATGTCATAAACCACTCGATTGACCCCTTCCACTTCGTTAACGATGCGATTTGAAATCAGCTCCAATAATTCATAGGGAGCCCGAGACCAGTCTGCCGTCATTCCGTCTTCACTGGACACAAACCGCAGCACGATGGGGTAAGCATAGGTGCGCTTATCACCCATCACTCCCACGCTCTTAACTGGCAAAAGCACCGCAAACGCCTGCCAAAAATCGTGGTAAAGCCCATGGCGGTTGATTTCCTGACGCACAATTAAGTCCGCCTCGCCTAGGATTTTTAGCTTCGCTGGCGTCACTTCGCCCAAAATGCGAATCGCTAACCCCGGACCGGGGAACGGCTGGCGGCGCACAATCTCGTCAGGCAATCCCAGCGATCGCCCCACCTTGCGCACCTCATCCTTAAACAACTTCCGCAGCGGCTCCACAAGCTTAAATTGCAGATCCTCCGGCAAGCCGCCCACATTGTGGTGGCTCTTAATCTTAACCGCCACCCGCTCCCCTGTTTTCGGGTCCACATTCGTATCCGCTGACTCAATCACATCGGGATACAACGTGCCCTGAGCCAAATAATCAAAGGGTCCCAGCCGCTTCGACTCCGACTCAAACACCCGAATAAACTCGTGTCCAATTCGCTTTCGTTTTTCTTCGGGATCTGTCACCCCCACCATCCGCGATAAAAACCGCTCCGACGCATTTACATACTCCACCGGAATGCGGAATTCCTCTTTAAACAACTTCATCAACCGTTCCGGCTCGCCCTTGCGCATAAAGCCCTGGTCAATAAACATGCAGGTGAGTTTGTCACCGATGGCCCGGTGCAGCAAAAACGCCAGCGTCGACGAATCTACCCCTCCCGATAGGGCCAGCAACACCCGTTTATCGCCGACCCGCGCCTTCACTTCCCGAATGGACTCTTCCACAAACGCCTCAGTGGTCCAGGTGGGCTGAGCCTGGCAAATGTGATACACAAAATTGCGAATCAGCGCCAGTCCCCCCTTTGAGTGCACCACTTCTGGGTGGAACTGCACGCCGTAAAGCTTGTGTTTGTGGTGGGCGATCGCTGCACAGGCGGTGTTCGCCGTATGCCCCAACAGCTCAAAACCGTCGGGCAGCGCTGTACAGGAATCCCCATGGCTCATCCACATGGTGGTGCCATCATCCACGTTGGTCAGCAAATCGGTGGGGTCGTCAATAAAAAATGCCGCTTTACCGTATTCGCCCCGCTCCGCTGACTCCACCTGCCCCCCCAGTTGCTGCACCATCAGCTGCATGCCGTAACAAACCCCCAGCACCGGGATCCCCAGCTTCCAAATCTCGGGATCACACACTGGCGCATAGGGGTTGTACACCGAATTGGGACCGCCGGACAAAATAATACCTTTGGGAGCAAGCTGGGCAAGCTGCTCTGCCGTGGTGCGGTAGGACAGCACCTCAGAATACACTTCTGTTTCTCGAATGCGACGGGCAATCAGCTCAGAATACTGGGAGCCAAAATCGAGAATCGCAATAAATTGGCGATTGATTTCCGGCACCTCAGGGGCAGAGGTGTTGGTAGAAACAGCGGGGGCTTTAGGGGTGGTGGTCACGGGTGGCTAGGGAGAAGCTAGGGGACAAACCAGGGCATGTCATCAATTAAGTGCCAGAAGCTTTACCTAGTGAAGAGTACATGCCCTTTCAGAACGAAAAATACTCAGGGCTGTAACCCTTGCAGCTATTGGCTTTGAGACTTAAAGGATGGCGAGCCCTCAGAAACACCGTTTTTATGTTTTTTTGAAAGGTGGACTTTAAAACAGTAAATTCGAAAAAATGTGGGTTTTAAGAAAAATTGTTTTGGAAATTAGCAACAACGCTAGCTTTTTCACTACATCACTGATGGTGATCAAGTGTTTATAAAGCTAAAACCGGTGGCAAACCCACGACGGTCTTTAACGTTGCGATCTTTAACGTTAATGAGTTCAGGAAAACGCTAAAACTGCCCTCAATTAGTAGGAAGACCTTCACGTTTCTAACTAGCGAAAAGTGCCTCTAGCACCCGCCACAGACACAGCGCAAAGACATCGAGTCTAAAGACAGCAATAAACGGATTGGGAAGGACACATTGCCCATAGATCTCCCGTAAGGTTTCGAGGACAAGGAGGTCCAAATGGCTAAGGTTTATTTTTTAGTTCAGCCATCTTACACCAGGATCTGAGGTTCTGGGGTGATGTGGCCGCCCCTTAAGGGGAAGTTCTAAATCAATCTTTTTACGGATTCTAATTTCGTGAGTTTTTTCTGAATCTTTTTTTACGAATCTTCTTTCGTTGACGAACTTTAAAGACCTTGATTAAAGTCCCCAGAATCAATGAAGTTTTAGAAGCATTACCGCTTTAACCACCAATTTGGGACATGGTTCGACCATAGCGTCCAGTGGTGCCCGCATCCCGTTCTTTAAAGTTAATTTCAGGCTTTTGGGTAATTAGCGCCTGCACTTGCGATCGCACCGCCGCCAAATCTTCTCCCTGGCGTAGGGGAGTCTTTAAATCAAGCTGGCTCGATTCATTCAGCAAACAGGGACGAAGCCACCCATCGGCGGACAATCGCATCCGGTTACAGCGATCGCAAAAACACTCGGACATCTGGCTAATAAACCCCACGGTGCCCAGTGCCCCAGGAATTTGAAACACATCAGCGGGACCGTTGCCAGCCACCTGCCCCTCCGTCAGCCCCCAGCGACTGCGAATACGCTGCCGTAGGGTTTCCGACGTCACCCAGCCGCGATCGCCAAACAGAGCATCATTGCCAATGGGCATAAATTCAATAAACCGCACATGCCACCGCCGCTCTAGGGTTAGCGCTGCCAACGCCTCCACCTCATGGTCATTGACGCCAGGAATCACCACCACATTTAACTTCAGGGGATCAAATCCCACCTGATACGCCGCCTGGATGCCGTCCCACACCTCTTGCCACCGCGATCGCCCCTTGGTGCCCACTAGGGAGTCAAACACCTCCGGCTCCAGGGAATCTAAGCTGATATTGATCCGATTTAAGCCAGCTTTGTATAGAGGCTCCGCCAGGTTTTTAAGCAGGAAGCCGTTAGTGGTCAGGGAAATATCCTCCGTTTCCGGGAATTGGGCGATCGCTCCCACCAAATCCACTAGCCCCCGCCGCAGCAAAGGCTCTCCCCCGGTAAGGCGAAACCGAGTCATGCCCAGCGGAATAAATACCTCCTCCAGCAGTCGCAGCAGCTCATCGTTGCTCAACAACAAGGTGCGCTGCAAATACTCAATGGTCTCCCCATCAGGCATGCAGTATTGACACTGGAAATTACACCGGTCAATTAAGCTAATGCGCAGGTAATTAATCGCCGGTGCCAAAGGCACTTCAGTGGTGGTAACGGAATTAGCCTTTTTGATAACAGGCGTTACGGCAGATGTTATGACGGGATTGGGCATGGGGACCGGCTCACCAAGGGTGTTGAGTTTGGCGAAGGGAAAGTTCTTTAATAATTTAAGGCTTAGCTTTGAGGCTTAGTTTAGTAACAAGGCTAAGTGCCCTCAAATTAATCCTAGTTTCCCCGCCTTTTTCGTGCCGTCTCCCATCGATCCCATCAATCAACTCCCCCCCTGGAAAAAGCGTCTCAGTCCCCAGTGGCGAGAGGCTAAAGCAAAGCTGACTCGCAATCCGGCGAGTCGCTTAGAAACCGCATGGGATGTGGCTGTGGCCGTAGAAATGGGTCTTACCCTCGACGCAAACCGAGCCACAGCAGACCAATGGCTAAGGCTGCCCAATATTTCCATTCGCCAAGCCCAAACCCTTAGCGACCTGACCCAAAGCGGTGTGCAGTTTAACGAACTAAAAGATATCGCGGCGGCGTTGGGGCTGACGGAAGAAACTTTGACCTTAGCTGAGCCCTTGATTCAGTTTTATTACTATGACCCCGACAGCGTTGCCACTATTAAAACCGTTAACGTTAACTATGCGGATTTTGAAACATTACGCCAGGTGCCAGAAATGACGGCGGACTGGGCAAAAAAAATCCTGGGCGATCGCCAAACCCGAGGAAAGTACCGGAGCCTTGCAGACCTACAGCGGCGAGTAAACCTATCGGGAAAGCAGCTTCAAACCTGGATGCACTACCTACGCACCTGATAACCACCCCCAAACAAACTTGTCTGATCGTCCAGGAACATCCCTATATATCATAGGAAATCTAAAACTAATAATAAAGAGGAATGATAGCTGTCCTGTGCCCGGCACCCTTTTGAGCCACTGTTCCGGCAAGCCCCCTCGGCTCTTATGTTTCAGCGATTCAGATCGCCTAGCTAGGATTGGCTAAATTCTTTAGAATACACCTGAGTTTCCTAGACCCCCTGGGCTAGGACGCTTAAGATAAGGCTGCTTACTGGAGATGGGCTTGGCATAATAGCCGCCCTTGGCGAGAACACAAGTTCAGGATTTTTTCCAAAGGATTTCGTGCTCACGGTAAAACTGGGATACAGTGATAATCAATTTCATTGAAATCTCAATAGGTCGACACAAATATTAACGGATTCCTCGGAAAACGTTGATGGGTGGACCAAAAGCCGTTGCCGAACCAGGAGCCACTGGCTTTGGCCTGGCGATCACATGCTCTGAGGTGAGGGAGTTAACCCGTGGAAGTTGTCAAGGAATACGTTCAACGTTGGATGGCGAGCGGGCTCGACCCGGACGAGTACATATGCCATGGACGAGATGGCAATCGTGTTGATATTGAAGTGGCGGCAACAGGACAGCGCTACAACGTATTAACCTTTTGCACTAACGATGTGCTGGGACTGGTCAATGAACCGGCGGTACGCCAGGCGGCGATCGACGCAATTCACCAGTACGGTACGTCCAATAGCTCCTGTGCGGTACTGAGCGGTCGGATTGATTTACACCGCCAGCTTGAAGATGAAATTTCAGAGTTTAAGCATTTACCCCATACCCAGCTGTTTTTAAACGCGTGGATGGCAATGGAGGCGCTGATGGATGCCTTCTGCCACCTGGCAATTCCAGTGCCTGGGTTCCAGCACACCCGCGAGACGCTGATTATGTCAGACGTGCTAAACCACGGCTGCATTATTTCGGCTTTAGCCCACGCGAACACTCGATCAGGTAAGGCTTTTAGCCAAAGCCCCAAGGTGCGTGTTAAGGCGTTCCGCCACTGCAATATGGACGACCTGGCGCGCAAGCTTAAGCGTTATGCCAAGCCCGACGATCGCATCATGGTGGTATCCGATGCGGTCTTTTCCATGGATGGAGATATCTTCCCGCTGCCGGAAGCCATTGATGTGCTGAGCGCCTACCCGGGTTCGGTGCTGGTTATGGACGAAGCTCACGCCAGTGGCGCACTGGGCAAGTCCGGTGGTGGCATTTACGACCATTACGGCATTACTCCCCAGGATGCTATTGATAAAGGCGTGGTACCGCTGATTATGACCACGTTCTCAAAGTTTGCGGCGTCTGCTGGAGCAGCCATTAGCTCTCCGGAACCGGAGCTGAAGCCTCTGTTGCACGTGTCTCCCACGTCCATTGGTACCATTTCTCTTCCGGCGCCTGTAACCGCTGCTGCCCTTGAGAGTATTCGTCAGGTTCGGAAGCGCCCTGAGCTGGTGTCCACCCTCCATGAAAACACTCGGTATTTGCGATCGCGTCTTCTGGAAGCAGACTTCGAGACGGTGGGTACCACCAACGTGATTCCGGTGCTTTTGCCGCCAGAATTAGACCCCAAAACCTTTGCCCGTCACTTGTTGGATAAGCATGGTATTTGGGTGTCACCCATTTGGTTTATTGCCAAGCCCCGTTTGCGGATTACTGCTAATGCGCTGCATACGAAGGCTGATTATGACCGTCTGATAGACGCGATGATTGAAACCCGCGACGCCATTTATCCCAAAACCTTGACCGCAACGGCTTAGGGATCGGCGAAAATTGTGCCCTGGGCTAGCAGCAGCAGCGCTTGAATTAGTGTGGTGCTAGCTAGCCTTACTGCCCCAGTGGTGAAGTAAGCAAACGAATATCAGCCATAGAAACCAGCCTGACACTGTTTAGGCTGGTTTCTAGTTTCTATGATGTTAAGGCTCAGGTGTTGAGGCTTATGGTGTTAAGACCCGTGGCGTTAATGGTAGGGTGATCTTGAACGTAGTGCCACTGCCCAGCTCAGAGGCGCAGGTAATGGTGCCGCCGTGCTTTTCGGTAATTACCTGTTGAGCGATCGCCAGCCCCATCCCCGTCCCTTTACCAGCGGGCTTAGTGGTGTAGAACATTTCGAAAATGTCATCTAGCCTTTCACTACCGATTCCCGTTCCCGTATCGGTAATGGCGATCGCCACCTGCTCATCAGAGAGCTGGGAAGTGCCCAAGGTAACCCGCAACGGTCCATCGTCCCTAGGGCTAGCATGCCATGCAGTATCGATGGCATCGATAGCATTATTTAACAGGTGCATCACCACCTGATTAAGCTGTCCCGCGTAGCACTGTATCACCGGCAAATCGCTATAGTCCTCCACCAGGTCAATGGCTGGGCGATCACTCTGGGCACACAGGCGCGATCGCAAAATCGTCACCACACTTTGAATACTTTCGTTCAAATTAACGAACTTAAGCTCTGCCTCATCTAGCCGGGTAAACAGCCGCAGGGACAGCACAATTTCTCGGATACGCTCGGATCCGGACCGCATGGATCCCAACAGCTTCGGCATATCTTCCCGCAGAAATTCAATATCAATGTCCTCTGATATTGCCTGCACTTTGGGACTTTGGGGCGTCTCGCCGCTTTCATAAAGGTCCAGCAGCTTTAGCAAATCCTTCAAATCCTTTCCAATGTGGATGAGGTTGCCATAAATAAAGCTCACGGGGTTGTTGATTTCGTGGGCAACCCCTGCCGCCACCTGCCCCAGCAGCGACATTTTCTCCGTTTGGACCAGTTGAGCCTGGGTGTGCCGCAGTTCTTCCAAGGTATGTTGAAGCACCTGGGCTTGGCCCCGAGCCTGTTCAGCACTTTCCGCCAACTCACGGTTCCGCGTTGCCACCCGTTCAATCAGCGTATCCAGCGATCGCGCCAGCACCCCCACCTCCGTTTCCCGGTGCAAATCCCCCACCACCGGCGTTACCCGCTCGTGAAATTCCCCCGTTTCCGCTGCCCGCTCAGCCACCGCCGCCGCCTTAATTAAAGGACGGGTAATTTGCTTCGTGACGACCATGGCGATTCCCCCCGCCACCAATGCTGCCACCAGCAAACTCAGCAAAATAATTGTTTTTTCCACCCCCTGGTTATTTTCCAGGTCCTCCTCCGCCTGCTCCAGCTTGCTGTAGGTGGCCACCATTAATGGCACAAGCTCTTGGGTGGCGCGATCTAGTCGGCTCTCTAGGGCCACGAGGTCCTCAACACTGGAGAGCTCGGCGCCAGCATTGAACACTTCAGGGAGTCGAGCGCGGGCATAAACCGTCAACACCTCTAGACTTTGGTCTGCCAGCGCCAGTAGCCGCTCTTCCGGTACCGCTGACCAGATGGGTTCATCTTCCCTGAGATACTGTTTCAGCTCTTCCACCAATTGTGTGGAGCGGTCGATCGCCTGGCGCACATCCTGAATCAGCAACTGACGCTTTTGGGGCGACTCTTCGGGGGGATTGCTGAGCTGGAGAATGGCAACGTGCCCCGTTTGCAAGTTTTGATAAAGCCCCCCCATAATTCGATCCTGGGTCGCTGCGTCCCCCACAGCCATGACCCCCATCCCCTGCACATGGTCCGTAATGACAAGTCCGGCGATGGAGCCAATCGCCCCTGCGGCGATCGCCACCACATAGCCAGCGGCAATTTTCTGCCCCAGCCGCCAGCGGTTAATTTCTTTGCGGGTGGGAAAAATCCACAGCCGCCCCAGCTGACGACGAAGTCCTGAGGCACCGCCGGGCATAGCTCCTGAAAATTTTGAAAATACGGAGGACATGGACAAATATTGCCTTCAAGCAAAGTTGAATGCTGGCGCTGGACGCAAAAAGGCAGGCTCGACAAGTTAACGGGTCAGAAACAGGCGATCGAAAACGGGTGAAAGGCGACGAGAAGTCAATGGAGCAAAGGTCAAACGCCAAAACGCAATGCATGTCACCCGCCATCAATCGGTGACACGCTCAATGCTCGACATGCTCAATGCCGGACAGGATCAATGCCCGACAGGATCAACGCTTGAAGCTAATTTCTGTTTCTAAGTATTACTAACGGCGCTGTCGCAGCACAGCCCTGATGTTCAACGCCTTAATTTTTTTTAATGGGTCGAGTATACAGTTCGCCAATATCCTTTTCCACCCCGTTGGCGACGCATTAGCCTTTTAGTCAAGAATCAATTCTTTTTTCCGTTTAGAAAACTAAATAGCTTAAAAGCAGCATAGCTTCCGAAATCAGATTTAAGCAATAGTTTTTAAGGAGCCATTAGTAACAGTCATCTAACTTGTAAACAGAGCTTCTCCATCAATCGAAGTGTTTTTCTTGACCCCTCATTTCCAGATAAAAGAATCTGTTTAAGTCGTAAAACCATTACATAAAGGCTTCCTTGAAGGAGGGTCTATTAACGACTCGCGGTAGTCGATGGTTCAAAAAATAAGCATTCATTTCCCCTTTTCCTTTGACTTTGATATTGCCTCGAAACTCCAAATGGTACTCCCCTTTAAGGAGTTCGTAGGTAACTTCTGAGACTTGGATTTTCCCGGCAACCCCATGGGATTCCATACGGCTAGCGATATTAACCGAGTCTCCCCAAAGGTCATAGATAAATTTCTTTTGGCCAATCACCCCAGCCACAACGGGTCCTGTATGGACACCAATGCGAATGGTGATTTTTGTTTCGTTACGATAGTTAAATACACGGATTTGATGTTGCATGGCGATCGCCATATCTGCGATCCCCTCTGCATGATCATCCCGTCGCTCTGGCAGTCCCCCCACCACCATGTAAGCGTCCCCGATGGTTTTGATCTTCTCCAAACTATATTGGTCGCAAAGGGTGTCAAATCCGGAAAAAATCTGATTCAAAAAATCCACTAACTGCTGAGCACCGACCCGTTGAGAAAGCTCCGTAAAGCCCACAATATCGGCAAACAAAATGGTGGCTTCTGGGAAAGACTGGGCAATTTGGTTTTCCCCCTCCTTCAGTCGTTTGGCGATCGACGCGGGCAAAATATTTAGCAACAGCCGCTCAGATTTTTCTTGGGCTTCCGCCAGCTCGCTATTAACCGTTTGCAACTGGGCAGTACGCTCCACCACTCGCCTCTCTAGCTCTTGGGAAATACTGCGCAAGCGGGCAATTACAATCCCAATGCCCACCAGCGCCAGGCAGGATAAAATCCCCAACATTAGGAATAAGTCCCGTAAACCTCGCTGGGTACGCTGGGCGATCGCATCCAGAGGTTGAACAATTTCCAAAATCCCCCGCACATCGCCCACTTTCCAGTCCGTTTTGGGAGTCCCAGGGTAGGTGTTGTGGCAGCCCACGCAGCTAGGGCGCAACACATCCGCCTGGGCATAGCTAAAGGTTAGGCTATTGCCGCTGCGGTCAAGGCGATAAAAAGGTTCCTGCGGATTTTTTGTGAGGGCCGTAAGGGCCTCTTCTTCAAATTTATTTTTCGGTCCCCCTGTTTCCTTGCGCCAGGGGAAAGGATAGCTACTGTAAAGCCGGACGGAAATATCCTCGGGACCACCGCGGATTCGCTCCCCCAGCTCAATCAAGAACGTTGCTGGTAGGGGAATATTCCCCGGGTGCATGGCGTAGTCGTGGCTGGCTTCAGTTTGGCTTTCAGCAACGGCCCGCTTTACTACCTCTGCGCTATAAAGCGATCGCGATTCCGTCAGGGATTGGGCATAGAGCTTGGCATTTTGTAAGGCTTGGGTTTGCACCAAAACCTCCGTCAAATGGGACACATTCCACATTGACGCAAATACGGCCACCGCAAAAAGAATGCTTAGGCAAAGAATTGTTTTCGAGTAAAGCGCCTTAAAAAAACTGCCTACAAAGTTGTGCCCATCGTTAACCTTATTCGTCAGGCGACGCTGGAGACGAAGGGCAAGGACCTTACTGCGAGCGTTGTTAACGTCCATCGTGGAATTTCCCTAAAGCTGACCCCCGTAGATCGCCTCAGCACACTAAAGGTTGCAGCGCAACGGAATAAGCACTTTTCCTATCAGTGTGCCCCCAGATCCGTAAAGTCGCTTAGGATTGTGACCGATGTTCACCATCGCCCTCGAAGAAATTTCCAGACTTATATGGAAAAACCAACAGCCCATGGTCATCTTTTATACTGCTCCAGCGAGCAAAGACTTCCTTGACAAAGCTGTTGGTTTTCTGTGGTTGGTTCGCTGCAATCTGGGTTCTTAGCCCATCTCATCAATGTCGATCGCCGCTGAGCCGCCGGCCACCATTAGCTGCAACATGGAACCAATTTGGAACCAAATCCAAATTGCTGTGGGAATGACCGCCACCGCCGCAGTGCCATAGGCAAGGGTGTCGAAAAAGCCCAACACCGTCAAGCTTTCCCCAACGGCAATAAAGGTGAAAAACGTCATAGCAAAGTAGGTGAACTTAATAATGGGGGTTTTATAGTTCACCGTTTCCTGGGTCTCACGGTTTTGATCCCATTGCCCCACCTGAAATTCCAAGCGATTTTTAAAGACCAAGCCGAAGCCAACCCCCAGCAGGGTGGTGATAATAACCAAGATGGTGGACGCGTCGAGGGTGGGTCCGTAGGTGATCAGATCGGTGGGAATATTTTCCGGAAGTCCGTCGGGCAAGGCAGTTTCAGGAGGCATAGGGATTAAGTGGTTCAACACATCTTTGTTTCAAATCGTAACGTACGATGACGTGATTTTTCGAGCTTTGGGGGTTAGCCTAGGGCACTATCTGGGTCGGTTACAGTCAATTTGTATGGTTTCTGTAGGTTGTGGCGGCGCTGCCGCTGCAATTTATGCACCTTAGGTTTCACCGTAGGGATCGCTAGGAGAAGAGCAGGTAATGGGCATGCAGTTGGGAAGGCAACCGGGAACACGGCGTGGCGTCCAAGCTTTAGGGTTAATGGCGATCGCCGGGGTGATTGGCGTGGGACTTTCAGGGGCGATCGCCCAGGGCACCGCTGCTCAAGAGTCTCCTACCCAGCTCCAGCAGACCCTGCTTAAAGACGGTCGTCTTCCCATTCCGTCGCGCCAAGAGTTTACCCAGATCCAGCCCCCTAATAAGTTTCCCTTGCCGGCCATACGCATGCCTAGCGATGGCAATATCTATTTGGTTAACTACACCAACGCCAAAATTGATTACGCCGTATTGGGCTTAACGGGCGAGAGCATACTAACGGGTTTGCTGGAAGCGCCCGAGCAGTCGGTGGTGGAGCTACCTAAGCTGGATCGCCCGATCAACCTTTCCCTAAGTCGTCAAGACCGGGGCTTTATTTTGGTGCGCACGATTGTCAAAGGGGGCGATTTGTATTTAGTTATGGACTTTGCGCCGTCTCTTCAGCTCGACACTAACTACATCAATATCAAAGAGGACGGCGAGGTTTATTTGTATTGAGTCGCTCTGCTTTTCTGCTTTCAACCTTTAACCCTTTACACCGCTGCTGGCGTCGCTGGGCACGATATAGCGCTGGAGGAAGGCAAAACCCACCAGAATTGGGGCGATGGAAATCACTGAGCCCGCCGCCACCAAGCGCCAGTCTAACGAGAACGTTCCCGCCAGTTTTGAGATTCCCAGGGGCAAAGTATAAAACTCTGGCTGATCCAGGATTAGCAACGGCCAAAGGAAATCGCTCCAGGCGCCAATAAATACAAAAATTGCCAACGTAATCAGCGCCGGGCGCACGGCGGGCAGCATAATGTGCCACCAAATTCCCAGCTCGCTACAGCCATCAATGCGGGCGGACTCTTCCAATTCCTTGGGCACCCCTTGAAAAGCCTGGCGCATTAGGAAAATGCCGAACGCCGAGGCAATGCCGGGAAAAATAAGCCCCAGATAGGTGTTTCGCAACCCCAGGTTCACCGCAAGGATGTACAGAGGGATCGTGACAATTTGGAAGGGGATAGCGATGGTGGCGACGATCGCCGTAAAAATCACTTCCCGCCCCTTAAAGCTCAGGCGCGATAGGGGATAGGCCGCCAGAGACGACGACAATAAATTCAACGCCACGGTCAGGCTAGATACCACTAGGCTATTGACCACATAGTTGCCAAAAGGGGCGCTGTTCCAGGCTTTGACAAAGTTTTCAAAGGTGGGTTGCTGAGGCAGAAAGCGGGGAGGATATTGAAAAATATCTTCGGTGGGAGCCTTGAAGGCAGTGCCTACCAGCCACAGCAACGGCAGCAGCATCGCAACTCCGATCCCCGCCAGCAAAGCGTAGGTCAGCACCCTATTGCCTAATCGTCGCCACCGTTCCTGTGCCATGTTTTTTCGCTAGTTCAGCAATTCCCTAGGCGATCACCCGGCGAATTTCGTCTTCGTTGAGGTCTTGCCCAATAATAACGAGCTGCGTGCGGCGATTTTCATCGGGCTGCCAGGGGCGATCAAAAAAGCTATCAAAGCGCTTGCCCACCCCTTGCAACACTAATCGCATGGGTTTATCTTCCACATCCACAAATCCCTTAATGCGATAAATTTCCCACTCTTCCACCAGTCGCTGCAACTTTTTCACTAGCGTCTTGGGGTTATCCACAGTGCCCAGCTCCACGCCAAAGGACGTGATGCTGTCGTCGTGGTCGTGCTCCGCTTCATGGTCGTGGTGACTATGGCGATTATCCAAGTCATCTTCCACCGCAGCATTAAACCCCAGCAGCACATCGGGCGAAATCTGCCCCTTTTCACAGGGCACAATTTTGACCCCTTTGGGCACTTCCGTTTGTAGCCAGCCGAGGACGCGATCGCGATCGCCAGTCTCCACCTGATCCACCTTGGTCAGCAGCACCATATCGGCACAGCCCAGTTGGTCCTCGAACAATTCCTCAATGGGCGTTTCGTGCTCCAAATTAGGATCCTCATCCCGCTGGGCCGTCAGAGCGTCAATATCGCCCACCACCTGCCCAGCCGCCAGGGCTTCGCAGTCCACCACGGTTACCACGCCATCAACGGTTGCGCCAGTACGAATTTCGGGCCAGCGGAACGCTTGCACCAAAGGCTTGGGCAGGGCAAGCCCAGAGGTTTCAATCACAATGCAGTCTAGGGAGTCGCGCCGTTTTAGCAGCGCTTGCATCGTGGGAAAAAACTCTTCCTGCACCGTGCAGCACAGGCATCCGTTCGCCAATTCCAGAATATTGGTTTCGCTGACTGCGGGCTCACCCTCGTCGCACACCTGGCACGATCGCAAAATTTCCCCATCAATGCCCACCTCGCCAAATTCATTCACCAGCACGGCAATGCGCCGCCCCTGGTTGTTTTGCAGCAGGTTACGCACCAACGTGGTTTTGCCCGCACCGAGGAAGCCAGTGACGACGGTAACTGGAAGTTTATGCATGGTTTTAAAAAGTTTTTGTGGAGAGCGTTGATGGTGGGAGCCCTCACCCCAACCCCTCTCCCCGGGGAGAAGGAGTTAGGGGATGAGGGCGTCAAAAATTAACCGAGCACGGCAGAAGCTAGGAATGCAGCGCCAAAACCGGTGATTGCAAAGCCCATAAAACGCAGTTTTAGGGCAAGGTTTTCCGGCTGGTCGGGGGATAGTTTCTGAGCGATCGCCCGTGCTCCCAAAGCGATCGCTGCCTGAATCAAACCAAAGCCCAGCAGGTAAGCCAATAGCGGCGTTATTTCTGCGCCCACCACACTTTCCCCGTAGGCATAGCCGTGGAAAATCCCCGCTACAACGGCGATCGCCCCCAGCACCAACAAATTCACCTTGCGTCCCCAGGCAACCAGTGCGCCCACAATAACCACGGACAAGGAAATCATCACCTCAGGCAACGGTAAATCCAACGCCTGCAAATGGATACCGGTGCCCACCATGGACCCCACCACAAATACCATCGACACCAGCCAGCCCCAGGCGCGATTCACCGCCACTAAACCCACGGCAATGACAAATGCCAAATGGTCCAATCCAATTACCGGGTGCCCCATACCGGACATAAAGCCCTCAAAAAAGTTGCTCGGCAATTTGCCGTCCAGGGGATGGTGGGCAAAGGCCGGGGAAGCCATCAACCAGGTTGCCAAGCTGATCGCCACACCGGAGGAAAAAGTTACGCGCGATCGCTGAGTCATTGCCTTCATAGAGTCCAAAGCTTTCATAGAGTTCAAAGCTTTCATAGAGTTCAAAGCTTTCATAAAATCCAAAATTTCACGTCTTGTCGGAATAAAAAAATCGGCCGCCAGCCTAGGCGCTGGTGTCGTCCCGGCGCAGAGTTTGCAATAGGTTTTGGGGAACGGGCGGCATTCGGGCAATTACCCCTTTCTTCATGCCATCTGGGCGATCGCTCCAGCCCATCATCCCGTCCGCTTTAGATTCGTACAGCGCGGCACATTCAAAAACCGCATCGCATTTGCCGTCCACCTCGTCCCCTTCATAGGGCAGGTCGCCAAACAAATACTGATGCTTGCCCGGCGCAGAAAAGCTGATGGCACAGGCATGGCTACAGGCGCTCATGCAGCCGGTGGGCTGAATGGTCAGCGATCGCCGCTGCTCTTCCGGCAGTTGGTCATACTTCTCTTGCAAAGCCGCAAGCAACCGGGTGCCGCCGCTGGTACCAACCCGTTGTCCTTTCTCCCAAGTGGAGGCACAGGAGGTGCATACAAATAAAGTGGTGGTGGGCGCTGGCGGTGTCATCGCGAGTCCCTCCACATCAAATTGTGTGGTTGTCATTATTTGAGCCGTAATCCATCACTCGTAGATTTCGGCAATATCCCTCCTATTTCTTAGGTCTTATAAACCGTTGAAATCAAGAATCGGCGGGCATTCTGACTAAAAAGCGTTTTCGTGGCACGCTTCATCACAGTTGCGGGACAGCGCTGGACTTACACCAAACTTTCCCCCTTGCGTTTGACGGCTGATCTCCGTCAAAACCGATTGGATATTACGCATTGTTTTCAGGAGTTCACCATACCACGGCTATCATTCCAAAATTTCGTCGGGGACTGAAGCGATCGCCCCATCAAAAATTTTTATAACAAGATTAATAACGAGCTCATCGCGATTGCCCAGGCTCACGGGTCAAATTGAGTACCAATCTGATCCACAGTGCAGTTGCCGTAACGCATCGGTGCAGGGCGATCGCTACAATTCAACTAGCGCGCCTTCCATGTACAAACTCCCCATGGTGCCAACTTCGAGTCATCCATTCCTAAGCCCCCATGGCTGCCTGGCGGTTGACTGCGACCCTGATCGCCGTCCTTTTGAAAAGGATCGCCACGTTATTTCTGTGGCTTGCCAGTGCTTTAAAGCATTAACTTTTTTATTCCTATGACCCAACGCCCGATCGCCATTGACCTGTTTGCCGGTGCCGGGGGGTTGAGCTTGGGATTTGAGCAGGCGGGGTTTGACGTGGCGATCGCAGTGGAAATCGATCCGGTTCATGGGCTGGTGCACCATTTCAATTTTGCTCAATGGGTGACCTTACCGCGCTCCGTAAAAGACGTTACTGGCAAAGAGCTGCGGGAAAAAGTTCGAGAACAGTTTGGGGGCGATCGCGAAATTGACGTGGTGGTGGGCGGTGCGCCCTGCCAGGGATTTTCATTGATTGGACAACGGGCACTGGACGATCCGCGTAATTTACTGGTCAAAGAATTCCTGCGCATTGTGCGGGAGGTGCAGCCGAAATATTTCCTTTTTGAGAACGTCAAAGGGCTAACCATTGGTCGCCATCGCCAGTTTTTACAGGAATTAATTGAGGCGGCAGAGGGCGCAGATTATCAGGTGGTGCAGCCGTGGCAGGTGTTGAATGCAGCGGATTATGGGGTGCCACAAAAGCGCGAGCGGTTATTTTTGCTGGGGGCACAACGGGGGTTACCGCAGCCAGATTATCCCCAGCCTTTGGAGACGAGCGATCGCCCCACCTGCGCCGATGCTCTAGAGGATTTACCCGACGCTGAAACCTTCACCCGACTGCGCGATCGCGATGCGGTGACTTTAAAGGCTCCGCCAGCACCCACCAGTGCCTACGGTCGGGAAATGCGATGTGACGCCCCAGATGACTGGCATTTTGGCTATCAGCGCCAGTGGAATCCGCAGCGTTTAACCGGCAGTTGGCGCACCAACCATACGAGCAAAATTCGCGATCGCTTCCGCCAAACCCAGCCGGGCACCATTGATAAACCGTCGCGCTTTTTGAAGCTCGATCCCGACGGCGTTGCCAATACGCTACGGGCAGGTACTGACTCGGCGCGGGGGGCTTTTACCAGTCCGCGGCCAATTCATTACAAATACAATCGCTGCGTTACGGTGCGGGAAATGGCGCGGCTCCATGGCTTCCCCGACTGGTTTCGGTTACATTCCACCAAATGGCACGGGGCGCGGCAAATTGGCAATTCCGTTCCACCGCCGCTGGCTCGGGCGATCGCCGCAGAAATTATCAAAGCCCTGGGACACCAGCCCACGTGCCCAGAAACTGTCCATAAACTGGGCGACCAATCCTTACTGTCAATGGATATTTCAGCCGCGTGCCGCCACTGGGATATTGAAAATCCTATTGCCCCGCGATCGCGACCGTCCCTTTCCGTCCCCGCAGACTCATCGGACTGAAAACGTGAGTAGCCGATGCCAAGGGGGTTTTGCTCCAAACTTTGACGATTTTTATTTTGACCCTGTTGCCCCAGGGGAGTTCTCGATAAGTTCAATAGTTGCTTAATAGGCTCTCGTTAAAAACGCCCAAGAGAAACAGCCCTCGAAAAGGCGATCAAGCGAAAAACGCTCAAGCAAAAAACGCCAATAAAAAGGCTGCATCGAAAGCCAGAAAACTTAGCCGATTACTCCAATGCGCAAACCTATTTCCCTTCTATGTGCTGCCTTTTCGCTAACCCTTTTTTCAATGCCCGTCCAGGCAAGCGTGAAAGGTGAAGCTTGTCGTAGTGCCGTTGAAGGAATGCAGGCGACGATGGCTCGAGCAAACGGGGTGCAGGTTAGCGGAGTCGAATCCTTTAACCCGGCAGATTTAGGTTACGCCCCGCGTGATCGCACCTTAGGCTACACTTTTTCGCTGGTGGCCGATTCCGACACGGTCAATTTACTGAATTCCCCCGTAACGATGTGCAACTACGCCCAACAGGTGGCTGACGGCTGCCACTCTGTGGCAATGGTCACCTTCTGGCTTGACTCTGAAGAGGGGGGATGGGGAGAAACCTATGGGGTCGACGAAGGGGACACCATGTTTAAATTCAACTGCATCGGGTCTGGCTCCCCCGAAGCTCGGCAGAATCCACTGCCCTGGGGCTCAGTCATTTGCGGATAAAGCTGCGGCAATTGCCTTTAGAGAACTGATGCGCTTTTTCATGGACTGACTCACCGGCACCAATTTCATTGCCATGAATTCTTGTTTGCTATGGATTTTCATCACTATAGATTCAGTGAGTCCTAACTCCTTAATTCTTTACTAACGTTTCTGTTGTATTGTGATCGCAATTACCGGCAGTTTTAAAATATAAACGCCATAATTGTATAAATGAAAGTTGTTAAGGACTAAGGATAAATACCTTGTCCTTAGCAATATCAAAAGTGTTGAATCTGAGCTTTCGTTACCGTTAATTGTGCTTCTGCTTTCCTAATTCCTCAGTTTCAAGACTTAGCACCCCAAATTAGTTTTACTAGAGAAGGAACAGCAGCAATGCGCAAAATTATTTCTACTATTTCTGTAATTTCTATTACTTTTTCAGCCATAGCACTTCCACAAAAGCCTGCCAAAGCTGACGATCAAGCCCAGTGCGTTGCGACGATACAAACCATGGTGCAGGAGGCTCAACGACAGCATGGCGTTGATATTAACCAGCTAATTACCTTTGACAGCACCGCCATTGGCTACAGATTGATGGTGGATAACGATGGTAATAGGCGCAAGATGGGATACAGCTTTTTCCTGGAAGCTGACAGCAATTCAGAAGATTTCATCAAATCACTGCCCGTCATGAAAAGTTATGCGCAGAAGGTTGCTGATAGTTGTCGAACCCTATCAATGATTAGTTTCATCGCATACTCTGAAGCAGCCTGGAATAAAAACTCTGGCAGCGAAATGTTTGGCGTTGATGATGATGCTGAGATATTTCAGTTTCGATGTGTTGGTGCCAACTCTCCCGAAGCAAACCAGACCCCAATGCCCTGGGGCGTTAGGGTCTGTCGCTAGTGTTTTACGTATTTTTTGATGTGTAGCGCATGATTTCGCTGCGTGATTTTGGTGAGCTTCTAAGGCACGTCAGTGCGAGGGCACAAAATTAGTTCGAATTTTCTTCTCCCTGATAAAGGGGAGGACTGAGGAGAGGATCCTTACCTTACGTCCCGTTACCAAGATTTCTCGCTACCGGTTTAAGCATCAGAGGATCCCCCCAATCCCCCTTGGCAAGGGGAGCTTTTCGTCGAACTGACGTAAGGCGGAACCGTCAAAATCACATCCGATCCAGCACATCAATGCCCAGCAAAGATAGCCCTAGCTTGAGGGTGCGGGCGGTGAGGTCACACAGCATTAGGCGGGATAGGCGATCGCCCTCTTCCGCCTGAAGCACTGGGCACTTGTCGTAAAACTGATTGAATTTCTTACTCAGCTCGTAGAGATATTCACATAGCCGATTAGGCAACAGCTCCTCAGAAATAGCCTCCAGCACCTCGTCAAGGCGCAGGATATGCTTTGCTAAGGTAAATTCCGGTGCCTCTTTTAGGGCGATCGCCGCCCCATCAAGCTGGGAAAAATCCACGCCCCCTTTGCGGCTGATACTTTGAATTCGCGCAAAAGCATAGAGCAAATAAGGCGCCGTGTTTCCCTGGAGCGCCAGCATTTTGTCGTAGCTAAAGGCGTAATTGCTAGTGCGGTTTTGGCTTAGGTCGGCGTATTTCACCGCACCGATGCCCACCTTAGTGGACACCTCGTTGATAAATTCCGGCGATTCCTGACGCTCCTCTTCCGACAGGCGCTTTTCCAGGTCTGCCCGCGATCGCGCCACCGCCTCATCCAGCAAATCCCGCAGCTTCGGCGTATCTCCCGACCGAGTTTTTAGCTTTTTACCATCCGCCCCCTGCACCAAGCCAAAGGGCACATGGGTTAGCTCCACGGTGTCAGGCGCCAGAGACACCTTCCGCGCCACCTGAAACACTTGGGTAAAGTGGTTCGCCTGCCCTGAGTCGGTTACGTATAAAATTCGCTCGGCTTTATCATCCCGCACCCGGTAGCGAATCGCTGCCAGGTCCGTGGTGGCATAGTTATAGCCGCCGTCAGACTTTTGCACAATCAGCGGCAGCGGGTCCCCAGCTTTGTTGGTAAACCCATCCAGGAATACGCACTGGGCACCCTGGTCTTCCACCAGCAAGCCCGACTCGTTCACCTCCGCCACGGTGTCCGACAGCATCGGGTTGTAAAACGACTCCCCCCGCTCCGTTAGCTCCACGTCCAGGCGATCGTAAATTTTCTGGAATTCCTTGCGGGACTGTTCACACAGCAGCGCCCAAGCTTTGCGGCTTTCTTCGTCGCCCCCTTGCAGCTTAACCACGCCCTCCCGCGATCGCTCTTTAAAGTCGTCATCCTCGTCGAAGCGCTTTTTCGCTCGCTGATAAAACGCCACCAGGTCACCAATATCCACCGCATCGGCCTGGGTCAGGGCTTCGGGGCACTCTTCCCGCAGGTGGGTAATCAACATGCCAAACTGGGTGCCCCAGTCTCCCACGTGATTCAGGCGCAACACATCGTGCCCTAAAAATTCCAAAATCCGGGCGATGCCGTCCCCAATGATCGTGGAGCGCAGATGCCCCACGTGCATTTCCTTGGCGATATTGGGGCTAGAAAAATCCACAATCACCCGCTGGGGCTGGTCCACCGGGGCAATGCCCAGGCGATCGCTCTGCTGCATCCCCTGAAGCTGCTGGTTCAGATATTCCGTCTTTAGGGTGAAATTAATAAATCCCGGTCCGGCAATGGTGGGCGCTTCACAAATAGCCGACACATCCAAATTGTCCAAAATTCCTTGGGCAATGTCCCGAGGAGCCTTGCCGATTTTTTTCGCCAGGGGCAGGGCAATATTCGCCTGATAGTCGCCAAATTTTGGATTATTCGTCGCCGCCAACAGCGGATTTGTGCCCGATAGCTCCGGACCAAAAGCCGCGACCAAAGCCTGGTCTAGTTGTTGGGATAGAGTGGCGATCGCATCTTTCATGGACCCGAAGCCCCGTGACGGGCAAATAACAGCAGGGATATTTTCAACGGCAAAAATACTCTGAAAAATATCCTAGAAAAAATATTCTAGAAAAATATCTCAGGAAATAATTCAAACGGCTGTTTGAAACAGCCATTAAAAAACAGGACCAGTCCCGTGGGAATGATCCTGCTTTTAAGGGGTTAAAAATTTCATCGGTACTCCTTTCGGATGTCTCAATGAAATCTAGGGAATGCACTGGAATCGGAGCGGCGGGATTTGAACCCACGACCCCTACTACCCCAAAGTAGTGCGCTACCAAGCTGCGCTACGCCCCGAAGGCTTAGACAGAATAGCACAATTTTTTCCCATCCAAACAATCTTGTTGATTCCCTCTAAAAGTCTTTCGACAAAACCCTTTATACGCCGCCCTAAGCTCTCCTTTAAAAGCCGCCCAGATTAGGCAAGGTTTGCACTATCGCGGCGATCGCCCCTGCGCCCCAAGAGCCCTCCGCCCGCCGCCCAGAATTCAACACAATTCGCACGCCGTAATGTTGGGCATATCCTTCCGCCCCCAACCACAGCAGCTCTCCCTCCATTTCGCAGGCAACTTTTTCTTCGTCCATTAATTCTGCCGTGATCGCCGCCACCGCCTCCGTAAGAGACACCAAAAGCCGCTGAAACTCATCCCATTCTGCCCAGGACAATTCCAGCGCCCAATCATCGGCACCAATCAAGCCCGGGAATTCTTCACTGGCAGGGTTCCATCCCAATCGCCATCCATCTCCCTGCTTCAGAATTCGTCCCATTACAGCAAATCAGCCGCACTGTTGGAGGTGGGTGGGGGATCTTCGCGGTTTTCGTTACTATCCTGGGTCGTATCGTTGGACTCTTGCTCAGGAACCAATTCCGGATCAAATACGGCAATTAAAGTGTCCACCAACCGATTACGCTGGTCGCGATTTAGAGCAGAAATTGCCTGCATATCCCCATAGCGAGGATTTTCCGTCATTCGAGAATTGCTGGGGTACGTTTCCGGCGGAATTAGTTCATTAATGCCCATATAGTCCGCCAGGGTTAATTTCCAATCCAGCCGAAAACGCGGTGATCGTCCCTTAGAGTACATGTGGTAGCGCATCAGCCGCGTCACCAAAGTATCCGTCGGATCAACTTCATCCGTATCCTGGCGCACGTAGGTATTTTCCAGGGGAATCTCCGGCATGCGGTCATATACCTGCTGCCAGCGATCACCAATAATGATTGAACTTTGGGCCTGGGCTGAAAATTGCCCTTGAAACAGTGATCGCCCCTGGACTTCAGGAATCAAGTCCAACGGAGCCAGCACACTTGCCAACCCCACCGTCAATCCGCCTAGCCACAGGAGCGATCGCTGCATTATGAAAACCTAGCGCCCATGCAGACGCCACCTAAACGCCAATATTGATACGCAAAACTATCTACACGCCGATAATGTCGGGCTGGGTCAGCTCGTCAGACATCTCTACAATGGCCCGAAGCACCGGCTTCATCATCACCTCATCACCACTGTCAAAATCCTCATAGCGGCGACGCTTAGCCCGGTTCGCCACCTGTACCGTAATGCGGTAGCGATTGGAAGCCGCATCAATTAGCTCCTCTGCCCGAGCCATCAATTCCGACGTATCCAAACCCGATGCGTACTTAGTCATAGCCTCTTCCAAAAACTTAACGTCAACTTCCCCTACACAATAGGAAAAACTGAACCTTTAGCTTAACAGGTTGCCCGTTTCATCTAAGGTCGCACTGCTAGTTACAGTTACGCACACAGCCACTCGCAATCCAGACAGAACACCAAAAAGCTGCTTTTGCGAACTAAGAAACCGGTGCCGCCAGAGATGGGCACACAGGCAGTAGGGCGATCCCCAAAAAAAGGAAGAGAGCGTCAATTCTGTTCCAGGGTTCAGTGTAGTTGAGCCCTAATTTCCAGCAATGGAAGCCTCTCTTCTCCTTTACACGCCCACTCCCTTACACGCCCACTCTCTTACACGCTACCGAATCAGATCTCTGATGCCTGAAAACGCCCCTTGCAGGTCTTCCATAACGTTCAAAGCTCGACCGGCATCAATGCGCACATACTTAACCCCGTACTCACGCAGCACCTCCACCACAGAGATTTTGCCGTCATCCATCAAGGACAGAACGATCGCCCCCCGCAGCGCAGGCAAATTGCCCCGGTCCAACGGCGGATAAATAATATCGCTGCCTAAGCTCAAAACTCGCTTTCCAATAAAGCCGTAAAGTAAGTCCACGGCCCGAGCGCGGTTAATACCAAAGGTGTCCAGATCAATTTCCAACCCCAAAACCGTTCTCAAGGTTTCCGGGCTAACGTCTGCGTAGGCTTCAATTTGCCGCACCAGATTACGAAATCCTCGGGAGGTTTCTTCCCCCTCCACAAAGGCTTCCAAATCATCCACGTCGATAGCAATACCGATGGGACCGTAAATAATTTCCACCTGGTCCGCCGCTGCACTGGGAATCGCTCCAATGCCCACTGCCGCGATCGCCCCGCAGGCCGCTATTGCCAACTGCTTTCCTGTGGATCGTACCCGACGACTAACCCCAGCAACACCCATAGTTTCCGCCTCTAATCCTATTTATTTGAATCGCTATCAAAATAACAAAGCCCCTCTTGATAAGGAGGGATGAGGGGAGCCCCAAGCATTCTGACCGCAGCCTAAGCACTGATCAAAACGCTGATCAAAACATCGAGAAGCTCCCCCCAAAATCTCCGCCTAATCAAGGGGAGATTTCTAAAATGGGCAGAAGAAGCTACAGCACCTCAGCGCAGGCAGACCCAGTGTTTACCGGCAACTCCAGCACTTCCATCAGTGCCTTCATCAAACCGCTGATCCGTCCTTCGTAAGGGGCAAAGTCAACGACGCTTAGGTCAATACTGGCCACCTCTAGCAACACCGACGTAAACTCACCAGCTAAAGCTTTACGCAGCAGCTTCGGCAGGTCGATTTGTTGGGCCAAACGATCCAAATCAGATCCCGGCTCCAAGGTGCCAAAATCTTTAATTGCCTGCTTAATCAGCGCCACATCGGACTGGGTAAAATTCCCTGCTTCCAACAGGTCATTTAGCTTAGCGTCGTCCATATTGATGATTTCGCGCACCGTTAGGTCGCCTACCGCATCAACAATGCCGCTGACCTTATCATTCAGCGTGGTGTAGATTCGGAGACCCGCCGCAATATCAAATACCAGGCTGTCGGAAGACACGTTCTCCAGCACATCCAATGCCGTGATGGGCTCCCGAGACGCTTCACCGACGGAGGACACCACCGCCGCCGCCAACGTGGAGGAATCCCCTTTAGCGCCGTCGCCGTAAATAACATCGCTTACGGACCCCAACACCAGCTCTGCTGGGCAGCTATCGACCACCTGAGGCACGGCCCGTGCCGCTAAGTTACTGACGGTGAATTCGTCGTTCAAAATGGTCTGTAGCTGTTCGATGGAAATGATGTCCTGAACGGCTTCGTCGTTAATAAGTTCGCCAAAATCGCCGGTAGCCTCTCCCGTCGCCGCAAAGGTTTTAAGCTCCTCGATCGTAATATCCAGGTCACCGACCCCCGGCAAGCGCAACACGACTTTTTCTAGAGCCCAGGCTCCGGGAGCTGCCATTGCCACTGCAGCGATCGCCCCGGTAACGCTTGCCGTCACCCAGCGTAGGGACCGCCCAAAGCGTGACTGAGCCTTTGCGCGCACGGGGCTAAAAAACGTGGAATCAGCACCAATGCGCCCAGTAAACAATGCCATAACACTCTCCAAGGTGGGGAAATAGGGAAATTAGTCGTTGATGTGGATACAGCGGCATCAGGTCAGTGAGCAATGCCCTGCGGCGATCGCCACATTTGCTGTCCTCACAAGCTGCCACATCGCAAAGCCTCCCCAGAACTGTCAGTAGACAGAGCTAAAAAAACGGCCAGTTACCGTCTATCTGCCTTCTGGCTGATTCTAGGTAGCGTCTATGAGTAGGTTATTTTTCAAACCAAGCTAGCTTTTCAACACTTAGACCCGCCACTCTCTTCCCAAGTTCCTTAACTTAAAGAATTCCTCAAAAGCTCTTTACAGTGGGCTTCACAGAAAATTCAACAGAAAAATCCTGCACAAAACGCAACGCCTCGCTGCCCAGACTTAAGCGACACATTGACTAGGGGCTGTGCTCAATTAAACCTCAAATCCAACAGTAGCGAGGGTTACAGCCCCTAGTCTGTTTGATTTGAGAGGGCGTGTATTTCCCACGGTGTAAAGCTTCCGGCGCCTAACGGATCACGCGCCCTAGATTTCTGATCTGAGGCAATCTTAAGCATCTTCCATGCGGGTCAGAAGGCGACGAATTAAGTCGCGGTCTTCCGCCTTAGGGGACAGGGTTAGATATTGCTCTAAATCCCAGCGAGCTGGCTTCAGATTGCCTGCCTGATAGTGGAGTAAGCCGCGATCGCGAGTTTGCTGAATATTGTCGGGGAATAAAATCAACATGCGATTAACGATGGACAGGGCTTCAGATATATCCTTTTTCGACAGATAAATGCCCTTTAAATTCGCCAACATGCGCATCAAAAATTGCTTTGGGGACACCGGGCGCAAAAATTCAGGCTCCAGTGCCATCGGTTTACCATAAATGCCGCTAAGCAGCGCCTTGCAATCTTCGGGAAACAAAATATCGCCGCCGTGAAACCCATCCACAAAAATTTCACAGTCGTCAATATCAGGGCGCACAACAAAATGTCCCGGCAGCCCCACACCCACCATGGGAAAGTCTAGCCGCGCCGCCACCTCCAGATAAACCAGAGACAGGGTAATGGGAATTCCTAGCCGCCGCTCCAGCACTGCGTTGAGATAGCTATTGTCCGCATCGTAATAGTCATCTTCATTGCCTCGAAATCCCAGCTCATCAAACAAAACGCCGTTGATCACCTGCAGCACCTTGAGGGGATAGCGTTCCGTCGGCAGCTTTGGACGAATCTCATCGGCAATGCCCTGCAGTTCGTCCAAACACAGGTCAATATCCAAAATTGGATAGGCTTCCTGGGCAATCAATAACGCTGCCCGCGCCAAATCAATCTCAGATTCCGGCTGGCGCACTTCCTGAATAAACTGCTGGCGGGCAATGGAAAACTCTACGTCAATCATGGTCAGCCGTTCCCCACACCGCCGCTTTTCTCACCCTTGCCAACGGCTTCCTGAGCTAATCCTAAATGTTCCACCAAAGCCCACAGACCCAACGTGTAACTGTGGGCACCAAAACCCGAAATCTGTCCAATGGCAACGGGAGCAATGTACGAATGGTGGCGAAATGCTTCGCGTTTGTGAATATTGCTGAGGTGGACTTCCACAAGGGGAATGTCTACGGCGGCGATCGCATCTCGAATTGCCACGCTGGTATGGGTATAAGCTCCCGGATTCATCACAATGCCGATAAATCTCTCTCGAGCATCGTGAATTAAGTCAATCAAAACGCCTTCGTGGTTTGACTGACAACATTCAATATCAATTCCAATCTTTTTCGCTTCGTCCTCAATCCCTTGATTGATATCCTCAAGGGTCAAAGCACCATAAACTTCCGGTTCACGAGTTCCCAACAAATTTAAATTGGGACCATGTATCACAAGAACTGAACTTAGCAAGATTTCGCCAGGTGAGCTTTACAACGCTATGTTCTCGAATTAAGCAAGTTAAACACTTATCCAAACCTTACTCAACAGGAGGTAGTGGTTACTACCCTACCCGACGCCATTGCAACCCAGTACCAGACTCAACTCTTTGTGTCGCCTTTGATCTCCTAGATTTTTTAGCGACGACGGTCATTAACAGGTACGGGAATCGGCTCTGACTCCGGAGTTACGTCCGGTCCCAACAAAGCGTCAATAACGTCGCGAACCCATTCAGCAAGCTTGTCTAAAACCTTTTCGATGTAATCCATACGAATCGGAAACTCCTTAAGTCACGGGTGACAACTTAATCAGCTCGTAGACAGGGCTGACTAAAACCCTGGCATTTTAGCCACTGATTAGTTTTGCTTCATCTAGCTTAACGCAAATAGATAAGAAGGGGGACAGTGATTTTTTTGGACCCTATCATTTTTCCCTTTCTCGCCTTGCAGATAAGGCGCTTCCAACGGCTACGACCCCTACAAGTTAGCAAAGGCTTAATCGTAGGATGCCCAAGTGGAAGCTTTCCCTCTCGTCTTGATATTATATCGTTGCAGCCTATTAACTAGTGCGAACAAATAATGAGTTTTGAAACACGTTCTTTGAAGCGCTGGCTCAAAAACCGTTACGAAGAGCGCCGGTTTGGTTGTGTTCCCCCCTTTGCTAGGCTGCCTTTGGCGTCTCTAAGCCATGAATATTGACGTTGATATCACTACGCTAATTGGTCTCGGCGGCGCATTTTTTAGCACGATCGCCTATTTTCCCCAGGTGATAAAAACCTGGCAAACGAAGTCAGCGGAGGATATGTCTTGGGCTATGCTAATTGCCCTATGCACGGGCATAGTGCTGTGGTTGGTTTATGGACTCAAGCTGCACAATATGCCTTTGATTGCGGCGAATATTGTGACGCTGACCTTTACAACAACAATTTTGGGGCTGAAGTTTGCCTACTCGCCGAAGCAGAACGGTAAAATCGGCTGGCGACGGAAACGGATTGGATAGCGGCAAAGGTGTAATGACAAAGTTGGCGGCGGAGCACAACGGCAGAAAGACACGGCACCGGTTTTGGGGGCGAGTTGGAGTGGCGATTTTGGTCGCATCTTCGGCGATAGGCGGGGCAGAGTTGGCTCTGCTAACCCAGCCAGCGATCGCCCAGCTTCCGTTTTTTAGGATTCTTCAGCCCCCTGCCGACGAGTTTCCCCCTAGCCCTTTGGAGCTAACGGAGGCGGATCCGCTGCTGCCGGAATTCCCCATGACTCGGGATTTGACCACGGCGGAGAAAAATAATTTACGTCCTGAGCTGGATAAGCTTCACCTGGAGGGACTACAGCTTGCTCAGGCAGGAAATGGGGTGGAAGCTTACGGACGCTGGTATAGGGAGTTGCGGCTGCGACGGTTTTTGGGATTAGAGGAGGAAGTGGTGGCGATCGCCCAAGTGGGAGAGCTGGCGGCGCAGCAAAACCAAACGGAAGCAGCACAGATTTTATTGGAGCGATTGCGGGCCATTGGACGCGGCGAAGATGGGTCTGTACCGGAGCGGGATGAGTCGCCCTTTGTGGAGCTGACGGCGGTGCCTGAGTTGGAGTCGTCCCTGTTGGAAAAGTTAGGCATGGCGTATCAGGCGGTGCGGGCTCCTCGGTTGGCGCTGGTGGCGTATAACGAACTGCTAACGCGCGATCGCCAGGAAGGCGATGCTCAGAAGGTGCAGCTTCGCTTGGAAACCATCGCTGAATTACATTTGTCCTGGTTTGATTACGGTCCAGCGGCGGATTATTACGAGGAGTTGCTAACCCTTGAGGCAGAGCGCCTAAGGACTGCCCCGCCCCCTTCAGGTCAAGTATCCGCTACGGACCCAGCGCTTTTAACGGTGCCCACGGAACGCAAGTTGCCGCCGGAGATTCCGCCCGCTTACCGCAAAACCGTCGCCTACTTACAACAGCTCAGTAATATTCATCGCCGGGCAAACCAGCCGGACCAGGGAATTGCCACCGATCAGCGCTTAATTAACACCTACCGTCAACTGGGGCTTGTGCGTCCCATTCCCGTTCTACAGGTGGGTATCGGCGACAGCTACGTTCAGCTTGGGGACGGAGCAGCGGCGCGATCGCTGTACTTAAAAGCCAGCGCCCTTGCCCAGCAAATTCAACAGTTTTCCGTTGCCCGCAGTGCTTTGACTCAGCTAATCGCCCTGTATCAAGCCCAGCCAGAGCTACAGCCATCGAATAACACCATTGTGGAAACGTCCTTGGCCGAATTAGAACTGGCACGGCTGGCGGGGGATGGGTTCGGCATGATGGAATCCTATGACCGACTGGGTAAATGGCTACGGTCCCAGGGACAAATTGATCAGGCGCGGGTGGCGTTTGAACAAGGGGCAGTTTTGGCGCAGCAGCTTAATTATCGCCAGCTCCATTTCCAGCGCCAGCTACAAACCTTGGAAAATTTATAGCCCAATTTTCAGAATCTAAGGCATGTCATCAATGGTGTGTCATCAATCAATTGCCAGAATCCTTACGCAGTAGGGAGTCCACGCCCTTTCAAAACTAAACCAATTAGGGACTGAAATCCTTGTGGTTACTGGCTTTGAGATTTAAATGATCACAGCCCCTAATTTTTAGAGCCCCATTTTCCGTTACGGAACCATCGAAAGGGATTCCAAGGCATAGCGCGATCGCAACCGAATGGCGAAATCGCTATCCTCTTTGGATACGTGCTTAAGGCTGTCGAAAAGTTGATTGCGCAGATCGCGGTCATGGGTCGTGGGGTTGCTGAGAAAGGCTTGGATACCGGCGATCGCCCCATAGCGCACCACCCATTCCACATCGGTGCACGCTTTCACCATAATCGGCACCACCTGTTGCTGCCGGTCCCGACGCACCGCCGCCGATAACTCCTGCCACCGCAAACAGCCCAACCCTTTCACCGCCGATCGCCGCACACTGGGAGCAAAATCCCCGTCGGCCACCGCCAACATCAAATCCAGCGCCCGAGGATCGCCAATTTCCGATAGAGCCCGCGTTGCCCAGGCCCGTGCGCCATAGTTATAGCCATCAATTTGAGCCATAATCGGCTCCACCGCCACGGTGCCCAATGTCACCAACCCTTCAACGGCGGCCACCGCCGCTCCAGGGTTGTTGAATTTTAAGGCGTCCATTAAATAGGGAATTGCTTCGGGATTCTCCGCCGCCGCTAGGTCTCGTACCGCATCCACCAGGGCGATCGCCGTGCCAGCCTCATCCAACGCTCGCACTAAGCGAGCCAGTTCGGCATTAGAAGGCGGCGGCGGAGAGTTGGTCATAAAACCAAAATCAAAGAAACACATTTCCCCCCTTGTTAAGGGGGCCTCAGCAGATAGACCTTTCACCAAACATCCAACGGCGATCGCATCTCGATTCTCCCCGTCTCTCTGCAGCCAACTAAATCTGCAGCGAAAAGGGACCTTGTTCGATCTGGACTTTGACGCTAGAAATCTTCCTCAGAATCCTCTGGATCGCCCACCATATTGGGGCTAATCAGCGTGATGTCAAATTCATCCGGTGGACCGATAGACAGGGTGTCCTGCTTCAGGGTGTAGTAAATTGCCCGCACCTGGGGACCAAATACAATTTCGTCTTCGTTCTGTAGGTCGTGGACCTGGAGCTTGCGACCATTAATCAGCAGCCCGTTAGCGCTGGGCTTGCCTTTCAAGTTGCCATCCACAATGCGGTAGTAAGCAGTGCCGTCGTCGTAGGATAAGCGCACTAACGTAGCGTGGCGGCGAGATACAAACTGGGACACTAAAATTACGTCACATTTAGGGTCGCGACCCACGGAATAAACCGGGTTTTCAAGGACGATCTCGCGACGCCCTTTGTCATCCTCAACAATCAGTAGATGATTTTGACGGGGTTCTGAGGCCATTATTTCAACGTACGACTAAACAGTGAAAGAGCGATCACAAGGCAACAGGAGTTTACGAGTACAGGGCAAAAGAATTTGCCGTGAGGCCAGCCAAGATGCCATAGCTTAGCATCCCACGGCAGCCCTCAAAAAACGTTACTCAAGAACCCTACCCAGAGACTATACCGGGAATCTATCGAGGGGTTGTTCTGGGGCAAAAAGCGAAGAATGCCAAAGGTCTCGGCAGAAAGAATTCGCATTTTTATTCCAGAGTCCATTGGAGCTGCTAAGAAGCAAACTTGCCCTCAATAGGGGGTAAAAGCCTGTGGCAAAGCTTATCCCCCCTGTTATAACTGCTCAGGCGCAAGAGGTTCCATTGTGTATCAATTCTCTGTTAGCCAATTCTTTCACACAGCCTTGGTTGCCCAGTGTCTGTCACCCATTGGCTGGCCGCTGATTAATCGGCTTTATTCTTGAATTGGCTTGGCGATTGGCTTGGTGATTGGCTTTGTAGCGTCAGGGAATTGACCACCACGCTAACGGAGCTAAACGCCATGAAGCCCGCGGCCAAGGATGGTCCAACAGCGACACCGAAGAGGGGCATAAACAGTCCTGCCGCCAGGGGAATGCCAATAAGGTTGTAGGCAAGGGCCCAAACCAGATTTTGGCGAATTTTAGTCAGGGTGGCTCTTCCCAGTTTCAAGGCAGCGATTAAGTCGCCCAGAGTATTGCGCGTAAGGATAATATCGGCGGTTTCGGCAGCGGCGGCGGTGCCAGTGCCCAGGGTAATGCCCAAGTCTGCCTGGGCGATCGCCGGCGCATCGTTAGTACCATCCCCCACCATGGCTACCGTTTCCCCTTTGTTCTGATAGCTAGAAACCACATCGGCTTTCCCGCTGGGAGTAATTTGTGCCTGAACCGCATCGGCAGCAATGCCCACCTTTTGGGCGATCGCTCGGGCAGTTTCGGGGCGATCACCCGTCAATAACGCCACCGTCAATCCAGAGTCTTGCAAATTCTGCACTGTTTGCACCGCGCCATCTTTGAGGGGATCAGCGACAGCAATTAGCCCGGCCAAAGAATTCCCCAAAGTCAGCCCCACAACGGTTTTTCCTTCACCGGCCAAAGTTACCCAGTGCTTGTGGTGCTCCGCGCTGATTTCAATATTTTGAGACTTGAACCAATTTTCATTGCCCAGTTGCACCAGGCAAGCGTCATCGTGCCAGGACACCTGAGCTGCAACGCCGGAGCCGACGGTGGTTTCGTATTGGGTTGCCGGGGGGAGGGTGAGATTGCGATCGCCGGCAGCAGTTTCAATGGCATTGGCAATGGGGTGTTGGGTGCCTTGCTCCACCGCTGCGGCCAGGGCGAGAAGGTCGGTGTCCCTAACCTGGTTATTGAGCACTACACAGTCGGTCACTTCTGGCTGACCGGTAGTTAAAGTGCCGGTTTTGTCCAGAATGACGGTGGTGATTTTGTTGATTTGCTCCAGCACGTCGCCGCCGCGAATCAGCAACCCACGCTGGGCACCGAGACTCGACCCCACCAACAGCGCGGTGGGGGTGGCTAAGCCTAGGGCGCAGGGGCAGGCCACCACTAGCACCGCGATCGCAAACTTCAGCGCCACAAAAAGGGACATAAAAACCGGCGACGACGGGGCGGAGCTTGAAGCCATGTCCCCCATGTCCATTGCCATCGTGCTCTGGGCCAGGGTAACGGTGCCGCCATCGGTCCACAGTCCGACCACGAGCCAAATGGCCAGGGTTACAGCAGCAATTCCCATTACGCCATAGGTGAAATAGCCAGCCACCGTATCCGCCAGCCGCTGTACTGGCGCTTTTCGCGTTTGGGCCGCCTCTACCAGTTTCACAATGCGAGCCACTTCCGTATCCTGTCCCGTGCCAGTGGCTTGAACAGCGATCGCCCCCGACATCACCACTGTGCCCCCTTGCACCGGGTCACCAACGGTTTTGCCCACGGGGATGGATTCTCCCGTCAGCATGGATTCATCCACTACGGTTTGTCCCGCTCTAACGGTGCCATCCACAGGCACCTTGTCGCCGGGGAGTACTAACAGCCATTGACCGGGAACCACCTGGGATGCGGGGATTTTCTGGGCGATCGCCGGATCCACATTGGTTAAGTCATCGCGGTCTCCAGCGGTTAATGACGGCAACACCCGCGCCACGGTGGGCTGTAGGGCCAGCAACGCTTCAAAATTCTTCCGTGCCTGTCGCCGAGCCCGCCCTTCCAAGGTGCGCCCCAGCAAAATAAAGCCCAGCAACATCACCGGCTCATCAAAAAAGCAATCCCACCCCAAGTTGGGCCAAATCAACGCCACTAAGCTGGCTCCATAGGACGACAGGGTGCCCATGGCGATTAGGGAATTCATGGTGGGCACTCGCCGCCACAGCCCTAGCAAGCCATCCTGAATAATGTCGCGACCAGGAAACAGCAGCGCCAGGGTAGCCACCAAAAAATGAAATTCAATGGAGCTAATTAGCGGCAGCTCGGGACCCCCCATATGGTTCCAATGTCCAAAGCTGGAAACAGTGAGCAGCACTGCCGCCAGCGCCACCCCGTTCCAATCGTTCCAAAGTTGTTCCCACCGCCCCGGTGCGTCGTCGGTGGAATTTTCTAGCTCGGCTAATTCTGCTTCGGGCGATCGCACTTCGCTGGGAAAACCCGCCTTACTGAGCAGCGCCGCCAATGTTTCTGCGTTGGTATCGGGAGTAAAAGCGATCGCCGCCGTTTCCGTCACCAAATTGACGCACGCTTCTTCAACCCCGTCCTGAAGCCGTAATCGCCGTTCCACCGCCGATACGCAGCCTGCACACTTCATCCCCGACACCGATAGAACCACCTGTTCCATCACCACTGGCTGGGGGGCGATCACCATTGAATCTTCTTTTATATCTCCGCCTGTTGCCTCCCCTTTCACTTGGGTGGAGGACAGTTCTGCATTAGAATTCTGGGGATCGCGAGGTTGGGACTCCGAATCTGACGCTGCCGAAGTAAGGGTCATAGACGTTTACTAAAAAATCTGAAATAGGCGGGTTGTGAAAGGGGTTTCTAAACGGGTTGTTTGAATATTTTTTCAGACAGGTCAGCGCAAAAGCCAATGGCTTGCCTCTCGACCTATTCTTTCAGAGTAGCGGTTTCTTCTGCTATCGACCGCCCTTCAATGGCACACAATACGGAAACCCAAGCTAATACCCCTCAGCAGCCTGACTCTACCTCGCCTCAAGAGTCTGGTTCTCAATTTTCAACACAATCTGAAACATCTAACGGCACCGCTGATACCCCTGACGGATTTTCCAACGATGTTCCTGATATTTCTGACGGCGTCGCCAACTCCAACGGTACGCCCCACGTTCTTAATGGTGCGTCCAGTTTCCCCAACGACGGCGCCACCCCTAACGGTGCGAATGGTATTTCTGAGGCTCAAAACGGCGCTTCCCAAGCTCTCAACAGCGCTTCTGGCACTGCCAATGAAATAGTTAATGGGACTAGCGCCACCAGCCATGGAATCAGTGGATCTAACGGCACGGGTTCAAATTTCGATGAGCCTTCCGCTGAAACGCCCGATACATCTGTTGTGGATAAACCTAGCGGCTCAACATCTAACAAGGGGCGATCGCTCCTATCCATTGCTAGTATCGTCGCCGCTGCCACCTTACTCAGCAAGGTAGCGGGTTTGGTGCGCCAGCAAACCATCGCCGCCGCTTTTGGGGCTGGTCCGGTGGTAAATGCCTACAGTTTTTCCTACGTTATCCCTGGCTTTCTGCTGATTTTGTTGGGGGGCATTAACGGTCCGTTCCACAGCGCCATGGTGAGTGTGCTGGCGAAAAGCGATCGCCGAGAAGCCTCCCACATTATCGAAACGGTCACCACCATTGTTGGCGCAGTGTTGCTTGTGGTCAGCGTCGGTTTAGTGCTGGGCGCGGAAACCGTCATTGATCTGCTGGCTCCCGGCTTAACCATGAACGCTGCCGAAGCCGCTCGCCAAGGGCTGGATCCAGCCACCCTCACGGACCTGGCTCAAACCCGAGCGATCGCCATTCTCCAACTTCAGGTGATGGCTCCCATTGCCCTGCTGGCAGGATTTATCGGCATTGGCTTTGGCTCTCTAAACGCCGCCGATCAATATTGGATTCCCTCCATTAGCCCTCTGCTGTCCAGCTTTGTGACCATTGGGGCGATCGCCGTTTACGGTCTGGGCTTTGCCAACGGCGGCGCGGCGCCCCACAACTGGATTTGGGGCGCGATTTTTCTAGCCGGGGGAACAACTATTGGTGCCCTGCTACAGTGGCTCATTCAGCTTCCCACCCAAGCGCGGGAAGGGCTGGGTAAACTACGACTGCGCCTGGACTGGAAACATCCTGGCGTGCGCAAAGTTCTCGCCGTAATGGGACCCGCCACCTTGGCGTCGGGCATGCTCCAGGTCAATCTCTACACTGACCTACACTTTGCCTCCTACATTCCCCAAGCGGCGGCGGCATTGAATTACGCCAACCTGCTGGTGCAAACGCCCCTGGGCTTAGTGTCGAATATTATCCTGGTGCCTTTTTTGCCAGTGCTGTCCCGGCTGGCGGCTCCCAGTGGTCGCCCCGAGCTAAAAGACCGCATCCGCCAGGGATTGATGATTACTGCCCTCACCATGCTGCCCCTGAGCGCCGTAATGGTGCCCCTATCCCGGGCGATCGTGCGGGTGATTTATGAACGGGGAGCCTTTAGTCCAGAGGATTCCGCCCTGGTGGCGTCGGTGCTACTGGCGGCGTCCCTGGGCATGGTGATTTATCTCAGCCGAGACGTGTTGGTGCGGGTGTTCTACGCCCTTGGCGACGCTCAAACCCCCTTCCGCATCAGCCTAATTAATATTG
Source organism: uncultured cyanobacterium (assembly GCA_937883785.1). GTDB lineage: Bacteria > Cyanobacteriota > Cyanobacteriia > CACIAM-69d > CACIAM-69d > CALGDE01. The sequence continues at coordinate 38,011 of CALGDE010000153.1, forward strand.
TCGTCAACGTGCTGCTGGACTGGCTATTGGTGCAGCAATTCGGCGCGCCTGGCATTGTGCTTGCCACCGTCGGCGTCAACCTCACGTCCTTAGTTGCCTTTCTGGTCATTCTCAACAACCGCCTTGATGGCTTCCCCTGGGGGCAATGGCTTCCATCTTTCGGCAGCGCCTTCGCCCTCAGCGTGGCCACCGGAGCCCTGTGCTGGACCACCCTCTATGGCTTGGAAACCTGGTGGGGCACGGGCGGATTTTTTGTGGAGCTGGCAGAGGTCCTGATTCCGGCGGCGATCGCCCTAGGAGCATTTTTGGCGATCGCCACCCGCCTTTCCATTCCCGAGGTGGACCTGTTGCTTAAGCGCTTTACCCGAAAGAAAGGAACTTCAGCTTAAACAGCAGAAAGAGTTACTAAAGCTTATTCAAAATTTACGAGAAAATTTGTCACGAGCTGTAGATATCGTCCGAAAATCTGGGCAATATGTATTTGTAGATACAGAATTTTCTAAATCAGCTTGAAAAAGTTCTGTCGATTCTGTAGCACTACTCCCAGAGGTGGCGATCGCGGCTTTGGACAGGGCTTTAGCTTTGGGCATGGCTTTCTGGAAAAGGCTCTAACGAAATCCTTGAGCCACCCCCCCTGGGGCATCTGCGTATTAGCGCAGGCAGTCACAAAGGAGAATAACAATGGATTTGACTTATAGAGGTCACCGCTACACTGCACCTGCCGCATCCACCCATAGTTACGGCGGTTCGTGGGATGGACACTATCGAGGGTTGCCCTGGCATCGCCATGCGGTTAGAGCATTACCCCACACTCCCCGAGAGCTCAGCTATCGCGGCATTCCCTACGGTGTTAATAACAAAGGTCAAATCGTGCCCAGTCAACGTAAAGCTGTACCTACTTGGGCAATGAGTGCCCGAAAGTCCACTAGCAAGATGACCGCAGTGGCGGTACGCCATCACGATGCCTTGGTGAGTCGTTTGGAGGAGCGAATGGCGATCGCCCGTAACCAGGGCAACACCGAGCTCCTCCAAGTCCTAGAGTCGGAGCGACAACAGCTTGCGTAGCACTCACTCCTTTTCCACTTCTACTTCTCGATAACTCAAGCAGTGAGTCTCTGGCGAAGGGCAGCAATGTCCCAAGCTAGGGGCTTTTTTTTACGCATTTTTCTGCCCGTCTCCTTTAGAACATCCAGGGCATATTCGCCGAAAGAAATACGCGCCTTTTGGGGCAACAGCGCAAAGGTCTGATCCCCCTATGGCGAGAGAGCTTGAAGTTTAACCCAGCACAGCCCCTGGTCAGTGGTGAATGACGACGAGTAGCCACACCAAGGCGTCTCATCAGCATATTTGCTAAATATTTTCGGCGTTGCAGGATTAGGAGAGGAAGTCAGGATGGCGGAGTGGTAGTGGAACCTGATAATGCTTCAAATAATGCACCAGCAGGCGAATGGATATCTCTAGCATCTCCACTGACTTGGAGTAGCAAAAAGTCTTCCGCCGCAACCGAGCTAAATAGTGCCTCAAGCGACTATTCTCGCCTTCCACACGGGTCATGTAGGTTTTGGAAATAATCCGATCTCCATCCGGTAGAAATTGGTCATACACTCGCCACTGATCACTCACCCAAAAGTAGCAGTGCCAGCGCTGGATCCGCTGCCAGAGGGGTTTGAAGGTTTCGGCACTATGATCCCCAACGGTCCAATCGAGAAGACCTGGGCGAAAGTGGTTCAAGGCAGTCCAAATCCACACTTTGTTTTTTTCGCACCCACAAAAGTCTGGAGTTCATCAACCTCTCCAACCTTGGGTGGAGTCAGGTTCTCTTTAGGCTCTTCTAGAGCGGCTTCTGACAGCTTGACCCAGCTAATGATAGTGGTGT